>DASXAP010000209.1:0-23189 GCA_036406655.1 Xanthobacteraceae bacterium | reverse complement strand
CGCGCCCGGACCAGGGGACCTTGATTGCGCTCTCGTTCGTCACGTGCTTCTCGACGAGACGCGGATCATCCGGCGTCGCTGCAGTGCTTCTCGGCGAGCCGCCGTTCGAAGTCCTGCCACGCCGCCCGATCCTTCGTCATGTTGCCGTCGTGTCGCCGATATCGATAGAGCGGCAGCTCGACGCGGTGGATCGAATATTTCTTCAGGAATCGGAGGCGAAGATCGCGGTCCTCGTGCATCAGGAAATTGTCGTCATACAAGCCGATATCGATGAGGTGATCGGCTCGAAACATGATGCCGCAGCCGATCGGATGCTCCATGCAGTTGCGGCGCTCCAGGACGTTCTCGGCGTCGTCGACCACGTAGTAGTCGCATGCCACCGCGTCCATGTAGGTGTTGTCCTCGAGGAAGCGCTGCAGGATGTAGAGATAGTCGCTGCGAACGTAGTCGTCGGCATCGACACGCACGACGTATTTGCCGCGCGCGGCGCGGATCGCGCGGTTGAGGCTGCCGGGCAGCCCGAGAGCGGAATCGTTCTGCAGGATCGCGATCTCGTCCTTGAACAGCTCGAGTGCGTAGGCGCTGCGGTCGGTGCTGGCGTCGTCGACCGCGATCACCTCGTAGCCGATTTGCCCGATGGACTGATTGAGCACGGATCGTATGGCGCGGCCGATGAAGCGTTCCTCATTGTGCACAGGAACGACGACCGAGATCTGCGGCGCAGGCGGATTCTTGTTCACGGTCACATCCGTGCGAAAAGCCCGGTCACCTTGTCGAAGGTCAGAACATCCCTGAAGCCGTCGCCCAGTGCGTTGGCCAGCGGCTTCTCGTGGATCAGGGTGGCCTCGTGCAGCGAGCGATACTGCGCCTCGGACAGATCACGGCAAAGCCCGCGCGGCAGCTCGATCCCCTGCACGTCGAGCATGCGGCGAAACTCCTCCACCTGCTGCGGGTAAAACTCCTCCATCGCGTTCAACACGATGCAGTTGCCGATGCAGTGATGGGTATGCAGCACCATCGACAGCCCGGCCGAGAACGGGTGAACGAGCCCCACATAGCTGTTGCCGATCGCGCTGCCGCCGAGATAGGAGGCGACCATGAGCCGCTCGCGGCTCTCCTCCGCCTGCATGCCCTCTTGGAGGAAGATCTCCCGGCACATTGCCAATGCCTGCCGCGACAGCGCATCCGCCAGCGGGTGGCGATAGCGGCCCGACAGGCTCTCGATGCAATGGATGTAGGTGTCCATCCCGGTGAAGAAATATTGCGGTCGCGGCACGCTCGCGGTGAGCTCGGGATCGAGCACCAGACGATCGAATACCGTGTAGTCGCTGTTCATGCCGAGCTTCAGCTTGCGGGCATGGTTGAGCATCACGCAGGTGCGTGACGCCTCGGCGCCGGTGCCGGAAATGGTGGGGACCCCCACCTTGAATAGTCCGGGCGCCCCGAGCAGGTCCCAACCCTGGTAATCGGCCGCGGCTCCGGCATTCGTCATGAGGTTGGACACCGCTTTGGCGATATCCATGGTGCTGCCACCGCCGATGCCCACCACCGCAGCCGGCCGTGGGCCGGCACGCAGACCATCGGCGATGCTGTCGACCTGCTCGGTCGTCGGCTCGTCGCTCGTGTCGACATACAGGACGAGGTCCGTGGACTTCAGCGGCAAACGTCCGGCGAGCATTCCATCTCGGAAAAAATGGTCGATCAGGTAGACGACAGGTCCCGAAGCGGTTGGCGGCGCATCGGTTAGGATCTGCCCGATATGCCGCAGCGCACCCCGTCCGAGGAGGTATTGGCCGACGGTCTTCGTGAGTCGCACGCTGCTCGAGCCCAGGGATCTCGAAACCCGGCGGCCGCTCCGGTCGACAGCATCGAACGCTACCGCACTCCGGGTGAAGACCGCATCACCCGGATGCGCCCCGTACATGCGTGCGGGGCTTTGCAAAATCCGTCCGCGGTCAGGCCGCGGCGACGGATAGGTCGTCGAGCACCACCCGCACCTTGCGGCCGAGCAGCTCCAGCAGGATCGCAACCCGCTGACCGTCGGTCACGCCCTCGAACAGGCCGATGCAGGCCGCAAACGCTCCGTCGACGACCCTTACCGCGGCACCCGGTGCAAACTTTGGGCGCTGCTCGAGCCGCACGAAGCCTTGCTCGTTTTCGCGTTGCCTCAGCCGGTCGACGATCGCGTCAGTCACGACGGCCGGGTTCTCACCGTTGCACACCAGTCTCGCAACCCCGATCGTCGAGTGGATCGAGCGCCAGCGCTGGCCGGCGAGATCGATCGCGACGAACAGATAGCGCGGAAACAGGGGTGCTGCGACGGTCACGATCTTGCGCGCATGACGCGTGCGCTTGAGGTAGCGCGGCAGATAGGTGGCAAAGCCCTGCCGCCCCAGATGCTGGGCCGCCTTGCTCTCGGCACGCGGATGCGTCTCCACCACGTACCAGCGCGGATTGAGCATGCTCACGGCGCCATCTCGTCAGCTGCACGCGGCGCCACGCCGAGGAGCTTCGGTGCCAGAACGCGGTCCGCCCCGATGCCCGCGGCGGCGTATTCATATGTGTCGCGCGCGGCGACCAGATCGGTCACCAGCACCGCGTCGAAGGCGCCCTCGATCGCCTCCAGCGAGGTCACCACCGGAACACCGACGAAATGCGCGAGCGTGGACTGCCGGTCGACCACGGCGGTGATCTTCACGCCGCACTGCGTCGCACAGATCATGGCGACCTCGGCCAGGTCGGAAACACCGGCGAGCGCTATTCGGTCCCACCCGCGCGCCGCAGCAGCCTGCAGCACTTCCAGGCATTCGGCTTTGGCTCGGCGAAAGAAGGCGAACGAATAGGAAAGATACTCGACAGTCAGTCGGGACTTTTCGGCGAAGCCATGCGGCGTGAGGTAGTAGGCGTATCGGCGCGCCGGCGCGTGCCTGACCTTGACCAGGCCTTTCTTGACGCATCGCCGCAGATAGGCGTTGACGAGACCGAGCGCGATGCCGAGCTCATGCGCGAGGCTGCGCTGCGATGTGGCGCCTCCGCGTTCCACGGACTCCAGAAGGCCGAGGATTATGCGCGGATTGTCCCTTGGCTCCTCGCGCGTCAAGCCAGCCATGTCGTCCCCGCACCCATTTTTTTTGATTATGCCTCGTTCATTCTTTGAACGTCAAGCCTTTCGTTCATTCGACGAACGTCATTTAATCGCGTAAATTCAATGTCTTATCTATCTGGCATAGCGCAGTCGGGTCGACCCGGAAGCTGCCCCGAAGCGCAGGGTGAGCCACCGCCAAGCGCCTCGTGTCGATCGGATGGCAACCCGACGCCGCCGCGCCCCCGGCGCGGCGGCCGGCGCACAGGCGTCATCGGCCTGCCCGAGCGAGAAACGCAGGGGGCTCGAGCAGATGTGCACCGGCAGCTGGGGTCGGGCCGTCTGCAACAAGGGCACGACCAGCCTGCGCGAGGATCAGCCCGGCGCGGTGGCGGCACTTTCGCTTGCCACCATCGATTGCGGTCAGCCGTCGGGCGATTGCTACCCTTCACAGGCCATCCTGTTTGCGTACCACGACCGAAGGACCGTGCCTGAGCAGCTCGCATTGTGGCGTCGGGCAGATTCCGCTAAGTGTGGCAGACATTCGCGCGCCGCGGGGAGTGCGAGGGGGCAATACGCGTGACCGAGCATCAGCACCAGTCGCTGCTCTCGATTCAGGTTCTGCGCGCCTGCGCCGCGCTCGGCGTCACCATTCCGCACCTCGTGGGATACGAGTTCGTCCGCAAGCAGGGGCTGATCGATGCGCTGCCCGGTTTCACTCTCGGCTACGCCGGTGTGGACGTCTTTTTCGTGATCTCCGGGTTCGTGATGGTCTATTCGTCGGAGCCGCTGTTCGAGCGCGCCAACGCCGCTCGGGAATTCGTGCTGCGCCGGTTGGCGCGCATCGTTCCGCTCTACTGGATCACTACCAGCCTCATCCTTGCTTACCTGCTCGTCCATTATGGAGACCTGAGCACGGCGAAGTTCTCCTGGAGAGCGGTGGTCGGCTCATATCTGTTCATTCCGGTTGCGCAGACCGACGGCTATATGGCCCCGGTGCATGGGGTCGGATGGACACTCAATTACGAGATGTTCTTCTATGTCTGCTTTTCCCTCGCGCTCCTGTTCAGCCGGCGGACCGGCGTCTTGCTGGTAGCTGCCGCCCTGACGCTGTTCGCAGCCGTTAATCTCGTTGCACCGCTTCCCAATCCGTTCGGATATTGGGCAGACCCGATCATTCTCGAGTTCGTATTCGGAATGCTCATAGCTCTGGGCTTTCGCAACGGGATCCGCATGCCGCGCCCGATTGCGGCGGGCGCCCTCCTGCTCGCGCTCGGCGCCATAGCGGCATCCACCCGTTGGGCCGATGTACACCGCGTCATCGCCTGGGGCGTGCCGTCCGCCGTGATCGTAGCTGCGCTCGTGCTCAGCAGGGCGACCGCAAAGCCGGGACCGGTGCAGCGAGGCTTGAACCTTCTGGGCAATGCGTCCTATTCGCTGTACCTCGTTCATCCCTGGGCCATTACCTTGCCGCGCAGATTTTTTCCCCAGCTCCTCAACCCGGCTCAATGGCCATGGCTGGCTGCTGCCCTGGTGCTGGCTTTCACGCTGGGCCTGTCGCTGCTCGTTCACCTGCTGGTCGAACGGCCGATCACCCGAAAGCTGCAGCGCCAGGTTACATCATGGTTCCGGGACGAGAGCCGCATGCCACCGGCCGGCGACCAGCACTCGCTACCCGAACGGCAGGCGAACATGCCGGTCCGGCCATAGGTCGCACGCCTGCCATGGTCGACATCATCGAGACCACGAAACCATTCACGCATTGGTGGCCAGTCCGATGGTGAGCACCGCGGACCCTGCGCCGGTGCATGTATCCTGCATTGGTGCAATTCCAGCTCTCACCAAGAGTCCCGTCCTCGTTCATATCGGCGCGCCGAAGACGGCCACGACTGCGCTGCAGGACCTGTTTGTGTTGCAGAAACACTGCGTATCGGTCGCGAAGCCGACCTATCAGGATCAGGACCTCTATGCAGTCCTGCGGTGGGCCATCCGCGCCGATATGACCCACCCGCTCCCGAGCGCTTCCGTGCTTCAGCGCGCCGGATGCTTTCTTCAGAAGGTTGAGAACGGGCGCACTCTGATCCTGTCGGACGAGGGCCTCTCATCATCGAGGGCGGCAGATCGTCGAGTGATGCTCCACCGGATAAAGCGGCTTTTTCCAGATGCTTCGCTGCTGTACACGATTCGAAATCAGTTTGATGCGCTGGAGTCGGCGTATTTCTATTTTGGCCGTTCCAATGTTCGGCTCGATCGCCCGCCGAGCTTCAATCAATGGCTGTACGACAGCTTCCGACAGATTGGCTATCCGACAATTCTGAACTATGGCGAGCTCGTCGCCGCCGCCGAGGCGGAATTCGGTCGTGAGAAGCTCATCGTTGTCCCCATTGAATCATTTGGGCGGGACCTCAGGCGGTTCGTTCACCTGATGCAGAAGAAGGGCTGGCCGCTCGAATGGCCAAGCGGGCCGTTCAGCCCCGAGCCCAATCGCCGGCCATCTCGGCTCTACGCGTCATTGCAGGAGCGGTTTGCCGGACGTGCTGCCCTGGCGATGGCAAACGCCGCCGTCTACGCTCTTGGCAGGCTGCACATCGTGCCCAATGTCGCTTTTCAGAATACGAGATTGGGCAATGCGCTGCGCAACGGCGGACCTGCCGCCACCGTGCAGTGGTCGTCGGCAGAAAGGGCGATGGTCTGCCGCTTATATGCCGAAAGCAACGGATGGCTTTCGAGCAGCTATGAGCTCGGTCTGGACGGCCTGGGTTATCCGGTGCAGGCCTCCACGGAACGGGCGATCAGGCAAGCTGACTGGCCTGACGCGATGGAGAACCTCTACGACGTCCCGGTTCGTCCGCCGCGGTCGGCGGCGGCGGCAACGGGCAAGTGAGCTTCACTCGGCGGCGACGCGGCGGACGTTGATCCGATAGGCCGCCGTGGTCGCATCCCTGTGGAATGCCTGCACCGTCTCGCGCGAATATTCGATCAGATCCTTGCCGACGAGATCGAGCTTGGCCAGGAAGTCGTTGGGCACGGTGACGATGTCGCAGCCGCTCTCCTCGGCGTGAAAGATGTTGAGCAGCTCGCGGCTGCTGGCCCACAGGAGCTCGGCCCTGGGCCGCGCCCCGAGAATCTGCTTGCAGGCGAGCATGTGCGGCACCGGATCGACGCCGGTGTCGGCAATCCGCCCGGCGAACACCGAGACGATGGCCGGCGTTCCCGGCGCGAGCGCGTCGGCCACGCTGCGCACCTGGTCGAGGGTGAAGATCGCGGTCACGTTGAGCGCGATGCCTTCGGCCGAGAGCGTGCGAATGAGCTCGCTCGAGGCTTGCCCCCTGGTGTTGGTGACGGGAATCTTGACGTTGACGTTCGCCCCCCAGGCGGCGATCGCGCGCGCCTGCTCGGCCATGCCGGCGAAGTCGTCGGCGAACACCTCGAACGACACCGGCCGGTCGGGGATCGCGCCCACCACCTTGCGGGCGAACGCCTCGTAGTCGCTGACCCCCGCCTTGCGCATCAACGACGGATTGGTGGTGAAGCCCTTGATCAGCGGATTGCGCGCGAGCTGCACCATTCCCTCATAGTCGGCGCCGTCGGCGAAGATCTTCACCTTGAGGTCGGCAAGCCTGCTCATGACGCCTCCTGCACCGTCAGCGTGGTGCGCATGATGATTTCGGCCGGTTCCGCGACCGCGGCCAAGGCCGGCGGCAGTCGATCACCTTCTCCCATCGGGAAAACCCCACCGGCCGCCATCCCCCTCCCCGGCTCGTGGCCCGGCTCGTCACGAGGGGTTACCACTTCGTCGGCCTGCGCTGCAAGCTCGGATGGCTGACCAGGCAGTGGAAGACCACCGCCTGGAACGCCTCGGACAAGGGCGTCACCCAGGAAGCGTCCACTTCCGGGATGACGACCACCACGTCGCCGCGCCTGGCGGTCTCGCCGTCGTTGCGACCGACAATGCCGAGCACCTTCGCCCGGCGCGCCTTGGCGAGATCGATGGCCTGGACGATATTGCGGCTGATGTTGCGCCCGGCGTCGCCACCGCCCACCGAGTAGACGAGGATGGCGTCGTTTGCATCGAGCCGGCTGGTCTCGAGCCACGCGGCAAATACCGTATCCCAGCCTTCGTCGTTGGTGCGCGCGGTGAGCTCGGCGACGTTATCCACCGGGGTATAGGCTTCAATGCCGCAGAGCTTGCGGAAATCGTTGACCGCATGACTGCAATTGGCGGCGCTGCCGCCGACCCCGAGGAGGAACAAGCGGCCGTTGCGTTCGCGCAACCGCTCGAGCTCCACTGCCAGGGCCTCGATCGAAGCGAACGAAATCTCGCGGCAGATTCGGCCGGCGGCAGCGAAGAAGCTTTGCGCGTGGTTCATCCATCTGACCTTTCGAATCTGAAGACTTCCGCGCGAGTTGCCGGATCAGTGCTCATTCCGGTCGTTCGTCCGCCATGCGCGTACTTGCTCGCATAGCGCAGGCCGAGGCAGCCGGCGGCGATTGGATTGGGCGGCGGGGCCCGGGCGGGCCAAGCCCAGGACCAAGCCCGGCCATGACGATGCCCGCTTCGATCCGATCAGAACATGCTCTAATGCGCGACACGAAGCCTTGGTAAGGTAGGAAATGTCCTCCTTCAACGCGTGCGGCAGCTCGCCCCGCCTGGTCTATCTGGTGACCGAGGATTGGTATTTCAGCTCGCATCGGCTGCCGATGGCGCGGGCCGCCAGGGAAGCGGGCTTCGAGGTGCACGTCATCACCCGGGTTGCCCGGCATGGGCCGGCGATCGCGGCGGAGGGCTTCGCCCTGCATCACATCGAGTGGCGGCGCGGCAGCCTCGATCCCCGGCATCTCTTGCGAACCGTGCGCGACATCCGCAGTCTCTATCGCAAGCTCGATCCGAGCATCGCCCATCACGTCGCCCTGTTGCCGACGATCGCGGGGTCGCTCGCCGCGCTCGGCCTGCCGGTAGTCTGCCTCAACGCCATCACCGGGCTCGGCACCACGTTCAGCAGCGACAGTGCCAAGCTGCGCGCGACGCGCATGCTGCTCAAAGCCGTCTTGCGGGTCCTGCTCGCACGCACACGCTCCGCCGTGCTCGTGCAGAACCCGCACGACGCGCGGACGATCGAGCGGCTCGGCGTGGAGCGCTCGCGCATCACGCTGATCCCTGGCTCCGGCGTCGATATCGAGCGGCTCAAGCCGATGCCCGAGCCGGGGGAGCCGATCACGATCGGCTTCGCCGGGCGGCTGCTGGAAAGCAAGGGCATCAGGACGCTGGTCGCCGCTCACGAGCTCCTGCAGCGGTGCGGCCCCCGGACCGCGCTTCTGATCGCGGGCCTTCCGGATCCCGCCAATCCCGGCTCGGTGCAGGAGGACGAGATCGCCGCCTGGCGGCGCCGGCGCGATCTCGTGCACCTGGGCTTCGTCGACGACATCGCCACGGTCTGGGCCGCCGCGCATATCGCGGTGCTTCCCTCGCGCGGCGGCGAGGGGGTGCCGCTGAGCCTGATCGAGGCCGCGGCCTGCGGACGGCCGCTGATCGCAACCGACACGCCCGGCTGCCGCGATATCGCCCGCAACGGGATCAATGCCGTCCTGGTCCCACCCGATGATGCCGAGAAGCTCGCCGAGGCGATTGGCCGGCTCGCCGGCGACCGCGAGCTTCGCGCCCGACTCGGCCGCAGCGGCCGGAAGCTGGTCGAGCAGGAATTCTCCAGCGTGCGGGTCGGGCGCGACACCGTCGCGCTGTACCGGCAGCTTCTGGCAAAGCACGGCCGCAGGCCGTGAGATTTCGGAATATTTCAGGCGCGACACCGACGACAAGTCGCGCGCGCCGTGGCAAACTGAGCTCTTGCATGAGGCGGCGCGAGCTCATCCTGGCTGTTGCCGGCGCGGCGGCACCTCTCCTGCGTTGGCCGTCGGCCTCGCGGGCGCAGCCGCGCGAGCGGGCGCGGCGCATCGGCGCGCTGATGAGCATCCCGGCAACCGACCCGGAAGCGAGACTCCGCACCGCCGCCCTGGGGCAGGGCCTGCGGGAGCTCGGATGGGTCGAAGGGCGCAACCTGCGGACCGACTACCGCTGGGGCACCGGGGACGCCGAGGTCCTGCGCAGGAACGCGCGTGAGCTGCTCGCGCTGGCGCCGGACCTGATCGTGGCCAACAGCACCCCGGCTGCGCTCGCGCTGAAAGCGCAAGGCGGCAGTGTGCCGGTCGTCTTCGTGCAGGTGACCGATCCGGTCGGGCAAGGGATCGTTGCGAGCCTGGCGCGTCCGGGCGGCAATCTCACCGGATTTACCAGCTTCGAGTTCACGATCGGGACCAAATGGCTGGAGACCCTGAAGGTGGTGGCGCCGCATGTCACGCGCGTGGCGCTGCTGTTCGATCCGCAGACGGCACCGTTTGCCGGCGAGTTCGTGAAGCCGGTCGAGGCGGCCGCCGCCGCATTCGACGCGACGCCGGTGAGCGCCGCCTTGCACGGCGGTGCCGAGATCGAGCGCTTCCTTGCAGCATTTGCGCGCGAGCCCGGCGGCGGGCTGATGGTGCTGCCGGACGTGAGCACCATGAACAGCCGCGACCTGATCATCACGCTCGCCGAACGCTACCGCCTGCCGGCGATCTATCCGTTCCGGTACTTTGCCGCGAGCGGCGGGCTCATGTCCTACGGCACCGACGTGGCCGACATTTTCCGGCGCGCGGCCGGCTATGTCGACCGCATCCTCAAGGGGGCGCGCGCGAGCGACCTCCCCGTTCAGGTGCCGAGCAAGCTCGAGCTGGTGATGAATCTCAAGGCCGCGAAGGCTTTGGGCATCACCATGCCGCCCCTTCTCCTCGCCCGCGCCGACGAGGTGATCGAATGAGCCTGTAGAGTGGACCATGGTGGGCAAGATCGCCGCCACCGTTGTCCGTGGCGGCACCATCGCGAGGCGATTTTGCCCACCCTGGCCAAGCTTACACGGTGGTCTTGCGGCCGGCAGCGAGCCGCCGCATCGTTGCGACCAGGCGCTCGAACTCGACCGGCTTGTGATCGAACTCGTCGCAGCCGGCCGCCATCGCCTTCTCGCGCTCGCCGGCGAGCGCGTGGGCGGAAAGCCCGATTACGGGAATGTCGCGCGTGCTGGCATCGCTCTTGAGCCTTCGCGTCGCTTCCCAGCCGTCGAGAACCGGCATTTCCAGATCCATCAGGATGAGATCCGGCCGCTCGGCCGCGGCCATCTCGCAGCCCTTCTCACCGTTCTCGGCCGTCACCACCTCGAAGTCCCCGAGCAGCTCGAGCCGCATCTTGAGCATGTAGAGGTTGTCGTCGTTGTCCTCGACGTAAAGAACCTTGGTCACGGTCGTGCTTCCATCGTGGTTTCGAGGCTCCTCGGCGCGGGGGAGGCCGCAGCGTCACCGGGCAGCCGCACCGTGAACGTCGATCCCCTGCCCGGCTCGCTCGCCACCGAGACGTCGCCTCCCATCATCCGCGCGAGCTTGCGGGTGATGGCGAGGCCCAGTCCGGTGCCGCCATAGCGCTTGGCGGTCGAGGCCTCCGCCTGGCTGAACTCCTCGAACAGGCGGCCCATCTGCTCGGCGGTCATGCCGATGCCGGTGTCGGAAACCGCAAGCTCGATCGAGCTGCGGCCGTCGACGGCCCTGCGCGCGCTGAGCTTCACCTCCCCCGCCTTGGTGAACTTGCAGGCGTTGCTCAGGAGATTGAGCAGGATCTGGCGCAGCCGCATCGGGTCGACCGTCAGCGCGCCCAGGCTCTCCTGCACGTCGACGAAGAGCCGGTTGCCGTTCTGCTGCGCGAGCTGACCGGCGGTGCCGATCACCTCGTCGACCAGCGGGGCGAGATCGACACGTTCCGGGCTCAGCTCGAGCTTGCCGGCCTCGATCTTCGAGAGGTCGAGCACCTGGTTGATCAGCCCGAGCAGGTGGGTGCCGGCGCCGTGCACGCGCCTGAGCGGCTCCAGCGCCTTCTCGGCGCCGAAACGAGGCGCGTTGGCAATGAGCATGTCGGTGAGGCCGATGATCGCGTTGAGCGGCGTGCGCAGCTCGTGGCTCATGCTGGAGAGGAACTGCGACTTGTTCTCGCTGGCCAGCTGCAGCTCCCGGCTCTTGTCCTGGATCTCGTCGAACAGCCTCACGTTCTCGATGGCGATCACCGCCTGGTCGGCGAAGGTCTCGACCAGCTCGATCTGCTTGGCGGAGAAAGGCTCGACGACGGAGCGGCTCACGGCGATCACGCCGATCGGGACGCCCTCGCGCAGCAGCGGAACCCCGAGCATTGCACGAAAATTTCCCCGCCGGATGGATTCGGTCCAGCCGTATTCCGCATCCGCCAGCACGTCGGGGATGTGGACCGCGCGGCGTTCGGCGGCGGTGCGGCCGACCAGCGTCTGCCGCCCGACCGCGATCGTCTGATGCTGCATCCATTCCCGGTATTCGGGGGCATAGCCGTGGCTGGCAGCCAGCCGGAAGCCCTCGGGGTGACCACGGAAGATGAAAGCAGAATCGGCTTCGCACCGCCGCGCCGCCGACTGCACCAGCGTGTCGAGCACGGTCTGCAGATCGAACGTCGAGCGGCTGATGACCTTGAGCACGTCGGCGGTGGCGGTCTGCTGCTGCAGCGATTCGGCAAGATCGTCGGTGCGCTGGCGCAGCTCGTTGAGCAATCTCGTGTTTTCGATGGCAATTACAGCTTGGGCCGCGAAATTGGTTACCAATTCGATCTGCTTTTCGGTGAAGGCTCGCACCTCCTGGCGGTAAATCCCAATGACGCCGATGACCTCATTCCCTTTGATCATCGGCACGTTCAGCAGCGCGCGCGCCCCGCCAAGTTTAGCGATCGGCGATGCGGGCTCAGCGACCGCCATATCGATGACCTGTGCCGGCTGCTTTGCTTCAAGAACACCGGCGAGCGTCTTACTGACCCCAAAAAGCGGATCTTTATGATTGAATTCGGAATATTCTAGAGGCGCGTTGTGCAGGGCGACACGCCGAAACATAGCTCCTTCGCGCAGCAACATCGAGCCAAACGCGGCCTCGCAAATGCGGGTCGCATGTTCCAGCATCGCCTCGAAGACCGGCTGCAATGCGCCGGGCGAGCTCGATATGACGCCGAGCACCTCCGAGGTCGCGGTCTGCTGCTCCAGCGCCTCGGCCAGCTCGCGGGTGCGCGCCTCGCGCTCCTCGAACAGCCGCGCGTTCTCGATCGCGATCACGGCCTGGTCGGCAAAGGTGGTGACGAGCTCGATCTGCCGCTCGGTGAAGGGCTCGACCCGGTCCTTCCACAGCGCGATGACGCCGAGCGGCTCGCCCTCGCGCAACAGCGGCACACCCAAGACCGTGCGCATGTTGCCCAGCATCGTGCGGTCGTGCACCTCGTATTCCGGGTCGGCATGGACGTCGAGGATCTGCACGGGGCGGCGCTCGAGCAGGGCGCGGCCGCTGGTCGTCCCCCGCCCGGCGCGGATGCCCGAGCGCTGCCACAGCTCCAACACCGCGGGGGCGACATTGCGGGCGGCGACGGCGCGGCCCGCCTCGCCGTCGTAGCGGAAGATCCCGCCATATTCGGCCTGGCAGAGGCTGGCTGCGCTCTCGAGCAGCGAGGCGAGCACCCGATCGAGAGCGAAGGCCGAGCGGCTGATGACCTTGAGCACGTCGGCGGTGGCGGTCTGTTGCTGCAGGGACTCTCGCAGCTCACGGCCACGCATGGCCAGCTGCGCTTCCAGCTTGCGAACGCGGGTTTCGAGCTTCTGCCTCGGCCCATTCCCGGAACGGCGCGTCCCGGCCGAGCGCGCGCCTGCATTCCGGCTGGGACGGGCACCCCCTTGGCGCATCGAGCGCTTCGGCCGCTTGGGAGACGACATCAACTCCTCGGCAGCATCAGTTGCCCCATCCGCTCGCCCCGAGTTGAGGCCAAGCTCGGCTCGGCGCCGATCACAGCACAATCGTCTCGCGACCGTGCGTGAACTCGTTCACATAGCTGCTGATCGGCAGACCGTGCGTCGCCGGATCGCGAATTATCGGAATCGGCACTCTCATGATCAAGGGGTTGCAAGGGCAAATGAAGGCAAAATGGGGTCGTGCCCGGCCCGGATGCAGTCCAGCCGAGGCGGCAGCGGAAATCCCCTGCTCGGTCGGGTAACGATCATACGCCCCACAGGCGCCGCCAGGGTGCCTGTGGCTCGCGGACTGCCGCCGAGGCGCCCGGCGGCAGCGGGGGTGACGCGCAGGGGAAAACGCAGATTGGGCCGCCCGGCGAGGGCAGCACGATCTTTTCCGGCACCGGCGCATCCAGCCCTGCCGCCGTGCAGACGGGCTCGGAGATCATCCAGCGGCTGCGCCGAGCCGCACCCGCCTCGCGCAGCTCCTTCAACGTGTCCACGGCCTCCCCGACCGCCATCACCGCCGGCGGATCGGACGAGCCGATCTCGCCGACCACGGCGCGTCCGGCATGCAGGCTCACGACGATCTCGGCCTTGCAATGCCACTGCCGGCCGAAACGCTCGTTGAGGTCCGCCATGACCTCGTCGATGGCGGAGGCCGCCTGCAGGGCGTGGCGCGCCGCCTGGCCCAGCGAGCCTTCGAGCCCGAAGAGCGCGCAGATGCTGTCGGGCTCCACGTAGCTGAGGACGCCACGGGCGCCGCGGATGGCCTTGACCAGCGCATCGACATAGAGCGTGAGCACGTACAGCATGTCCTGCGGCAGGTGCTCGCTCGCGAGCTCGGCACGATTGACGAAGTCGCAGACCAGCACGACGATCTCGCGCTCGGCGCTGCGCTGCGGGACGCTTGCCCGATAGATGGGGCGTTCCGTGCGCACCAGCGGGACGACCGAGATGTCGCCGGTCGGGCGCAATTGACAGGCGAGCCGCACATCGGGTGCGGCGCCGATCCGCTGCAAGGTGGCGCGCTCGCCCGCTTCCGCGGCCGGACAGTGCTGCTCGCCCGCGATCACGCGAATCCGGCAGGTCGAGCAGCGGGCGCGGCCACCGCACATCGAGGCATGCGCGAGATGGAATCCGCGGCTTGCCTCCAGCACCGACCAGCCGCGCGGCACCTGGATGCTGCGTCCAGGATAGGAGATCGAGATAAGCCGTCTGGTCCCACGCTCGACCGCGTTGCGGACGCCGCGCGCGGCAAGGGCCAGGCCGATCAGGCTCAAATAGCCGATCAGCAGCCGGTCCTTGGTGTGCGCGAGGGCAAGGCGTTGCCCGGCATGGGCCGGACCCTGATAATCGCGAGCCGCCGCCGCAGCCTCCGCATTGGTCCTGAGCTCCTTGCCCATCGCGATGAAGCCCATGCCGGAGAACACCGGCACCAGCAGCATGACGGCGAACAGCGCAAGACGCAGGTGCCGGTAGAGCGGCCGCCGCCGCAGGATGAAATGCAGGCCGAGGCAGCCGTGCAGCCATCCCGGCGCCAAGAGGCCGAGCTGCATGCCTTGCTGGTCCGACAGCCAGAGATTGGCGACCACCCGGGTGTAGTCGGACGACAGCCCGAACAGGTCGTAGGCGAGCCGCGTATTCGCCGCATGGTTGATCAGGATGAGCGGCAGCGTGAAACCGAGCGCAATACGAAGGAGCTCGATCGGCGGCAGGCGGAAGGTGCGCCGCTCATAGACCGCCCAGAGCGCGAGGGTGAAATGGATGGCGGCGGCGCCGTAGAGGAGCACGGTGCCGGGGAGGCTGTACCAGAGCTCGACCGCATAACCGAGGCCGGCTTCCGCCGCCGCGAGCGAGACAAGTCCGAGCGCGTGATTGATCAGATGCGCCGTGATGTAGGCGAAGAGGACGAGGCCGGAGGCCAGCCGCAGGCTGCGGACGCTCAGCCAGGCCGGCAGCGAAGGGTTCCAGCCGGGCGAGCCGGAGGCCAGGTCGGAGAACACGATCCGCTCCCATTCCGCGCCACGGGCGGGCGTCGCCGTGCGATTCTCCGGAGAATATCAATTCTGGGACGAACGGGCAGAATCGCGCGGCCGTCCCTCGCCATAAGGTGACGGGCGCAGGGAGAGGGTTATTCCCGATGCATTCAGGATTTGCGAGCTACAGCGGATTGCGCATGCGTTCAGGCGTCATGCGCCCTCCCTCCGGCACCCGGACCGCGGGCTGGCGCTAGCCGGGCGGAGCCCCGTTGAGGGTCCACTCCTCGGCGGCTTCGGACTTCCTGGCGCCGATTGCGACGAGCAGCCGCTCGGTCGTTGCTCGATCTGCGGAAATGCCCTTCTCGAGCTGTGCAATAGAGCGAAAGCCGCGGGTGGCCCGCGGATCAGTGAGCATGGCGCGCAGCTTCGCCTTCTTACGCGACTCGAAGAACGTGTTCCACAGCATCAGCATCCTCCCAGGACGTTGCCCGCCCACGCTACATGAAGTCGCCGGTGCGCTCACGCGGCAATTTGGCCTCGGAGATTAAGTTTCCGTAATGATCAGGGCGGTGAGACTCGATCGCCGCGCTCCGCCGACTGAGCGCACGACGGCCGATCAACCGGTGCCCGGCGGCGAGCAGCGGCCGCTCGATGAAGCGATAGGACAGCACCCCGCCGAGCAGGCCCGCCGCCACGGCCGCGGCCACCTGCACAGCCAGCCCAGCCGGGCCGACGTTCTCCGGCAGCAGGCCACCCACGGCCAGCAGCCACAGACGCTGCGCGAAAGGGTGGGCGAGATAGATCGAATAGGACGCGTCTCCGAGCAGCAGTCCTGGTCGACTCACCGCCCTGCGCAGCGTCGGCTCGAGAACCAGGGCTCCGGCGACGATCGCCGCGGCCGGCACCCCATAAGCGAGGATCCGCTTCGGCAGCTCGTCGCTCGACAGCGCAAGCAGGAGCCCCCCGGCTCCAGCCGCGATCAGCAGAGCTCCGAGCGTCGCAGACGAGCGCATCAGCCGCGGCGCAAGCACCGCCAGCACCACGCCAGCGAGGAATTCGAGCAACAGCGGATCGGTGTAGGTCGCCAGAATCGGGCTTGCAGGGAGGGTCCAGCCGCCGAGCGAGACCAGCAGCAGAAGAACGGCTGCGAGGAACGCAATCCGATGTCTCGGCTGCGGCAGCAGAAGAGCAAGCCCGAAGACAAGATAGAAGAACATCTCGTAATTGAGCGTCCAGCCGAGCGAATAGAGCGGGACAACGCCCCCGAAATGCGGGTGAACAGCCGGCACGAACAGATAGGATTTGAGGACGAACACGGGATCGAGCCCCGGCAACGTCGACAGTGCTCTCGGAACCAGCAGGGCGACGCCGAGGAACAACGTGGTGTAGAGCCAGTAGAGCGGCACGATGCGCACGACGCGCGCGGCGAAAAATCCGGCCGGACTGCGCCGGGAGCTCACCGTCGTTCGCCACATGATGCAGCCGGAAATGACGAAAAAGAGGTCGACGCCAAACTCGCCGAACGCGTGCGGATAATACGGATGCAGCAACGGAGCGGCCATCGCATGGTGGAAGACGATCAGGCTTGCGGCGAGCGCGCGCAGATACTGGATCGCGACGACGGTCGCCGATGCTTGGACGATCTCGTGTTGCCGTCCCGTGCCCGACACTTTCACCGTGCCGTCGGCCGCCCCGCCCTGTGCCCGTTCGAGCATCACCCATGACCTCGCTGGTCCCACCTCATCGGACAGCGCCCCAGCCTTTAGCGCCTGGGAGAGAATGCGCCAAGACGCTTCGGTAAAGCGCCCGGTACCGATCGACTGCCTGCGGCAGGGAGAAGTTCTCGAGGATGCGGGCGCGGGCGCGCTCTCCGCGCCGATGCCGCGCCGTCCGCGACTCCGCAGCGAGGGCTCGGATTGCAGCTGCGAGCGCGGCGGGGTCGCTCACCGGCACGACGACGCCGGCATCGCCGATGATCGACCTGGCGTCTCCGACATCGGTGGCAATCGCCGGCAGCCCGCATGCCATGCCTTCGGCGATCACGTTCGAGAATGCCTCGCCGAAGCTGGAGCTCGATACCACGACGTCGGCTGCGGCCAGCAGCCGCGCAATGTCGTCGCGGCGGCCGAGCCGAACGATGTTGGCCGACGGCGGCAGCTTCTCGGTGCCGGAGCCGACCAGGAAGGCGACGATTTCCGGCAACTGCGCGAGCGCAACGAGGAATGACTGATGGTCCTTCATTGGATCGACCCGCGCCACATGGGCGAGCACGAGGGTCTCCTCGGATATGCCCAGCTCGTTGCGGACCGCGCTGCGGGCCGCCGGATCGGGCTTGAATGCCTCGATATCGATGCCGTTGGCGATGATCTCGGCACGCCGGGGTCGGTAGCCGAGCAGCAGATGGGCCTTGAGACCAGCCGCGGAATTCGCAGTGATCAGGTCGGGCCAGCGGGACAGCGTGGTCGAGGCCCTCACCGCCAGCCGCAGCGAGAACCCGTAGCGACGCAGATCGAGCTCGCTGCAGCGAAGGCTCCAGAGAAGGCGAGTGCGGCGGCGCCGGCCGGAAAGCACGAGCGCGATCAGCGCCGCAAGATCGCCGTGATACATCCATCCCTGCACGATGTCAGGCCGTTCACGTGCAATCAGCCGCGCGAGCTTCATCAACCCGGGAAGGATGCCGGAGAGACGATCGAAGCCGAGCTCCACTACCGCGACGCCGGCCGCGCGCAGCCGCTCCACGTAGGCCTCGGCCGGGAGCAGGCTCACCACGATGATCTCGTCGGCAAGGCGGGGTTCGGCGGTGACGAGCCGCGCCAGCATCCCCTCGGCGCCGCCGACCCGAAACCCGGTAGTGACGTAGACGATCTTGCGCGGCCGTTGCGTCACGCCCACCTCGCGCGCCAGGCCTGCAGCATCAGCACGGTCCATAGCGGATACTGCCAGTTGCGCGACCCCGAGAGGTGCTCGGCCCAGGCCCGCCGCACCGGCTCGACCCGCACCAGTCCGTCGGCCGCAAGCCGGCTCGGCGCCAGCAGGGTCTCCGCCCATTCGCGCAGCGGGCCGCGCAGCCAGGCGTCGATCGGCACACCGAATCCCATTTTCGGCCGGTCGATCAGCGGCCGCGGCACATAGCGGTCGAGCACGCGGCGCAGCAGCCATTTGCCGGCGCCGTGGCGCACCTTGAAGCCGAGCGGCAAGGTCCACGAATAGGCGACGATGCGGTGATCGAGCAGCGGCACCCTGCCCTCGAGGCCGACCGCCATGGTGGCGCGATCGACCTTGGTGAGGATGTCGTCGGGCAGATAGGTCACCATGTCGAGGTACTGCATCCGCGAGAGGAGATCGGAAAAGTCTCTGGCGAGTGCCGCCTCCCAAAGCGGCCCGCGCGGCTCGCGGCCGGCGGCAGCGATCTCGTCCGGCCGCTCCCACTGGCTCACCAGCCGCCGGTAAATGGCGTCGGGTGCGGGATCGGCGAGGAGCCCCGCGAGCTTGTGCAGCTTGTCGCCTCCCTGCGCCGGCCGCCAGGCGAGCGGCAGGGCGGCGAACAGCCGATCCCAGAGCTCGGGCGCCAGCGCCCGCAACGCCCGCGCCGAGATCCCGCGCAGCGAGGCCGGCACGAGCTTCGCGGCGCGGGAGAGCCGCTCGGTCCAGAAATAGCGGTTGTAGCCCGCGAAGAGCTCGTCACCGCCGTCACCGGACAGCGCGACGGTGACATGCTTGCGCGTCAGCTCGGAGACCAGATAGGTCGGTATCTGCGAGGGATCGGCAAACGGCTCGTCGAACCAGTCGGGCAACCGCGGGATGACCTCGAGCGCGTGCCGCGGCTCCACGTAGAACTCGGTATGGTCGGTGCCGAGATGACCGGCGACCTTCTTGGCGCTGGCGGCCTCATCATAGCCGCTCTCGTGAAAGCCGATGGAGAAGGTCTTCACCGGCCGCGCGCTCTGCGCCTGCATCAAGGCGACGACGGTCGAGGAATCGATTCCGCCCGAGAGGAAGGCGCCAAGCGGCACGTCGGCTATCATCCGCAGCCTGACGGAATCGCGTATGAGCGCTTCGAGCGTCTCGATGGCTTCCTCGGGGTCGGGGGCCGGATCGTTGCGCCGTTGCCCGGTCATTGCGGTGGCGCGCAAATCCCAGAAGCATCGCGAGACCGGCGCGGCGCCGGGGCGCAGGGTCAGAACGTGGCCGGGGGCCAGCTTCTCCACTTCGCGATAGATGCTGCGCGGCTGCGCGATA
Organism: Xanthobacteraceae bacterium; assembly: GCA_036406655.1. Lineage (GTDB taxonomy): Bacteria > Pseudomonadota > Alphaproteobacteria > Rhizobiales > Xanthobacteraceae > VAZQ01. The sequence continues at coordinate 4,029 of DASXAP010000209.1, read as the reverse complement.
TAGGCGTGACGGAGATAGCCGGCGACGGCGTCGGCATCGATTGTCGGCTGCCACCCCGGCACCGCGCGAAACGCCTTGAGCTGCGATGCAAACAGCACCCGCTGCGGCGTCGCCGCGTAATAAAGCGGCTTGATGCCGAGGCGATCGCGCACGAGCACCAGCGTCCCGGTTCGACGGTCCCACAGCGCGAAGGCGAACATGCCGATGGCGCGCTCGAGCGCGGCTTCCACTCCCCAGGCAGCGCAGGCTTCGAGCAGCACCTCGGTATCGGAATCGCTGCGCAGCTTGTGGCCCGCCTTCTCCAGCTCGCGCCGGATATCGCGATAATTGTAGATCTCGCCGTTGAAGGTGATGACGAAGCGCCGATCACCGGAATGCATGGGCTGAGCGCCGCCGGGACTGAGATCGATGATGGCAAGACGACGCTGACCGAGCACGACCCCCGCTTCCGCCTCGACCCACACCGCGCCCGCATCCGGACCACGATGCCGGACGGTCTCGATCATGGCCTCGCCGATCGAGCGCAGCGTCTCCGCCGTCATCGCAGCGCGCCAATCGACCAGGCCGGCAATTCCGCACATGGAACGCGATCCCAACCCTCAATTGCGGATTTCACCATCCTCCGCCCGCGCTACTATCACTTGGCAGCTTCAACGTCGAGTTGAGCTGAAGGAGGAGTTCCCACGAAGGTTCTCCGAGCATGAGACCGCGTGCATCTTTGGAGACCGATGCATGCAACCAGGGCACTCGCCATGCATTTCTCACAGAAACCCCTTGGGTCATGGCGGGCTTGTCCAGGACTTGTCCCGGCCATCTCGGTTTCCACGGCTCGGCTTCCCCATTTATACGGGATTGCCGGGACAGGCCCGGCGATGACCGCGCGAGGAAATGGGATCCGTCGGAAGCCTGATCGAAAGCAGGCCGGCGCAGCCGTTGAGGCACGCGGGATGAGGGCGCCCGCATGAAGGTGCTGTTCTTCATCCGCTCGATGGTGGTCGGCGGCAGCCAGCGGCAGCTCGCCATGCTGGCGGCCAGCCTCGAGCGGCGCGGCCACGACGTCAGGGTTGCCGTGTTCTACAGCGGCGGCGAGATCGCCTTGGCGCAGAGAAACCCGCGGCTTGGGCTGCTGCCCCTTGGCAAATCCCGACGCTGGGATGCAATCGGGCCGCTGGTGCGACTGCGGCGGCGGCTGGTCACCGAACGACCCGACGTCCTGTACGCGTTCCAGCCGATGCAGGCCGCGCTGGCGGCGCTCCTGCTGCCCCCGCGGTCGCGCACCCGGCTCGTGTTCGCGGTGCGGGCCGCCGGGATGCAGCCCTATGACCGGCTCTCGGCTCTGAGTTACCGGCTCGAGGCATGGCTGTCGCGCCGAGCCGATCTGATCATCGCCAATTCCCGCGCCGGGCGTGCCGATGCCGCGGCCCGGGGAATGCCGGCGGAGCGGATCGCGATCGTGCGCAACGGCATCGACACCGATGCGATGCGACCCGACCCGGAATCGGGCCGCGCCCAGCGCCGGGCCTGGGGCATCGGCGAGGATGCATTCGTGATCGGCTGCGTGGCTCGTCTCGATCCGATGAAGGATCACACGACCTTGCTGGCGGCGGCCGCACAATTCGCCGGCATTCATGCCGATGCGCATTTCGTCCTCGTCGGTGAAGGCCCAGCCCATTATCGCCGTCAACTCGCGGCTCTGGCTCGAGCGCACGGCCTCGAGGGGCGGGTGACCTGGGCCGGCGAGATGGCGGATGTGAACGCGGCCTACAACGGCTTCGACATTGCCACGCTGTCATCGGCATTCGGCGAGGGATTTCCCAACGTCGTCGGGGAGGCGATGGCCTGCGGCATTCCGGTGGTCGCAACCGCAGTGGGCGACGTGGCCGAGATGGTGGGCGAGCTCGGCGCGGTGGTTGAGCCGCGCAGCCCCGAATCGCTCGCCGCGGGATGGTCGGAGCTGCGACGTCAAATCTCGGAAAACCGGGTCCGGCGCGAAGCCATGCGCGCGTTCATCGTCGAGAACTACGGCGTCGATCGCATGGTTCGGCGAACCGAGGACGCCTTCTCGCGTCTGCTCGCGGGCGAGCCCGCAGAGCTCATCGCCCTGGATTTCACCTGAACATCCGGCGCATCGATCTCGGAGCGGGAGCTGAGCGGCAGCGATCCGCGTCCTCCCATGCCCGCCCCCGAATTTCGCATGCCGATCAATGCGGGCTGCCGCTGTGCGAGGATGGGCGCGGCTATCTCGGGGCGAGCACGAACAGGTGACATGCGCTTCCGAGCAGGCGCGCCAGACGGCGACGGCGAGCCAATCCCAGGCGGCGGCCCAGCAGCATGTTGCCGGTGTAGAACAACCCCATCGACGCATCGTGCAGGACCGAGAACCCATTCTCGGCAAAATGACGCCGCCACCATCGCGGATGAAACAACCAGATTTCCGAGACGACGTTGCCGCGTTCGCCGTGCCGGTGCGGGAAAACACGTCCGCCCACATTGTAGGCGGTGGCATGCCATGCGGCGGCGAGGCGGCCCAGCTCCGGCCGCCGCGGCAAGGCGCGCGGCAGCAGGTGCGGCAGCCCGAACAGCAGGTAGAGCAGGGCGTCGGGATAGCCGGTGAGGAGGGACCAGAAGCGCCAGCTGTGCGTCGGCAAGACGTGGATGCATGTTCCTCGTGCGCGCAGCACGCGCCGGATCTCCAGGTGCATGCGCTCGAGGCTGCGAACATGCTCGAGCACGTTCGAGGAGAACACCACGTCCACGCTGCGGTCGGGCAATGGAAGCGTGCTGCCGTCGTAGTCGATGACGGGGAAAACCCGATGCGCCGCGTAGGCCGAGCCGGCGATCTCGACGGCGGTGACCTCGAACCCGCGCCGCCGCAAGGCCAGCGCCTGCTGGCCGATGCCGGCGCCGAGCTCGAGAATGCGGGAACCCGGCGCCAGGAACGGAACTATCCGGTCGATCTCCGCGGTTCTGATCGCATCAAGCTGCTCGAGGGAAAACACGAATGCAAACCGTTCCAGGCGGCCGCCCGCATTTTGCCCGTGATTGCAGTCGGGGACCACCACGGACATGCGCGACCGGGGCTGGAAATCTGCGACCTGGGAGAATGGAGACCCCGGATGCCTGATGCGGCGCGAGCACTACGATCTTGCAGGCAGCGTGGCAGCGCGCCGCTGACCAGATGCGCCCGGCGCACGCTGGCTGCGCCGAGGAAGGCAGTTCGCACCCCGCCTGCAAACGCGCTATCGTGCCGATGAGCGGGCAGCGAACCACCTCATGATCGAGCAAGCCATCGGCCGGCTATTGTTCCTTGGACCGGCGGTTCTCGTCGCGCTGTTCCTGAGCCTGGAGCTGCTCGTGCTGCTGCGCCCCTATCTGGCGCGGCTTGCGCCGGCCGAGCCCAACCCGCGGTCGTCGCATCATGTGCCGACGCCGCAAGGAGGCGGCCTCGCCGTCATGATCGCCACGCTGGCGGTCGGCTGGGGCGCGATCGCGCTGTTGCCAGGATTGGCACGCGACGAGGCCAGCCAGTTCCTCGCGGTGAGCATGGCGGCCGCGCTGCTCATGCTGGTCGGGGGGCTCGATGACATGCGTCCCCTGCCGGTGGCGACCAGGCTCGCCGGCCAATGCGTGGCCGCCGGCGCCGTGATCGCCACGCTGCCGAGCGAGCTGCAGATCCTGCCGCAGCTGCCGTGGCTGCTCGAGCGCGCGCTCCTGCTCGGCGCCGCGGTGTGGTTCGTCAACCTGGTCAATTTCATGGACGGGATCGACTGGATGACGGTCGCGGAAGTCGTGCCGTTGAGCGGCGCGTTGATCGTGCTCGGGCCCGAGACGCTCGGCTGGCTGCCGGCGCTGGTCGCCGCCGCGCTGCTCGGCGCGATTCTCGGCTTTGCGCCGTTCAACAAGCCGGTGGCGCAGCTCTTCCTCGGCGACGTCGGCAGCCTGCCGATAGGGCTCTTGCTCGGCTGGCTGCTGCTGCAGCTCGGGGCACAGGGCCATCTCGCCGCGGCGATCATCCTGCCGCTCTATTAT
>DASXAP010000208.1:0-8939 GCA_036406655.1 Xanthobacteraceae bacterium | reverse complement strand
GGCCCCGCTTGAGCATCACCCGGGAGCGCCCAAGGTGATCCGCGTCGATCTCCGGCTCTATGCGCTGCTCGACCCCGAGCACGCCTTAGGGAGGGATCTGGCTGAATTGGCAGGGCTCGTTGCCGAGGGCGGCGCCACCCTCGTGCAGTTGCGGGACAAGCGCAGCCATACCGGCGCCCTGGTCGAGCACGCGCGCGCGATCAAGGCCGCGCTGGCACCATTCCGAGTTCCCCTGCTGGTTAATGACCGGGTAGACGTTGCGCTGGCCGCGGAAGCAGCCGGCGTGCATGTGGGGCAGACCGACATGGCGGCCGAGGACGCGCGCAGGCTGCTCGGGCCGCAGGCCATTGTCGGCCTTTCGCTCAAGACCGCCGCACAGGCCGAAGCCGCGCCCATCGATCGAATCGACTATGCCGGGATAGGTGGGGTCTACTCGACCACTTCCAAGGACAATCCCGATCCGCCGATCGGCACCTCCGGCCTCGCCAGGCTCGCCGCCATATTGCGCCGGCGCGTCCCCGGCTTTCCGGTATGTGCCATCGCCGGTATCGAGCCGGCCAATGCCGCCGATACCATTGCCGCGGGGGCCGACGGCATCGCGGTCATATCGGCCCTGGCGCGGGCTCACGATCCACGCGCCGCCGCCCGCGAGCTGCGCCGCATCGTCGATATGGCGCTCGCCCGGCGAGGCGCGGTGGGATGACCGCCATCGCCGTGACCATTGCCGGGTCCGATTCCGGCGGCGGCGCCGGGATACAGGGCGATCTGAAGACGTTCTCGGCGCTGGGAGTCTACGGGGCCTCCGTCGTGACCGCGCTGACCGCGCAGAGCACGGCGGGCATCAGCGCCGTGCACGACGTGCCGCCTGCGTTCATCGCCGCGCAGATCAACGCAATCTTTTCCGATCTCGACATCGGCGCCGTCAAGATCGGGATGCTTTCGCAAGCCGCCGCGGTCGAGGCGATCACCACCGGCCTCGACCGTTGGCTCCCGCGCAACGTGGTGCTCGATCCGGTCATGCTCGCGAGCTCCGGCGCGCGCCTGCTGGCGCAGGAGGCAGTAGAGCCGCTCAAGAAGCTTCTCTTCCCGCGCGCCGGCCTGCTGACGCCGAACCTGCCGGAAGCAGCGGCGCTGCTCGGCGTGCCGCTTGCCTGCAACGAGAGCGACATGCGCATGCAGGGGGAGCGCTTGCTCGCGCTGGGGGCGCGGGCGGTCCTGATCAAGGGCGGTCACGGCGGTGGTGCGGAGAGCGTCGATCTCCTGATCGAGCCGGGGCGATGCATGCGTTTCGCCGCGCCGCGTGTCGCAGCAAGAAACGACCACGGCACCGGTTGCGCCTTGTCTGCGGCCATCGCCGCCGAGCTTGCCAAGGGCGCAGCACTGAGCGAGGCGGTAGCAGCCGCCAAGTCCTATGTCACGGCGGCGCTCGCCGGCGCCAGCCGAATCGAGGTCGGCACGGGGCGCGGCCCGCTGCACCATTTCCACGCCTGGTGGTGATTCAAGCCTTGAGCTTCACCACCTTCTGCCGCTGCTCGCCCAGTCCGTCAATTCCGAGCGTGACCACATCGCCCGGCTTGAGGAATTTGGGCTCGGGCTTCATGCCGAGCCCAACTCCGGGCGGTGTGCCGGTGATGATCACGTCGCCCGGCTCCATGATGAAGAATTGCGAGCAGTACCAGACGAGGTGCCGGCAATCGAAGATCATCGTGCGGGTGTTGCCGCGCTGGCGTTTCTCTCCGTTCACGTCGAGCCACATGTCGAGGCTCTGCGGGTCCTTGATCTCGTCCTTGGTGACCAGCCAGGGGCCGAGCGGGCCGAAGGTCTCGCAGCCTTTGCCTTTGGTCCATTGCCCACCGCTGCGCTCGAGCTGAAACGAGCGCTCGGACACGTCGTTGGCGACACAATAACCCGCGACCACGTCGAGCGCTCGGTCCTTCGCCAGGTACCGTGCGCGCCGGCCGATGACGATCCCGAGCTCCACCTCCCAATCAAGCTTGGTCGCATCCCGGGGCATCACGGTGTCGTCGTTCGGGCCGCAGACGCACGAGGGGGCCTTGTTGAAGATGATCGGTTCCTTGGGGATCGGCATGCCCGATTCGGCGGCATGGTCGGAGTAATTGAGGCCGATGGCGATGAAGTTGCCGACCCGCCCGACACAGGGGCCGAGCCGGGGCTTGCCCTTCACGACCGGGAGCTTCCCGATCGGCGTCTTTCGAATGGCAGAAAGCCCCGCGGGGGAGAGGGTCTCTCCGGCGATATCGCCCACGACCTTGGATAGATCGTGAATCCGTCCCTGGACATCGAGGATGCCGGGCTTTTCACGGCCGCGCGGGCCGAAGCGGACGAGCTTCATGGAGCGCCATCTCCTGCAGGTGGGTGGGGCGAATGACCGCCTGGAAGGAACGGGCCATCCGTCGCATGCCGGCCGGCGGCAGGCAAGGCACCTCGCGCCGGCGATCTGATCGGGGCGCAGGCCTCAGCGCGAGGAAGGGAGAGCTTCAAGAGAGGAGAGAGACAGCTTCAGCATGCGCGAGGCCATGCTGCGACGATCCATTGTTGCCTGCGGGCAACTCACGGCAACTATTGCCACTTTCAGCCGCGTAACGGAATTTTTATGTTTGCAAATCGGTCGGCCGGACGACACGATGCTCCCATGCACCCGGGTCACGTCGCCTAGCTGCAAGCGACGCGATCTTGAGGCGACACGACGGCTGACTCGACCCTTCGGAGTCCGGCCGGCCGATTCTGGTTGCGCGGGGGGTGCGACGAGGCCGGCGCAAGTCGGCCTTGCTCGTTTCTAGAAGCCGCCGGGAAAAGCACCGCCGTCGATCAGGATATTCTGTCCGGTGATGTATCCGGCTTGCGCCGAGCAGAGAAATGCGCACGCGGCGCCGAACTCGTCGGGGGTGCCGAATCGCCTGGCGGGAACGGTCGCAACCCGGTCGGCTTTCGCCTGCTCGAACGACACGCCTCGGTTCCTTGCGTTGCTCTCGATGTTGGCGCGCAGGCGCTCGGTGTCGAATGTCCCGGGCAGCAGGAAATTGATGGTCACGTTCGCAGCAGCGACCGAGCGGGCGACGCTGGCGAGAAAGGCGGTGAGCCCCGCGTGCGCTCCCGACGAAAGGTCGAGTCCCGCCAGCGGCATCTTCACCGAGCCCGAGGTGATGTTGACGATCCGGCCGAATTTGCGCGCCCCCATCGGATCGATCACCTTCTGCGTCAGCTCGATCGCCACCACCATGTTGGCGATCACGCCGTCGATGATCTGCTGGCGGTCGAGCTGACGGAAGTCGCGGAACGGTGGACCGGCATTGTTGTTCACCAGAATGTCGGGTTCCGGGCATGCCGCCAGCAGCGCAGCTTGCCCTTCCCGCGAGGCGACATCACCGGCAATCGGGATGACGCTAGCGCCGGTTTCGCGCCGCAGTTGAGCGGCCGCCTCCTCCAGAGATTTCGCGTCGCGTCCGTTCATCACTACCTCGCAGCCGGCCTGCGCCAGCGCACGCGCACAGGCGCGGCCGAGCCCGCGACTCGAGGCGCAGACGATCGCCTTGCGTCCGGTAATGCCCAGATCCATCTGCACTCCTCCGCCGAAATGCTCTGCCGCCTGCAACAGGTGGGTGCTCTTAACCTGGATGCGGCTGCTGATGCAAAGCCGCCCGCAACTCCCGGCGCGCTGCCCTTGCCGGGTGGGCGGGGCGGCAGTACCGTTCGGCAAATGCCGCATTCGTCGACCGCCGCGTTGCCGACCGCCAGCGATGTCGATGCCGCCGCGGAGCGGCTTGCCGGCATCGCGCTGCGCACGCCGCTGATCACCTCGCCGGTGCTCGACGCTGCGACGGGCGCGCATGTCTTCCTCAAGGCCGAGGTCCTGCAGCGCACCGGGTCGTTCAAGTTCCGCGGCGCTTACAACAAGCTTTCCTCGCTCGCGGCGAGCGAGCGCGCCGGCGGCGTCGTCGCGTTCTCGTCCGGCAATCACGCGCAGGGCGTGGCTGCGGCGGCGCAACTCCTGGGCATGCCCGCCGTCATCGTCATGCCCTCGGATGCGCCCCGCCCCAAACGCGAGCGCACCGCCGCGCTTGGTGCCGAGGTCGTGCTGTACGACCGCGCCCGCGAGGATCGCCAGGTGATCGCCCGCGCGATCGCCGAGAAGCGCAATGCCGCGCTGGTCCCTCCATATGACGATCCGCAGGTGATCGCCGGGCAGGGGACCATCGGTCGCGAGATCGTCGAGGACCTCTCCGCGCAGGGGCTCGTCCCCGATCTCGTGGCGGTCACCGCCTCCGGAGGCGGGCTCACCGCCGGCATTGCGCTCGCGATCAAGGCGCGCCTGCCGGAGACCTGCCTCTACACCGTGGAGCCCGAGGGCTTCGACGATCACGCCCGCTCGTTTCGGAGCGGCCAGCGGGAACGCAATGCCGCCCTCACCGGCACGATCTGCGATGCGCTGATGGCCCAGACGCCGGGAGAGCTCACCTTCGAGATCAATCGCGCACTGGTGGGTCACGGCGCCGCGGTCAGCGACAAGGAGGTCGCCGCCGCGGTGGCATTCGCCTTCCGCGAGCTCAAGCTGGTGGTCGAGCCGGGTGGGGCGGTGGCACTCGCTGCGCTCCTTTCCGGCAAGATCGAGGTCAAGGGCAAGATCGTGGCAGCGGTGCTCTCCGGCGGCAACGTCGATCCCGAGCTGTTCTACCGGTTGGTTGCCTAGTCGAACGCCCGAGGTCGGAGCACGGCCTGCGGATCACGTGCATCCCCGGCATGTCTCCTTATCCGAAGATCTCGACAGTCCGGGCATTCGCGGTCCGGCTCGCCATCTTCTACGCCGCGCTCTTCGCTGCCCTCGGCGTGCAGCTGCCGTTCCTGCCGGTCTGGCTCGCCGCCAAGGGGCTCGGCGCGGAGGCGATCGGCATCGTGCTCGCAGTCCCGATGGTGGTGCGGCTGTTGGCGATACCGCTCGCGGCGGGCTGGGCCGACCGACGCGATGCACTGCGTGCAACGCTGGGCATGGCCGCGGCCGGCTCCTTTCTCGGCTACGCTGTCCTTGCGCTCGCGCCGGGCCCGGCCGCCATCGTCGCGTGCTTTGCGCTCGCGTCCGCCTGTTACACCCCGCTCATGCCTCTGGCCGACTCATATGCGCTGCGCGGGCTCGGGGGCCGGGCCTATGGTCCGGTGCGGCTGTGGGGGTCGTTGGCATTCATCGCCGGCAGCTTCACAGCGGGCTTGCTGTCCGACATCGTGGCAGCCGATGCCCTGATCTGGCTGATCGTCTCGGCAATGCTGCTCACCGCCGCAGCCGCCGGTTTGCTGGCTCCGTTCGAGTCGAGCAGCACCGCCGCAGCGGCGGTGAAATCATCGCCCAGGCTGCTGCTGCGCGACCCGGGCTTTCTGTGCATCGCGGGGGCGGCGAGCCTCATCCAGGCGAGTCACGCCGTCTATTACGGCTTCTCGTCGCTGGAATGGCGCGCAGCCGGCTTCGGCGGCAGCGCCATCGGCGCGCTATGGGCACTCGGAGTGGCAGCCGAAATCGTGCTGTTCGCCGTCTCAGGTCGCCTGGCAGTCGCGCCGGCGCGCCTGCTCCTGGCGGGGGCGGCTGGTGCCACGATCCGCTGGTGCGCGATGGCCTTGACGCTGCCGCCTGCGTTGCTGCCGGTATTGCAGTGCTTGCACGCGCTCTCGTTCGGCGCGACCCATCTGGGCGCTGTGGGATTCATTGCGCGTGCGGCGCCCGCCGAGATTGGAGCCAGCGCGCAGGGCTATCTGGCGGTTGCGCTGGGAGCGGTCATGGCCGCTGCGATGGGGGCCTCGGGTCTGCTTTACGCGGGTGGGGCGGGCCTTGCCTACGGCGTCATGGCCGCAGCCGCCGCCGCGGGGGGCGTCCTCGCCCTGATAGCGGCGCGGCTCGGGGTGGAGAGGTCGCTGTAGCGGCTGCAGTGCCGAGTGAGGAAACCCGTCCCGGGTGATAACGCCGCTCCGCAAGACCTCGGAAGACTTGCAGCAGTTACGCGCAACGCGCCGGGCGTAGTCCTAAGCGAGTTCGACGAGCCTGCGAAGACCCCCTCTGCGTCCGGACCCGCGGGGTCAATTGCAGTTCTGATACATCGCCGCAAGCTCAGGGCCGGCCAGATACATCATCTTGGGCGAGAGGCCGCCGCGCCGCGCGATCCAGCTCCGCACGTTCTTGGGATAGATGTCCATCAACAGCTGGGTGGCCTCCCGGCTTGTCACCTGCCTTCCATGGTCGCCGGGATGCCAGGCGGCGTGGAATCCAAGTCGCGCCCGGGGGGTGACACAGATTCGATCGCGCGGGATGACGCCGAGCACCATCGTGCAGGCCGAGAGGCACGGCCCGTCGATGATCACCCGCTCGCCCGAGCTGCGCAAAGCCACCAAGTTCTCGAGATAGGGGCCAATTTGGCCGCCGGGGTCCGCCTTGATTCGCACCGTTGCCTGCGCCGTCGAGATGGCCAGCGCCGCCCCCAGCGCGCCGGCTGCAAGCCTGCCCATTCCCATGCTTTCCCCTCTGTGTGCTCCCGGTGCGCCGGCAGACAGACGACGCACCGCCCTCCGGCAAATGTCGAAATCAAATGTGTGGGAAATGTGGAGAGCTGTGCAGGGGCCGATCTCCACCCGGCCTCATGGGGCGGGGTCGGGCGTCGACCGCTCCCCCTCATTCGAGCTGGAAAGCGACGGCGTTCACGATTGGAGCCCATTTCCGCATGTGCTCGGCGATGAGACTGGCGAACTCCTGCGGGGTGCCTCCTGTCGGCTGGAACCCGAGCTTGGCCATGCTCGCGGCGAGCTCCGGAGATGCAAGGCTGGGGTTAATCTCGCGGTTGAGCCGCTCGACGATCGCCGGGGCGGTACCCGCCGCGGCCATCAATCCGTAAAAGGTCGCCGTCGTCAGGTTCGGCAAGCCGCACTCGAGCATGGTCGGAACCTCCGGAAGCTCGCTTGCGCGAACGGCCGCGGTCACGGCGAGCGGCTTGAGCTTGCCTGCGCGGATCAGCGGCAGCAGGGTGGCCAGCGTGCCGAAGTTGAGCTGGATCCTTCCACCCAGAACGTCGGTGATGGCCTGCGCGCCCCCTTTGTAGGGAATGCTGGCGATCTCGGTTGCGGTCTCGAGCTTGAAAGCCTCACCGACGAGCTGGGGAAAGGTACCCTGCCCGAAGCCGAAATTGAGCGTGCCGGGGTGCGCCTTGGCATGGCTCACCAGCTCCGCCATCGTGCTGGCTGGAACGTTTGGCGCCACGACCATGACGAGGAAGCTGCTGGCGATCGGGCCGACCGCAGCGAAGTCGTTGAGGGGATCGAACGCCCCGCCCTTGCCGATCAAGGGTGCAATCGCGTGGGTTGGCGTATTCGTGAACAAGAGGGTGTGGCCGTCCGGCTCGGCCAGCATCACCGCTCTTGCCCCGATCGTGGTGCCGCCGCCCGGCCGGGTCTCCACGACCACTGCTTCTCGCAATCGGGCCGAAAGATAGGGAGCGACGAGTCGCGCCAGCACGTCGTTCGGCGAGCCCGCCGAGTACGGCACGATGAGCTTGATCGGCTTGCCCGGATAGACTTGCGCATACGCGCGCCGGTGGCCGACGTGGCAGAGCCCGAGCGCCGCCGCAGCCGTGAATAGTTCTCGCCGCGTGAGCATCGGGCACTCCAATTCGCCTGCGGGCCCCCTCTCCCGTGACCGCGCAGCGCGAGGCGGGCGGTGGGGCAACCGCGAGCCTTATAGCGCAGCCCGAGTGGCAGGAGCGCCCGGGCGGCGGTCATCCCCATAGGGCGGCGGTCGCCGGGTGGACCACGCTTCCCTCGTAGCGCAGCCCATGCGGGCGATCGCGGGAGAGCAGCAGCGCTCCATCGAGATCGACGAGGCGCGCCCGCTGCGCCACCAGCATGGCCGGCGCCATTGCCAGCGAGGTTGCCACCGTGCAGCCGACCATCAGCGAGAAACCGAGGCGCCCGGCTTCCTCGGCCACGGCCAGGGCCTCGGTCAGCCCGCCGGTCTTGTCGAGCTTGATATTCACGGCGTCGTATTTCCCGACGAGAGCGGGAAGCGAGGCGCGGTCGTGCGCGCTCTCGTCGGCGCAGATCGGGACCGGCCGCCGGATTTCTGCAAGCATCTGGTCAGCCCCGCGGGGGAGCGGCTGCTCGATCAGAGTGACGCCGGCTTGGACGCACGCCGCCAGATTGCTCGCCAGCGCTTCCGGTCTCCAGCCCTCGTTGGCGTCGACGATGAGCTCGCAGTGCGGCGCCGCGTTCCGCACGGCCGCTATCCGCGCGGGATCGTCGGCACCGCCGAGCTTCACCTTGAGCAACGGGCGCCCGGCGGCTTTGGCCGCTGCCTCTGCCATCGCCGCAGGTTTAGCAAGCGAGATCGTGTAGGCTGTGGTGAGTGGCCGAGGCGGCGGAAGGTCGGCCAGCTCGTGCACCGGCCGCCGGGCGCGCTTCGCCGCGAGGTCCCAGAACGCGCAATCGACCGCGTTGCGCGCAGCGCCGGGCGGCAGGATGGCCTGCAGCCGACGCCGGTCGAGCCCGTGGGCAACGGCGGGTGCAAGCTCCTCAATGGCGCTCTTGACCCGGTCGGAGGTCTCGCCGTAGCGCGCATAGGGCGCGCATTCGCCGCGGCCGCGATGGGTGCCGTCGGTCAGCTCGGCGACCACGACCACGGCTTCGGTCTTGGCACCGCGACTGATCGCAAACGAGCCGGCGATGGGCCAGCGCTCGACATGGGCCGTGAGGATTGGGCAGGCCATCGCAGCTCGTCAGGTCAGCGGGGTCGGACGTCCAGGATAGCGAAATCGGCGGGGGTGCGAGCCCGGCCGCGGCGTACCGCCGCGCCCACGGCTCGAAGCGGGTGGTCAAGCCTGCGCCGCGCGGTCTAGACTCTTCTCGCACTGATCCCGCGCCTCGGCCGACCGCTCGCTGGAGAAGAGACGTGATGC
>DASXAP010000207.1:0-7754 GCA_036406655.1 Xanthobacteraceae bacterium | reverse complement strand
GGGCGGACCGGCCAGCGGGCCAAGGTATGCAGGAATGGCGCTGTTGAACGACGCTCGTCCCGAGCCGCCGCTGCGGGCAATGCGCCGCCGCGCCGCGCGCGGGCCGAGCAGGTGGACCGGCCGAGGCGTCCGGGCGTTCCTTGCTGCCGGGCTCATCCTGGCGCTGGAGCCCGTGGCACCGGCGGCGGCCCAGGACATGATGCAGCACGTCGACCTTGCCTCGCCGGAGATGACATCGGCGGAGATGACGCGGAAAGACGTCGAGGCCGCCATTGCTGCCGCGGCGTCGCGCGGTCCGGTCGATCTCACCGGCCGCAGGCTGTCCGGGCTCGACCTGTCCGGGCTCGATCTCAGCGGAGCGGTTCTGCGCGGTGCGAAGCTCAACAAGACGAGGCTGCGCGGCGCAAAGCTCGACCGCGCCATCCTCGACCAGGCCTGGCTGATGGAGAGCGATCTCGGCCGGGCAAGCCTCAGGGGCGCCAGCATCGTCGCCGCGCAGATGCGCCGCGCTACTCTCGAGGGAGCCGATCTCAGCGGTGCCCGCATCACCGCCGATCTGACCGGCGCGAGGCTCACCGGGGCGGTGCTGACCGGGGCCAATCTCGGAGCGGACATGAAGAACCAGTCGATGGGATTGATGCGCGCCGTGCTCGCATCCAGCAATCTCGACGGCGCCGATCTGCGCAATGCCGACCTGTCGCGCGTGGATCTCGAGTTCGCCTCGCTCGCCGATGCGGATTTGAGCAATGCCTCGCTCAAGGGTGCCGCGCTGGGCGGCGCGGCCCTCCTCGGCGTCACCGTCGCCGGCACCGATTTCGACGGCGCCGATCTCGCCTCGGCGAGGCTCGTTGCGCCGAAGGGGCTCGAGGCGGCCAGGAATTTTGACCGGGCGCGGAACCTCGACCGGCTGTTCCGACAATGACAGTCGAGGAATGAAGGAACCATGCGCGGCTCGCTGCTGCTCGTGCTCGTGCTCGCGCTGGCGGGCTCCTCGGCGGAGGCGCAGGACCGCAAGGCCGAGCGCAAAGGCATCCGATTCTGGAATCTCACCTCGCACACGATCACCGCGCTTCAGCTGTCGCCGGCCGGGACGGAAAGCTGGGGTCCCGATCAATGCCGGAACGACCGCGACGGCACCGTCGATCACGACGAAAGATTGCCCGTCACCGGCGTGGATCCCGGACGCTACGACGTCAAGCTCGCCGACAGGTCCGGCCGCGTCTGCATCGTGAGGAATGTGGAGGTGAAGGAGGCCGCAATCTTGTCCATCGAGGAGAAGCAGCTGACCGACTGCCGCAACGCGCCGTAGCCGTAGGATGCCTGGAGCCGCGCAGCGGGCGATACCCATCACATTTCGCCCCGATGGGTATCGCGCGCGCCCGCGTCCCGCAGATGCGCGGGAAACCCCTTTTGGCGCGCGCTCCACCCCTCCTACGTTCGCTGCCGCGCCGTAGGAGAGCCGTAGGATGGGTGGAGCCCGCGCAGCGGGCGATACCCATCCCATTCGCTGCGGCCGAGGAGATCAGGCCGCGAGCTTGCCGGACTGCTTGGCCACGTGCGTTGCGATCGCATCCATCAAGGCCGGGGAGAGGCAGTCGTAGGGCTCGAGCCGCAGCTCCTTGAGGCGGGCGCGGATCGCCGGCATCTGGCCGGGCGGGGTCCCCGATTCAATGATCGAGGAGACGAACGCCGCGAACTCCGGCGCCGCCCAGCCCGGCTCCTTCGAAAGCTCGGTGTGGATGAAGTCGAGCCCGTAGAACGGGTGCTTGGTGTTCTCGATGCGTCCGTACATGTGCACGCCGCAACCGGTGCAAGCGTACCGCTGAATGGCGGCACTGGAGTCCACGATCTTGAGCCTGTCGGCATTCCGGCTGACCCGCAGCTTGTCGCGCGGGATCACCGCGACCTGCGAGAACACAGCGCCCGCGGGCTTCCAGCATTTCGTGCATCCGCAGACGTGGTTGTGGGCGGATTGCCCGGTGATGCTCACCTCGACGGGGTTGCTCGCGCACTTGCAGACGAGCGTCCCACCCGCGAAGCTCGCCGAGCCGGGCTTCACGCCGTTGTCCACTGCCGGATGAATAGAGATGTTCGACATCGGAGTCCTCCCGATTTGCTGTGACGGCGGCGCTGTCGTCACGCCGCGGGACGGGTTGTTCTCTGCGGGCGGTCCGCTCGGAAGACGGAATGCCTTCTGATCGGCGCGCTCTTGCGACAAGGGGGAATTTCAGTCAGGCTTCTCTATGTAACGCCTTTAGGTCGAGACTTGAAGTTTTTTTCGAATGGGACTTGCGCCTGAAAAGGCGCCGGTGCCCATATCGGGACGCTGTCGCCGCCGCCGCCGCGACAGCTCCGGGGGAAGCGCCATGCTACCGCCGCTGCCGGGGCAACGCTTGCGAGACAGCGCCCACGACAGTGCCGACCGCTCATCGGCCTCCCACCTCGACGCAGGCAAGACGCATCGCAGAGGAAGCTCACCATGAAGACCCGTGCCGCTGTCGCATTCGAGAAGGCAAAGCCGCTCACGATCGCCGAGGTCGATCTCGCGGGACCGAAAGCCGGCGAGGTGATGGTCGAGGTCAAGGCCACCGGGATCTGTCATACCGACGAGTTCACGTTGTCGGGGGCCGATCCGGAAGGGCTGTTCCCGGCCATTCTCGGCCACGAGGGTGCCGGCATCGTCGTCGACGTCGGGCCGGGTGTGACCAGCGTCAAGAAGGGCGACCATGTCATCCCCCTCTACACCCCTGAATGCCGGCAATGCCCGTCGTGCCTGTCGCGCAAGACCAACCTGTGCACCGCCATCCGCGCCACCCAGGGCCAGGGGGTGATGCCGGACGGCACCTCGCGCTTCTCGCTCGATGGCAAGAAGCTGCACCATTACATGGGCACGTCGACCTTCGCCAATTTCACCGTCCTGCCGGAGATAGCGGTCGCCAGGATTCGCGAGGATGCCCCGTTCGACAAGGTCTGCTACATCGGCTGCGGCGTCACCACCGGGATCGGCGCCGTGCTCAACACCGCCAAGGTCGAGCCGGGTGCCAAATGCGTCGTGTTCGGGCTCGGCGGGATCGGCCTCAACGTCATCCAGGGGCTGCGGCTCGCCGGCGCCGACATGATCATCGGGGTCGACGTCAACAACGACAAGAAGCAATGGGGCGAGCGGTTCGGCATGACCCATTTCGTCAATCCCAAGGAGCTCGGCGCCGATCTGGTGGCCCACCTCGTCAACATGACCAAGCATGGTGCCGACCAGATCGGCGGCGCCGACTACACGTTCGATTGCACCGGCAACGTCACCGTCATGCGCCAGGCGCTGGAGGCGTGCCATCGCGGCTGGGGGCAATCGATCATCATCGGGGTAGCACCGGCCGGCGCCGAGATCGCCACCCGTCCGTTCCAGCTCGTCACCGGCCGGGTCTGGAAGGGCACCGCCTTCGGCGGCGCGCGCGGCCGCACCGACGTGCCGAAGATCGTCGACTGGTACATGGAGGGCAAGATCCAGATCGACCCCATGATCACCCACACCATGCCGCTGCCCGAGATCAACAAGGGCTTCGATCTCATGCACGCGGGCAAGAGCATCCGCAGCGTGGTGCTGTACTGAACGCGGTCCCCTCGCGCACAGAAGATGATGGGTATCGCCCGCTACCGGGCTCCACCCATCCTACGGCGACGGGGCTCATGTAGCTCTGGACCGGCGAAGCTGGCAGAATGCGGCGGCAGGACGGAGACAGCCATGACAGCACGCATCCGGCATATCGCCTTGTCGGTGAAGGACATCGACGCCACAGCCGATTTCTACGAGCAGGCATTCGGGCTCAAGCGCTCGCCCAAGTCGGAAGGCCCGACGGCGTTTCGCGTCTACATGAGTGACGGCGAGATCAATCTCGCGCTGCTCCAGTACAAGAGCGAGGTCGGCTCGGGGCTCGCGAACCCCGGTGAATTCGTCGGCATCCACCATTTCGGCTTCCAGTGCGAGGATCTCGCGGAGCAGCAGAAGCAGATCGAGGCGGCCGGCGGCGCCTTCTTCTTCGATCTCGGCGACCCCGATGACGACGACTTCGAGCGCAAGTTCAAGGACCCGAACGGGATCATCTTCGACGTCAACTGGAAGGGCTGGACCATGACCTCCGGCAAGCGCCGGGCCCGGCCGGCCGGGCGCAAGCCGCTCGCCGCCGGCAAGCCGGTTGCGGAGCGCCGGCCCGCGACTGCTCGCAAATCGGCGGCGGCCGGGAGACGCGCCGGCAGCAAGACAAGCAAGCGCGCGCGCGCCGCCGGCCGGCGCAATAGGGATGCACTGAAGTGATCAGCGACAACGTCAAGAACAGCACCGGCGCAAAAGCCGACGTCATCGCCAGGCGTTCGATCACCCGCCGCGCGGCGCTCGGCGGCGCGGCGCTTGCGCTCCTTCCCGCCGCCGCCCGCGCCGGGGACTATCCGAGCGGGCCGGTCAAGCTGATCGTGCCGGTCCCCGCCGGCGGGGTGACCGATATCATGGCGCGAACGATCGGCCAGCGCCTGCAGGAGCTTTGGGGCCAGACCGTCATCGTCGACAACCGGCCGGGCGGCAACTACGGGGTAGGCGCCCAGGCGGTCGAGCGGGCGCCGGCGGACGGCCTGACGCTCCTGGTCGCGCCGGACTCGACCTTCACCGCCAATCCGGCGCTGCTTGCCAGGCTTCCCTACGATCCCAAGGCATTCACGCCGATCAGCGTGCTGTGCCGCGCCACCCCGATGCTGATGGTGCATCCGTCGCTGCCGGTGAAAACCGTGCCCGAGCTGATCGCTCACGCCAAGGCCAATCCGGGCAAGCTCAACTACGGCTCGTTCGGGGTCGGCACCTATGCGCATCTCAGCATGGAGGACTTCAAGCAGCGCACCGGCACGTCGATGCAGCACATCCCCTATCGCGGCGCCGCGCCGGCCTTGACCGGTTTGCTCGCCGGCGACGTGTCGGTGATGCTGCTGAACCTGTCGAGCGTCGAGGAGCATGCGCGATCCGGCAAGGTGCGCATCGTCGCCGCCGCGACCGGGAGTCGCGCCGCCGCCATGCCGGACGTGCCGACCATCTCCGAGTCCGGGGTGCCGGGCTTCTCGACCTCGGTGTGGTTCGCGCTGTGGGGGCCGGGCAACCTTCCCCCGGCGCTGACCGCGAGGATCCACGCCGACGTGTCCAAGGTGCTCGAGCTCGCGCCGACCCGGGAATTTTTCAAGACCAACAGCTTTCAGCGCGTCGACATCACGCCGGCGCAGTTCGGCGAGCTCATCGCCAGCGACCTCGAGCACTGGAGCAGGCTGATCCAGGCGGTCGGCGCCAGAATCGAGTAGAGCCCGCCATGCGAGTGCTCGTGACCGGCGGCATGGGCGTCATCGGCGCAGAGACGAGCCGCAAGTTCGTCGAGGAGGGGCACCGGCCCGTCGTCTACGCCCGGCATCGCGACCTGAGCCTGATCGGCGACATCGCCGACGGGATCGACATCGAGCTCGGCGACGTGACCGATCTGCCGCGGCTCCTCGACGTCATCAAGCGCCGCGAGATCACCCATATCGTCCACGCCGCCGCCTTCGTCGGCGCGGTTTCGGCGCAGAACCCGGCGCTGAGCATCCAGGTCAACGTGATGGGGCTCGTCAACGTGCTGGAGGCGGGGCGGGCGCTCGGGGTGCGGCGCGTGGTGTTCACCAGCGCCAAGGGCGTTTACGGCCCGGTCACGGGCGAATACGGCGCGCCGACCTGGAAACCGATGCCGGAGGACCTCCCCGCGAAGCCCAGGCGCATCTATGACTCGGCCAAGTTCATGGGCGAGAACGTCTGCGCCTACTACAACGACAACATGGGGATCGAGACGGTTTCGCTGCGCTTCGCCTCGACCTACGGGCCGGGCAAGACCGCGCGGCACGGGCCGATGGCGGTGATGAGCCGGATCGTGGAAAACCCGGCCAACGGCCTGCCGTTCAAGCTCGAGCAGGGCGGCGACGACAAGGACGACTTCATCTACAACAAGGATTCGGCGCTCGGCATCTATCTCGCCGCCACAGCCGAGAAGGTGAGGAGCCGGGTGTACAACATCGGCACCGGGGTGGGCGTGACCCTGCGCGACTTCGAGCGCGTCATCAAGAAGCACATTCCGAATGCCCGGATGGAGATCGGCGGCGGGCTCAACTTCTATGGCTTCGCCTACCCGGCCACGGGCGTCTACGACATCTCGCGGGCACGCGCCGAGCTCGGCTACGAGCCGCAGTTCGACCTGGAGCGGGGGATCGCCGACTACCTTGCCAGCCTCGAGCGGCTGAAGGCCGCGGCGTAGAGGCCATCCCCGCCGCGGACCCCTTCCCGGCGCGACGCGGCCGCAACAGGACCCACCAGGGGCGGAACGAGGAGCATTCGCATGCGCGCCACTCTCGAGCTTCCACGCTTCTCGCTGGCGGAACGCGATCGCCGCCATGCCGCCGTGCGCAGGGAGATGGCGGCGCGTGGGATCGACGCCATCGTGCTGTGGGGCTGGCCCACGATGTGGGACTTCTACACGGCCAATGCGCGTTATCTGTCGCCGATCGGCGGCAATGCCGAGTTCAACGTGCTGGTATTTCCGGCCGAGGGCGAGCCGACCTCGATCGTGCAGATGCCGACCTTCATCGAAGGCTGGCGGGCGGCGCAGGACTGGGTGAGCGATATCCGTCCGCGCAGCAGGACCTGGGCCGACTCGGTTGCCGCGCGCATCCTGGAGCTCAAGCTCGGCAGCGGCAGGATCGGCATGGACGGGCTTGCCGGGCCGCTCGATCCCGACGGATGGCTGCCGCACGACGTGTACGCGCGCCTGAAATCGCTGCTGCCGAACGCGAGCATCGTCAAGCTCGACGACATGCTGGAGAAGGTGCGCGCGATCAAGAGCGCGGAGGAGCTCGAGGTCCTGCGCAAGGCGGCGGCCCTCGGCGACGCGATGCTGGCCACCTGCCGTGAAGTCGCCCGGCCGGGGGTGAAGGAATGCGAGGTCTATGCGGGCATGATGCAGACGATGATGGCGAACGGCGGCGAGGAGCCGACGCTGTTCCTGTGGAATTGCGACCGCTATCCCTATCCGCATCCGTTCCGCGTGCCGACCACGCGGCCGATCGAGCGCGGCGATCTCATCATCTGCGAGATGCACCCGAAATTCGGCGGCTACTTCACCCACGTCGAGCGCACCTACTGCCTCGGCGAGCCGGAAAGGGAGCAGCTGGCGATCTACGAGGGCTGCCTCGCTGCCTACCGGCGCGGGCTCGACAACTTCGGTCCGGGCAAGCCGATCTCGGCCGCGCTGGAAGCGGTGAAGGACGAGATCGAGCAGCATGGGTTCGGCATCTGCGAGGCCGGCATCCACGGCCACGGCCTCGCGTCGCTGGAATATCCGCGCTATCGCCACCATGCGATCGCTGCCGACCGCGAGGCGATCAAGGTGGTCGGCGACCGGTTCGAGCCCGGCATGGTGTTCGCGTTCAACATCGACCTGTTCGACCCGGATTGGCGCGGGGGCAAGACCGGCTGCGTGTTCGCCGAGACGATCGAGATCACCCAGTCGGGCGCGCGCCGCATGCACAGCTTCCCGACCGAGTTTCAGCGCATCGCGGTGTAGGGGAGGGTAACAGTAGGATGGGCGGAGCGCGCGCTCGGCGCGCGCGATACCCATCGCCCGGTTGCCGCATGTCAGATGGGTATCGCCTGCTGCGCGGGCTCCACCTATCCTACGGCGGGGGCATCATCGCCGCGCCTGCCG
>DASXAP010000206.1:0-2443 GCA_036406655.1 Xanthobacteraceae bacterium | reverse complement strand
GAGCCTCGCCGGCGACACGGCGCTCAACTCATTCGTGTTGCCCGCAGCGCTCGGGCATTAAGGGAATGTGAGACTTTCCCCTGCAGCGGTTCGGCCCTCGGGCTTTGTTGCAACGAATGTAAGTTCCGCGCCGGGCGCAGGGTCGACAAGACAGCGCGGTGATCCTAGGGTTCATGGCTGCTTTCGGCCAGCCAGCGCAGCACGGCCTGTCCCTCGGCTTGGCGCAGGTCGAGCGTCAAGCTGCGCTTGTTGCGGCCGTCGAGCACAAAGCCCGGATTGCCGGCGAGGCCCGGCCCCACCGGCGGCGTCGCTCGGCGCCGGTGCGGGTCGCCGGCCCCCGGCGGCTCGATCTTGATCACCGCGGCGCCAAAGTCCGACATCACCGTCGCCGCCGCCGGACCGGCGATAAAGCTGGCGCAATCGATGACCTTCAGCCCGTCGAAGACCCGCTCGCTCGTTCGAACTCGGCCCGGCCCATCAGATAACGGGCATCGGGAAAGGTCGGGACCAGCGGCCCTCGACCAACATCGTGTTCCAGCCGACATGATCGACATGGAGATGCGTGCACAGCACCTTTTCGATCGCGTCCGCCCCACGATGCACCGATCGGTTGCATTTCGATTCTTTCGGTGATTATAATAATAAATCAGACCTCGACGGGGAGCAGCGGTGCTCGAGGCCGCTTGTGCATGGAAGCTCGGCTCTCTCGCCCTCAAGCTTCTGGCCGGTGCGTCGAAGGTC
This sequence comes from Xanthobacteraceae bacterium, assembly GCA_036406655.1. Classification (GTDB taxonomy): domain Bacteria; phylum Pseudomonadota; class Alphaproteobacteria; order Rhizobiales; family Xanthobacteraceae; genus VAZQ01. The sequence continues at coordinate 1,702 of DASXAP010000206.1, read as the reverse complement.
CTGGACCACAAATCAGTCGCCGACTTTCTCGAGCTCGGCGCGACCTCGGCCGAGGCGGCAAACACTGTGCGCGAGCGCCGGTGCGACGTCGTGCAGGCTGCCGCTGCGCGACTTCAGCGCCGGATCGAGCAAAACGTCGATGCCTGGCTGCGCGCTGAATTCGGGGCCGATCCTGCCGGTCGGGACGATGCCACGGCGGCGATTGCCGCTCTGGACGACATCCTCCCAAAATGTCTTCCCGACAGCTTGAGCGTCGCCCGCGCCAATCTCGACGCCGAGCGGATCGCCGGGCTGGTCGTGGCACGCGCGGCTGCCGGGGACGAATTGTTTCGTGCGGGCACGTTCGGCGAGCGGATGCTGCGCCGGCTCGTGCGGGAAGCGTATGAGGAAGCTAAGCGCGATCGGGAATTCGCCGCCCTGATCGGCATTCCGGTGCAGGAGGTATTGCTCGAACGGACCGCGGACATACAACAGCAGCTTGCTGCGCTGGCTGCCCAGGTCGGCGCCGAGAAGGGGGTGCCGCTGCCGGTGCTGCGGGAAATTCTCGCCCGTCTCGGCGATGCCGAGGCGCCGCTCGATGCGGCGCAAATCGAGCGGCGGTTGCGGTCCAAGGCGGACGAATACCGAGAGCTGCGCGAGCGTCGGGGCCGTCTCGGCAACGACGATCCACGGGTGCAGGAATTGCGCCGCGAGGCGGACCGTCTGATCGACGAAGGCGATTTCGATCGGGCGGACGCGAAGCTGTCGCAGGCGGAGGCGATCGATCTCGCGGCCGTCGAAGAGCTGGAATCGATTGCCTTGCGCCGCCGCGCCAGTGCTGCTGCGAGCCGCGGCGACCGAGCCGCCGCCGCCCGGCTGCGCCTCGACTACCGCACGGCCGCCGCCCATTTCGCCGAAGCCGCCAAGATCGTCGCACCTGACAAAGCGGCGGCATGGGACTACCGCCAGAGCCAGGCGCGCGCGCTCTACGACGAAGGCTCGGAATTCGGCGACAATGAAGCGTTGCGAGAGGCTATCGCGACGCTTCGGTCGGCGCTCGATCTCTCATCGCGCGATCGGGTGCCGCTCGATTGGGCGGGGACGCAGAATAACCTCGGCAACGCGCTCATGACGCTCGGCGAGCGGGAGAGCGGGACGGCGCGGCTGGAGGAGGCGGTGGCGGCCTGCCGCGCGGCGCTGGAGGAGAGGACGCGCGATCGGGTGCCGCTCGATTGGGCGATGACGCAAACCAACCTCGGCAACGCGCTCCAGAGGCTCGGGGAGCGGGAGAGCGGGACGGCGCGGTTGGAGGAGGCGGTGGCAGCCTACCGCGCGGCGCTGGAGGAGAGGACGCGCGAGCGGGCGCCGCTCGACTGGGCGGGGACACAAAACAACCTCGGCAACGCCCTCCGGACGCTGGGGGAGCGGGAGAGCGGGACGGCGCGGCTGGAGGAAGCGGCGGCGGCCTGCCGCGCGGCGCTGCAGGAATTCACGCGCGAGCGGGTGCCGCTCGATTGGGCGGGGACGCAAAACAATCTCGGCAACACGCTGGCGAGGCTGGGCCAGCGGGAGAGCGGGACGGCTCGGCTGGAGGAGGCGGTCGCGGCCTACCACGCGGCGCTGGAAGAACGGACGCGCGAGCGGGTGCCGCTCGATTGGGCGACAACGCAGAACAACCTTGGCAACGCACTTCGGGCGCTCGGGGAGCGGGAGAGCGGGACGG
>DASXAP010000205.1:0-33322 GCA_036406655.1 Xanthobacteraceae bacterium | reverse complement strand
CCGCACGCCAATAAGCTCACGGTCCACATCCTTGCTGCCGTGGCTCAGCACGAGCGGGAGATGATCAGCGAGCGCACCAAGGCCGCTCTGAAGGCTGCCAAGGCGCGGGGAACGAAGCTCGGCAATCCCAACCTGCCGAAGGCAGCAAAGCGAGGCGTTGCGGCTATAAAGGCCAATGCAAGGCGGTTTGCGGCCAATGTCCTGCCGATCATCGAGGAGATCGAGCGCAGCGGCATAAGCAGCCACAACGCGATTGCGGCCAAGCTCAACGAGCGCAATGTGCCTACTGCTCGCGGGGGCAAGTGGACGCATGTCCAAGTCGGCGCGATTCGCCCTTTCGTCGGCGCAGACGCAAGCGGCGCTAAAGCGGATTCCGGTCATATTGAAGCATAGCCTGCATGCCTGAAATAGTTGGCACATTCTTGAGGGCTGAGCTGCGGGATGAACGAGCGGATAGCTCGAGTGAGGCCCGGAATATTTCGCGCCGCGACCCTGCGCAAGAATTCCTTGAACTTGCTGTAAGGCATCTCGATCGGGTTGAGGTCCGGCGAGTACTTCGGCAGGTAGCGAACTGTCGCACCGGCTTGCTCAATTGCCTCCCGAATGGCGGGACCCATATGGATCCGGCAGTTGTCCATCACGACCATATCATTGCGTCGGAGCGTCGGAACCAGGCACTGCTTGACATAAGCCAGGAACATCTCTCCGGTCATGGCGCCTTCAAGCACCATTGCCGCAGTCATTTTATTGTGGCGCAGAGCGGCAACGAAGGTAACTGTCTCCCATGCTCCAAGCGGAACAGTCCCGACCACCCTGACGCCACGTGCAGCCCGCCCTCTGAGTCGTACCAGGTTAGTGCTGACCGCAGTCTCATCGATAAATACCAGCCGCGCGGGATTAAGCATGCCTTGCTCTCGTATCCAACGTCGGCGCGCTCGCGCCACATCTGCTCGTTGCCGTTCGGCCGCTTGCAGGCTTTTTTTTAAGCGTGATGTCGTGCCGGTCGAGAAATCGCCAGACGGCGCTGCGGCTGGTCTTAATCCGCCGCTTGCGCAGTTCTGTAACCGTCTCCACCAGAGTCAGGTCCGGCTGTTCAGTAATGAAAGCCAAGACTTCGGCCGCGAACTCTTCCAACGGCGAAATGCTGCCACCGCGCGACTTTGGCGCAGCACTTTTCTCCTCGCGCCATCGCTGCAGCCACTTTACCGCCGACGCCACGCTGACCTCGAACCGTTCGGCCGCCTCGCGTCGCGACGCGCCCGTTTCTACGGCTTCGATAACGCGTTCCCGCAGGTCACAAGAATAAGCCTTCGGCATCGCCAGCCCCCGTAAAGGAGAATCAATGCACAAAGACTCGCTCATCTCTAAACCATTGGGAATCCCACCGATTCAAATCGGGCGGGAACGGCTTTAGCCCGGATCGAGCGTGAGCGAAATTCGGCTGTTGCGCGTGCGCTCGATCCGAGCTGCTGCCGACCCCATGGGTCAAAACACCGTGCCATCGGTCGCAACCATGATCGGCGAGGGCCCATCGGGCGGACGCAAGGCGCGCGCTACCTTTCTCCCCGCGCTCCAGGTGCCGCCTTGCAGCAAGTGCGGCATCGCAAAGCCTGCATCGAGCCCCAGCTCGCTTCGCACCGGTGCCAAGAGCCGGTCGGTCAGGGCAACCGTCAAGGCGCGCCATTCGACCACGAGCTCGCCCTGCACCTCGTGTCGGCGCCGGCCATCGAGAGGCTGTCGCGGCCGGATTGCGCCGAGATCGATGAAGAGCCCGCCGTTCCGATATTCGGCGAGCGCGGTGAGACCGTCGAGCCCCTCCACCTTCAGTCCCGCCGTCTCGAGCGGCTCGATCAGCGAGTAGGCCAGCCATTGCGAGAGCTTGTGCAACGGCACGATCCGGTCGGTCGCATCGCTGGTGCGGACCGCCGGATGCCGGCCGGCATCCCCGAGGGGAAAGCCCTGCACCACCAGCCCCGAAGGCCAGATCGACGAGAACGCCTCGAGCAATGTCGAAAGCATGCCCGCCGCGTCGATTCTTCCTTCGGGCGCCGTCCGCAGATAGTGATCGACGAGGCGGCCGGGGCGTTCCGGCGGTGGACCGAACAGGTCGGGCCGCTCGCGCAACGCCGTGCCGAGCCCGCGCAGGAGGCTGCAGCGCTGCTCCACGCCGATCAGGGGATTTTCCGGCCCGACCTGAAACTGCGCGGCAAGCGTCCGCGCATCGATGCGGTCGAGGCCGACAGCATCGACGCGGCACGGCTCGCCGGCATCGGACGAGAAGCAGCCGCTGCGAAACATGTCGAGGCTGGCAATCGCCAGCCCCTCCGAGCGCGCCAGGACGAGGCCGCTCTCTGGCTCGCGATAGCGCCAGGCATCGCCCGCGCTGGCGTCGAGCAGGACGCTTGCGGTCGCGACGTCGATCGCACTGCGCGCCCGCTCGATCGGGTCGGCGAAGCGCGAGGCAAGCTCGCTCCAGCGGTCGATCCCGCCGGCGGAAAAATGCCGCCAGCGGCTGTGATACGGGATGTTGAGATCGGGATATTCCGCGCGGATCACCTCTACGACATATCCGGCGACCGCCGGGAGCATGTCGTCGTCGAGCGCGAAATGCGGCGAGCGTCCCTCCGCCACCCATCGATGGACCAGCTCGCAACGCATGCGCACGGCGGCGGCGCTGCGCAGCGCGCCGAGCTCCGCCGGTGGAGCGGTGCCGGGCGCCGAGGAGAGCCGGTCGGCGGTCGCCCGCGGGTGCGTCCCGGAAGGCTCCGGGATGGCTTCGGCCGCCGTCGCCACCGTGGTCACTCGTCGAGGCCGCGTCCGACCGTCCCAGTGAAATTGAGCCGGCGGCCGTCACCGGCATAATAACCGGCTGCAATCTTGGCCTCGATCTCCACCCGCGCGTCGGGCGGGATCATGTCGTCGGGCAGCGGCACCCGCTCGTCGATGGCGATGCCCTGGCGCAGCAGCGCGTTGCATTTCATGTCGCTCATGGAGGCGAAGCGGTGAATGCGGGTGATTCCCAGCCAGTGCAGCACATCGGGCATGAGCTCCTGGAATCGCATGTCCTGCACGCCGGCAATGCATTCGGTGCGCTTGAAATACGCGGCCGGGCGGTCGCCGCCCTGCTGGCGCTTGCGCGCGTTGTAAACCAGGAACTTGGTGACCTCGCCGAGGGCGCGCCCTTCCTTGCGATTATAGACGACGAGGCCTATGCCGCCGGCCTGCGCCATCTGCACCGCGAGCTCGATGCCGTGGGCGAGATAGGGCCGGCAGGTGCAGATGTCGGAGCCGAACACGTCGGAGCCGTTGCATTCGTCGTGCACCCGGCAGGCGAGCGGGCTCTTGCCGTCGCCGAGCTTGGCCGGGTCGCCGAAGCAATAGATCGTCGTCCCGCCGATCGGCGGCAGGAACACCTTCAGCTCCGGACGCGTCACCAGCTCGGGATACATGCCGCCGGTCTGCTCGTGCAATCCATTGCGCAGATCGGTCTCGCTCAGGCCGAAGCGCTGGGCGATGCCGGGCAGGTACCAGACCGGGTCGATCGCCGCCTTGACCACGCGGACGCTGCCGCGCCCGTCGACGATATCGCCGTCGGCGCGGATCCGGCGCGCGGCGATTGCCGCACGGAGCTCGGGCATGTCGATATGCGCGCGGGTCACGGCGATGGTGGGCCGGATGTCGTAGCCGCGCGCCAGATGCTCGCGGAACGCCTCGCCGACCAGGTGCCCCCACGGATCGAGCGAGACGATCTTGGTTGCGTCGCACCATTGCGGATGCGGACCGATGCGCTCGACCGGGGCGGTGTCGGTCAGGTCGGCCACGTGATCGGGAGCAAGCGCCCGCGCCGTGATCGCCAGCGCGCGATAGACCGAATAGCCGCCCGCATGGCTGCCCACTGCGTTGCGGTGGTGCGGATTGCGTAGCGTCGCAACCACCGGCCCGCGCTCCGCCGCGGTTGCTGCACCCCAGCGCAGTTGTGGCCGCTCTGCGGGGCTTGCGCCCGCGCTTGCGGCGGGCGCATCGTCCGGGGACGGATCGGGAGGTTCGAACAGGTTCAGATTCATGACCATTTCCCTGCAGTCGCTGCCGTCGACCTGGCGCGAATACCCCAGCCGGTTCTCCTCGCGAAAAAACGTGCAGGATAATCGATATCCTGATCTGGAGCAAGCTTTCCGGGCCGCTCCCCGTGGTGCTGCATGCGGCCTGGCGCGCCGGCGGAAGGAGGCGCAAAGCCCCGTTTTGCTGCGAGCCGCTGCGGGGCTGGAGCTCCGGATCAGATCAGGATTGCGGCAACAGGTCCCGGCGGCTTCCAGCGAATTCGCCCCGGGCCGGTCGCGGCGCGCCGCGCGCGCTAGGCAACGAGCCGGGTGCCGGATTGGCGCTCCGATTGATTGCGGATTGTGTCCAGCACAAACAGGCGAATGGCTGAGGACAGATTGGCATGCTGCCGATCCGCATCGATGAGCCCCACCAGCCGCGACAACGTCATGTCGCGTTCCTCGGCGATCTCCTGCAGCACGTTCCAGAACGCATCTTCGAGGCTGACGCTCGTCTTGTGACCGGCAACGACGATCGAGCGCTTGATGACCAGAGACTTTTTCACCGCGCCAAACTCCCCTCACGCAACCGAACGTCCGCAATATGCGTCCCGCACGCGACATAATTGTGACGGACCAAAGGAATGGAAAGTTCCAAGCCGCCGGCCTCGGGTGGCGGGACGGCGGTGGCGCTCGCCGGGGCCGACCGCCCGGCGGCCCGGCGCAGGCGGGGGAGGCTCATTCTGCCGCCGCCAGGGGCGAGACGGCCGAAGTGAGCCCGCCGAAGCGTCGCTCCCGGTGGGAAAAATCGGCGAGTGCCGCGGCGAGATTTTCCGCGTCGAAATCCGGCCACAGGGTCTCGACGAAGCAGAGCTCGGCGTAAGCCAGCTCCCACAGCAGGAAATCGGAAAGCCGCTTTTCACCGCCGGAGCGGATGAGGAGATCGACGTCGGTTCCGCCCGTTGCGGGTGCGAGCAGCCGGCCGAACGCCTCGCGCGTGGGCGCGTGCGCCCCGCTCCAGCGCGCTGCCGCGTCCGCGATTGCATCGCGCGAGGAGTAGTCGATGGCGATCCGCAGATACAGGCGGTCGCCGAGCGCGGAGGCCCGCTCGGCCTCGGCAATTTCCCCGCTGAGGCCAGCCGGCAGCCGATCGCGACGACCGATGACTGTCAGACGGACACCTGCTTCCACCAGCCGGTGCAGCTCGGACCGCATATATTGCCGCAACAGCGCCATGAGCGCGTTCACCTCGGCCGGCGGACGACGCCAGTTGTCCGATGAGAAGGCATAGAGGCTGAGCGTCGCGATGCCGAGATCGGGCGCCGCCTCGACCACCCGCCGCGCGGCGGCGACGCCGGCGCGGTGTCCGGCACTGCGCGGCAGGCCGCGCCGGGCCGCCCAGCGTCCGTTCCCGTCCATGATGATGGCGACATGCAGACCGGCTCGCGGGTCGACCCCACTTTGCATTGCAAGGTCTCCGCGCAAGATCAGACCCGCTTCAGGCCGTGCAGACTCAGCGGGGAGGCAGCCGGTCCCGCCGCGCTGGCCGCGTCACGGACGACCTGCTCCAGCACGGTCAGGTACTCGAGATAGCGCCGGCGTCCCTCCGGCGTCACCCGGCAGACAGTGTGCGGCCGGCCGCGGCCATCGCCGCCCTTGGCAGTCGCGATGAGGCCCGCCTCCTCCAGGACCTGCAGATGGCAGCTCAGGTTGCCGTCGGTCAGCCCGCACAGCTGCTTCAGATCGCCGAAGACGAGCCCCTGGGGATGGGCAACGAGCGAGGTCAGCACGCTCAGGCGCGCCTTCTCGTGAATGAGCCGGTCGAGACCGTCATAGGCGAACCGTCCGGCGCCCCTGCTAAGCTTCGGCATCCGTCTCTCCGCTGGCGCGATAAAGCACGAAGGCGATCAAGCTCTGTCCCACGCCGTAGGGGATCGCCATCGCGAGCGGCGAGAACGCGTTCTGTCCGTTGGCGAATGCAAGACTGCCGAGACCGGCGGCGAGATACCAGACCGCGGCCGCGAACATTGGCCGCGGAAGCGAGCGGCAGGATGCGAAGAGGCCGAGGCTGAACACGATCTGCCACAGGCCGGGCAGCATCCACAGGCTTTGCGGCGCGTAGCGCAGGAGCACGACGGTGAGCAGCAGGCCGGCAGCTCCCGCGGGAATGAACTGCTCGGTGGCCGCATGGATCATGGCATCGGCGAGACCGGAATGGATGCGCCGGGTGCGGGCGACCATCTCCAGGCCGATCAGCACCACCGACACCGCGGCCGTCGCGGCCCACAAGCCGATATACGCACCCGCGTTCGCGGCCGGCTCCGCGAGCCAGACGGCCTGGAAGGCGGCGGCGGCCACCGCGAGCACGGCGGTCGCTGCCACGGTGGCCGGGCCATATCCGCGAAACTCGGCGCCGCGCGCCATCTGGCTGCGGATCGCCGTGATATCGGCCAGCGCCTTGTCGAGATCCCTCATGCGGCCCCGCACTTTGCGCCGCAAAGTAGATTTCCTCTCCGCTGCCGTCAAGGGACGGCGCGAAGTGTCAGTCGAGCGGCGAGGGGGGAGCGACGGTCGCGTCGCCTTGGCCGCTCGCCCGGAGCGACCTGGCAATGAACCCCGACGCCTTCATCTCCTCGACGAATGCGCGCAGATAGCGCGCTCCATTCGCGCGCGCCTTGGGTGTGCCCATGGCCTGCTCGATCGCCATGAAACGACCGGGAACGACGCGTGTCTGCTGATGCTCGCGCGCAAATGCGACCATCGGTTGCTTCACTCCGGCTGCCGCCTCGAGGCGATCGCGCAGGAACATCTCCAATGCCTCCGGCCCGCTCGGCTCGCGGACGAGCCTCGCCCGCTTGATCGCGCGGGTGAGGAAGAGGTCGTAGGCGCTGGCGCGGGCCACTGCGATGCGGACTCCGTCCCGATCGACCTCCTCGATGCTGCGCAGCGGCGAAGCCGAGGGGACCAGGTAGACGCCTTCGATTACGACATAGGGCCCGGTGAAGGCGATCTCTTCGGCGCGGAGGGGGTCGATCGCCATGAAGGCGATATCCCAGGCGCCCGACTTGAGCGCCTCGAACACCTTGCCGGCGGCATCGAAGGTGACATATTCGAGCCCTACGCCCAGGCGCCGGGCGAGCTCGCGCGCGAGATCACCCGAGACGCCGCGCGGCGGACCGCCGGCGGGATCTCTCTGCGCCAGCACCGAGTTGCCGAAGTTTATCGCCGCGCGCAGCTTGCCGCCGGGCGCCAGGTCCGCGACCACCTCGCGTGGAGCTTCATTCGCCATGGCACCAGGAAGACCGAAGAGCGGAAGGAACAGCGCGAGCGGCGCGAGAGCCTTGAGCATGCTAAGGGCCTCACGGAGGCCGCGAGCGAGACTATATATCGAGCTGCCCCGCGCCGCGATCAGCAAGTTGGAAAAATGGTCTATTCTATGCCATGCAGGCCGTCGAGGCGAAAACCGGAACAGAGTTTTCAAATGAGCCTCAAAATGGTCAAGCGAAGTCCCATACGAGAAGCGCAACTAACTTTATGATTTCAATTGCCTGGCCTTCTTGAATACAGTTCGAACGGAGCGATCCGCAGCCCCGTCGGTGTGCTGCCGCGGGGCCTCACCGAGGGGAGATCGATTTTGCGATGCGGGATGTTGCAATGCAAAGTGAGCCCGGTCCTACGCACCCCTGTTTTGCTTAGGACGAATCCGACTGAGAGCTAGCCCCAAGAGCGCCCACTGCCGCCGATGATGACGACGAGCAGGCCGAGCGGCAGGTTGACAGCGATGATCTGGCGGATGCGGCTGAGGATGGCGCTGGCGCTCGACCAGTCCTCGACATCGACTGCGCGTTTGAACGCCAGCCATGGTCCATGGAACAGCCAGACGAACAGCGCGATCATCAACCAGCCGATCATCTGCATCAGGTGGATGTAGAGGCGGGCACCGGCAAAGCCGCCGAAGGTCGTGAATAGCATCCAGTAGCCACTGGCGAGCAGCAGCAGAATCGCCAGCCATACCCAGGGAAAGAATTTCTGGAAGGTGACCCGCATCAGCCGCAGGCGCTGCGGCGGCTCAAGCGTGCCAAGCGCCGGGCGCAAGCAGATATAGATCGCAAACATGCCGCCGACCCAGACGACAGCGCCAAGCATGTGCACGGCGAGGGCGACGGTGGTCATGACGAGGCGGAACAAGAGCTGGCAACCGGATTGGGCGAAGGGCAGACAGCCGAGTTCATACACGGCCAAGGGTCAAAAGAGGTAGCGCCACTTGGCACTCCCGTCCCGTTGACGACCGCATCTCCCCGAAAGCGGTCCCCAAACCGCTCACGCCGGTATAATCTGCCCCGATGGAAGTCACCATCCGGGAGATGGACAGCGCCGACCGAGCAACCTGGGCGGACATGCGGGCCTCGCTGTGGCCGGACGAGCTTCGCGACGAAGAGGGGATCGATGTCTTCCTCGGCAGGAAGGATACTTGGGGGTTCGTGTAACGCCGGTCTGTATTCTGCCTTGAGCTGTCGAGCAGGTAATTCCGTTTCCTCGACCGGTAGACCACGGCGTCATCGTTGATCTGATTGACGAGGAAATCCGCCACGAGACGAACCCGCACGCCCAGTCGCGCGGGCGGACTAACGCACGATAGGCGTTCGCCTTCGGTCCGTTGGTCAAGATCAGCGGTGCAAAGTGTTCGCGCTCTGATTCAGCGCAGCGGGCGCACCGCCCCGTTCTGCCGGCCAAGCTTGAGGTGGTGCTGCGATTTCGGCAGATGCCGCTCAGTGCTTGGCGATCCAGTCGGCGATGGCATCAACCACCGCATCTTCGACCCCGAGAAATCCATGGAACGTCAAAGCCTCGCAGGGATCCGAATCCTGGGGCGGACCACCCCCGGTGAATGAAATACTTTGCTTTGAAGCGGCCTGGTTGAGCGCAGCGATCACGTTGCTGGCACTTGTCGGCGGACTGCATCCACAGGCGTCGGATTGATGCGAGACGACGAGCACGGGAATATTGATCGCCGACAGATCCGTGTCGAACACCGTCCTGCCGCATACTCCAGGAACGATTGTGGTCTGGGTCGAGGTGAGAACGATGCCGTCGGGACGTCGGAGATTGATCTTGGTCGGAGACACCGGCGGGGGCCGCAGAAACACGTGCGGCAAGCGTGCGGCAATGTTTGCCGCCGAGATCGTTCCCGAACTTGTGCCCACGAGCCAGACTTTGCCTTTGGCGATATGGCTGCGAACCTCCTGAATTACACTAGCCATGTCCGCGGCATAATCGGCCGACAATCGAACATTGCCGAGGATCGCAACCTGATTGGGTGTATCAACCAACGCAACGAATAAGCCCTTCTGGGCAAACTTTGCACGCGAACGGACGAGAAAGTTCTGGCTGAGACCAGTTGTGATCGCATCGTCGGGTTGCAGGTTCAGGAGCCCATTGCCGCCCGCAAACAGGATCACCGCGACCGATGACTTTCTTCTGATTGCCCTTTCCAAGGCAAGATATTTGACGCTCACGCCGGGCTGGACCTGGACCGTCACTGGAGGAACGTACTGAATCGCAAACTCAACCTGCGCGCGGAGCGGATGCACCGGCGTCAACAGCAACGCAAGCGCGACGCCAATTCGGCTTACGATCATGGTTGCCCTCCCGGGGTATGACCGGGGGCTTTCGGTGGCTTACCGAGCCCCGCGGTTGCTTCACTCCGGCTGCCGCCTCGAGGCACTCGCGACGGAACATCTCCAATGCCTCCGGCCCGCTCGGCTCGCGGACGAGCCTCGCCGGGTCAGGAAGAGGTCATAAGCGCTGCCGCGGGCCATTGCGATGCGGACTCCGTCCCGATCGACCTCCTCGATGCTGCGCAGCGGTGAGGCCGAGGGGACGAGGTAGACGCCTTCGATCACGACATGGGCCCCCGTGAAGGCGATCTCTTCGCCACGGTCAACCGCGCTGGTTGTCGCCCCAGCCCCCGAATCAAATCAAGGCGGGGGTAGACTCGCTCATTGACAAGCCGTCGCAAATCCCCCGATTCAACCCGAGCGAAATTCGCTCTAAATGTGTCGCGCGGCTCGCGAGGAGAAGGATTTCGTTTGTCGCAAGCTACTTGGCGCGGGCAAAGATATTCACGGCGGTCCCGCCGGGGACGATGTACCGAGCTTGAGTCGTAAACTTCATCTCGTCCCCATTTATTTCAACCGTTCCCGTCCGAGTGGTGCCCTCCCAATTGGGAAAGTTGCTGCCTATGATCTGTAGCGTAAGCGCGCCGTCGGGAGTGACTGTATAGGTCCCGACAAAACCGATCGCTCCCTGCACCGCTGCCTTGTTCTCCTCCGGAGTGCCCGTCTGGTAGCTGTCGGAGGCGAACTTGGGCCGGTCCCCGCGCAACATATTCCATGAAAAATAGCCACTGGGCACAAACAATACGGCACCTCGTGGGTGGGGCCCGAAGGGCTCGTGCTTCTGACCATCTTTCTCAACGACGGCCGAAACGAGCTTCCATGCTCCAATAAGCTGCTCCTGAAGCTTGTTTTGCTGGGCGACGGCCGGCGCCGAAGCCAGGATCATCATCGTCGAAACGATCACAGCGCTAGGTCGATTCATCATCGTTCTCTCCGGATTAAGTATGCCGCACGGGCCTTGAGCCTTACGGTCGGCCTATCGTGCAACTTGGGATGACTCGTTGCCCGTTGCAAGAACAGACGGTTGCTGGAATCAACTATCGGTCAATTGGTACCGCTCAACAATGCTTCGAAGGCTCTCACCGTCCCGAACAAGCTTCCGCTTCGCCTCGTGGAGCTGCGCGAGGCGCACAGGCTTCTTTTCGCTCTCCTGGTTGCTGTTCCACATCTTGAACAACGGCTCCATCAGTCATGAGCAACGCGCCCGGCTTGCCGAGATCGCCAGGGACCCTGGCCTGAAGACGGCGGAATGAGCATGCTGCCCAGCGTAATCCGCGGGGGATTCGTCACCGTCGGCTCGCCGCTGGCGACGGCTCTCGGCTCCGCGAGAGGAGCGCGAACAGCCGCGCCGGCGTGACCGGGTACTCGGTGATCCGGACCCCGAACGGCTCGAGCGCATTCTCGATTGCCGAGACGATCGCCGCTGCGGCCGGCACGCAGCCGGACTCGCCCACTCCCTTGACCCCGAGCGGGTTGAGCGGGGAAGGAAACTCGGCGGAGCTCGCCTCGATCCTCGGCACCTCGGCGGCGCCCGGCAGCAGATAATCCGCGAATGTCGTGGTGAGGGGTTGGGCCGTATCGTCGTAGCCCATCCATTCGTAGAGCGCGTTGCCGATCCCGTGCGCTGCTCCGCCCACGAGCTGTCCCTCGACCAGCATCGGATTGACCATGCGGCCGCAGTCGTTGACGATCACGTAGCGCAGAATGCGCACGCCGCAGGTCTCGACATCGACCTCGACCTCGACCGCATGGCAGCCGCCGCCGTAGGTAAGCGCGCTCGGCAGGAAGCTCTGCATGCTTTCCAGCCCCGGCTCGAACTTGCCGGGCATGGAATAACCCGGCACCCCCGAGACCGCCTCGGCGATCTCGCGGAGCGCCAAGCCGCTTCCCGGCGCCCCCGCAATCTCGACCCGGCCGTCGCGCAGCTCGAGATCGTCGGTGCCCGCTTCCAGGAGATGGGCGGCCACCGCCAGCACTTTCTCTCGCACCGCGGCGGCGGCCAGGTGCACCGCCGAGCCGGCGGTCACGGTCTGCCGGCTGGCGAAGCCGCCCTGGCCGAAGGGGATGATCGCCGTGTCGCCGGCGGCGACGCTGACCGCGTCCGGTGCCACGCCGAGCTGCTCGGCGCAGATCTGCGCGAGCGCGGTCCTGATGCCCTGGCCCATCGGCATGGCGCCGGTATAGACGGAGATGCGGCCGGAGCGGCCGATGCGCACGATGCCCGCTTCGAACGGCCCGCGCCCGGTGCCCTTGATCCCGTTGGCAAGCCCCAGGCCGATGTAGCGGCCGGCGGCGCGGGCCGCCGCCTGCCGTACGGGGAAGTCCATCTGCCCGATCGCCTCGAGCGCAAGGTGCTGGCAGGCGGGGAAGTCGCCGCTGTCGAGCGCGATCGCTGTCCCGGCGCGGGTCTTGAGCGGAAGCACGTAGGGCATCCGGCTCGCCGGCACCAGATTGCGGCGGCGCACCTCGGCGCGATCGAGATGAAGCTCGTCGGCGATCCGGTCGAGCAGCCGCTCCATGGCGAAGCAGGCCTCCGGATAGCCGGCGCCGCGCACCGGCATGGTGGCGACCTTGTTCGTCTCCACCACGCGCACGTCGAGGTGATAGGCCGGCAGCAGATACGGGCCCGGCAGGCCGGTCGAGGCGTTGTATGGCAGATTGATGCCCTGCGGCGTGTAGGCGCCTTGGTCGTGAATGAGCTCGCCGCGAACCGCGAGCAGGTGCCCGCCGGCGTCGAAGGCAACTTCGAGATCCCAATACTGCTCGCGCTCCTGCACGGCGGCCAGGAAATGCTCGCGCCGATCCTCGACCCATTTGATCGGTTGCCGCAGCTTGAGGCAGGCGGCGGCGAGCGCCGCCTCCTCCGGGTACATGACGAACTTCGCGCCGAAGCCGCCGCCGACGTCGGGCGCGACCACGCGCAGCCGGTTCTCGTCGAGCCCGAGCATCTGCATGAGGAAGGCGCGCACCTCGTGGGCGAGCTGGGTCGACGACCACAGCGTCAGCCGGTCCTCGTTGCCGTCGTAGGCTGCGACCGCGCCACGGCCCTCGATCGAATGCGCCCCGCCGCGATGCTGCTTGAGAGCGACGCGGGCGCGATGCGGCGCCTGGGCGAAGGCTCGCGCGACATCGCCGTAGCTCTGGCGGAACTCGATCAGCAGGTTGCCCGGGCGGTTGCGGCGGGCGGGTGGCGCTCCCGGCGCCAGCGCGCGCCGGCAATCGGCCACGGCCGGCAGCGGCTCGTACGCGACGGCCACCTGCGCCGCAGCGTCCTCGGCGCGGTGGCGCGTATCGGCGATCACCACGGCTACCGCTTCACCGACGAAGGCGACCTCGTCCTTGGCCAGAACGAGCGGCGTCACGTCACTGGGCAGCTCGGCGGTGCGGAACTGCAGCGGCAACCGTTCCTCGACCAGATGCGGGGCGAGGTCGGGGAGCGTGAGGATCGCGTGCACGCCGGTTTGCCGGAGTGCCGCCCGCGTGTCGACGGCGCCGAGCCGGGCGTGGGCGTGCGGGCTGCGGACGAAGGCAGCGTGCAGCATGCCGGGAAAGCGCAGATCGTCGACGAAGCGCCCGGCACCGGTGAGCAGCGGCCGGTCCTCCAGCCGCCGGATCGAGCGCCCGATATATCTGAGCGCCTCCACGCTACCGTGGTTTCCTCTGCCGGCCCCTGGCCGAGCGCGGACCCATCGGCTCCGGCTGGAACGGCCCGTCGCGCAGCTCGAGATAGGCCTTGAGCCCGTGCTCGCGCTGCGCCTGCAGCAGCTTCTCGCGATGCTCGTTGTGCGATGCGTGGGCCAGCGCGCCGAGGGTGCCCTCGAGCAGCAGTCCGGAATAGAGCCCGGCGGCCTGGATTCCCATCATGGTGATCGCCTTGTTGAGCCGCACCGACGGCTCTGGCGTGAGCGCAATCCTTTTCGCCAGTGCCCGCGCCGCGGGCATCAGCTCCGCGTGCGGGACCACCTCATTGACCATACCGAGGCGCAATGCCTCCTGGGCGTCGAAGTGGTCGCCGGTCAGCGCCCAGCGGTTCGCAGCTTTCCAGCCGCACAGCGCGCCGAACAGGAAGGTGGTGTTGGAGATGTGGCGCACCTCGGGCTGGGCGAATACCGCCTCCTCGGAGGCGATGGTGATGTCGGCGGCGAGCTGATACCAGAACCCGCCGCCCATCGCCCAGCCGTTGACGGCGGCGATGATCGGCTTGCCGAGCCGCCACATGTGCGTCCAGCAGGCGACCCGGTCGGCATCGAGCCGCTGCCAGAACTCGATGTAGTCGGCATGCGACTTGCCGGTCGGATCGGAAGGGCGGGTGCCCGATCCGCCGGGTTGCGACTGGTCGTAGCCGGAGCAGAAGGCGCGCCCGCTGCCGGTGAGGATGATGACGCGAACCGCGCGGTCGGCATCGGCGCGATCGAAGGCGCGGTGCAGCTCGGTTTCGAGCTCGTGCGTGAGCGCATTCATCCGCTCCGGACGATTGAAGGTGATCGTGGCGATGCCCTCGTCCACGCTGTAGAGCAGCTCATTGCCGGCACTTCGTTGCGCTTCGCTCATCCCTTCTCCTTTCCTCCACCCTCGCGTTCGCCAGGCACGTCAGCTCCCCACCGCCATGCTCGCGCTCGGCGCGCATTCCATCTCCGTTCCCGCCGCAGCAGGACGCGCATCGTCCGGTCAGTCCGCCTTGATCTTCGCGTCGCGGATGATCGCCTGGTATTTCGCCATCTCGTCGCGGATGAAGCTCGCGAACGCGTCCCCGTTGCGACCGACCGGGTCGAAGCCGAGCGTGCTCAAGCGCTGCCTGAACTCGGGCATCGCGATCACCTTGGCGGCCTCGGTCTGCAGCTTCTCGGAGATGGTGGCGGGCAGCTGCTTTGGTCCCCACAGCCCGTACCACGAGACGAACTCGAAGCCTTTCACACCTGATTCCTCCACAGTCGGAATTTCCGGCGCCGCCGCCGCCCGCGTCCGGCTGGTAAGCCCGAGCGCCTTGATCTTGCCGCTCTGCGCGAGCGGCAGCGACGAGAGCATCGGGTCGGCGAACAGCTGGATTTGCCCGCTCATCAGGTCGGTCAGCGCCGGCGCCGTCCCCTTGTAGGCGATCACGAGGGTGTCGAGCCCGGCGTCACGCTTGAGCAGCTCGATGGC
This sequence comes from Xanthobacteraceae bacterium, assembly GCA_036406655.1. Classification (GTDB taxonomy): domain Bacteria; phylum Pseudomonadota; class Alphaproteobacteria; order Rhizobiales; family Xanthobacteraceae; genus VAZQ01. The sequence goes on along the minus strand of DASXAP010000205.1, from coordinate 18,465 downwards.
GAGATGGCTGGCGGAGCCGACGCCGCTGGTGCCGAACGTGTATTTCTGCGGGTCCTTGCGGACGAGCTCGAAGAAATCCTTCAGGTTGCCGGCCGGCACGCTCGGCGTGGTGCTCACGATCAGCGGCCCGGTCGCGATCAGCGACACCGGGGTGAAGTCGTTCACCACGTCGTAGGGGACGCTCTTGTAGAGCAGCGGATTGATGACGTGGATCGAGGCGGAGATCAGCAGCGTGTACCCGTCTGGCGGCGACTTGGCGACCGCATTCGCGCCGACAATCCCCGAGGCGCCGCCGGCCCGATTCTCGATGATGAAATGCCCGGCACCGGTCTCATTGAGCTTCTGCACCAGGATGCGGGCGACCCCGTCCACCGATCCACCGGCCGGGAAGGGCACCACCACGGTGACGGTGCGCGCCGGATAGCTCTGCGCCGCGACGGGCCCGGCCGGTGTTGCGAGGAGGGCGGCAAGGGCGAATGAAGCAAGGCATCGCATGGCGAGCTCCTTTCCGGCGGGTCGAGCACGGCGCCCGATCGGCAGACCTGCACCCGCGCCCATCTCGCCGGAAGGAAGCCACAGCGCCCAGGCCCGCGCTACGCCAAAACGCGGGCAGCGGGGCGCCCGTTGCGCCGGCGGGCTTTTCCGCTCAGGCCGCCACCGCCGAAAGCGGGCGCAGCTTGTAGTCGTAGCGCTGGTCGAGCCCGAGCTCCTGCACGATCCGCAAGCCCCTGGCCAGCGCCTCGCCCTCGAGATTGCTCAAGGGCTTGCGCAGGTCGCCCGCCGGCAGGCCGAGCGCCTTCATCAGCGATTTCACCGCTATCGGATTGATCACCGAATAGGTGAAATGCAGGAGCGGCAGCAGCCCGAGATAGGCCGCCCTGAAATTCTCCGCTTCGGCATGGCTTCGCCACGGTGTCGAGATGGTGGCAAGCTCCGCCGGGGCGACGTTGCCCGTCATGTTGGCGGTGCCGTGGCCGCCGAGAGCCATTGTCGGCACCACCAGACCGAGATTGGGGCTGTCGCAGCACATGACCGAGACCGAGGGCCTGGCCGCGAGCACCTGCGCGACCTGGCCGACCCGCGCCGTCGATTCCTTGTGCACCACGTAATGCGGATGCCTGAAGATGCGAATCAGGTGCTCCCAGGTGAGGTCGCTCTTCACCCGTGGCGGATTGTTGTAGATGCCGAGCGGCAGCTCGGTTGAGTCCGCAACATCGAGGAAGAAGCGCTCGATGTCGGCTTCCGGCGCGCAGATATAGGGGGGTGCCGCGAGGATCGCTCCGTCGGCGCCGTTGTCCTCGGCGAAGCGCACATTGGCGATGGTCGCCTCGGTGCTGTTTCCCGTGCAGCCGAAGAAGATCGGCATCGCCGGGGACTTGAGCTTGGCCGTCTCGACGATGATCTTCTTCTTCTCCTCCGGCGTGAGCATCGAGGTCTCGCCGGTCGAGCCCATGATCAGGACGGCGGAGGTGCCGTGCCGACGTTGAAATTCGAGCAGCGTCCGAAACGCAGCGAAGTCCACCGAGCCGTCCTTGTTGAACGGGGTGATCAGCGCCACGAACGAGCCGGTGAGCAAGCTTTGCGACATTGCCGTCTCCAGGTGCACTTACGCGGTTGCGCCTATTCAGCCGCGATCAGCTCGGGCGGGGTGAAGGCCCGCACCGGCAGCTCCGGCTGCGCCCAGCGCTCGACCTCGACGAGCGCGGTGAGCGCGCTCGGCGCCTGCGCCAGCGCGGAAGAGCCGATGTCGAGGGTGAGGACGTTCGGGTTGCCGTGCCGCTCCGGCTCGACCTCGTCGACGGACGGAGCGGAGGGGAGAGAGGAAGCATCGCGGCGCGGCGGATCGAACCAGGCGCCGGTCGCCATCACCGCCACGCCGGTCATCACCCCGGCATCGAGCACCGCGCCGGCGAGGCAGGCGCCGCGGCTGTTGTAGACCCGCACGATGTCGCCGTCGGCGATGCCGCGGCGGGCGGCATCCGCGGGATGCAGGCGCACGGCCTCGCGCCCGCTCACCTTGCGCGCCCGCGATAGCGCCCCCGGATCCATCTGGCTGTGCAGCCGGCTGTCCGGCTGGTGGGTGACGAGGTGCAGCGGATGGCGCGCGGCCTCGGCGCTGCCCAGCCACTCCTTCGGCTCGAGCCAGGTCGGGTGCGGCGGGCAGTCGGGGTAGCCGAATTCGCCGATCGCCGCGGAGGCGATCTCGATCCGGCCGGACCGGGTCTTCAGCGGATGCCGCTCGGGGTCGCGGCGGAAGTTCTCGAACAGCACGTAGTCGCGATCGGGCGGCGGCAGCTCGACGAAACCTTCCGCCCAGAACTGCTGGAAGCCGGGCAGCTCCACGCCCTTCTTCGCCGCGCTCGCGCGCACCGCATCGTAGACCCACTGGCACCAGCCCAGCTCGTCGCGGTCGGCGGTGAACGCGGTCTCGTAGCCGAGCCGCCGCGCCAGCGCGCGCAATATGTCGAAGTCGTTTCTGGCCTCGCCGACCGGGTCGATGGCGCGGTGCATGGCGAGGATGAAGCTGTCGCGCGAGGAGCCGCCGACGTCGTTCCGCTCCAGCGTGGTCGTCGCCGGCAGCACGATGTCGGCATGCCGCGCCGTCGGCGTCCACCACGCCTCGTGCACGATGACCGTCTCCGGCTTCTGCCAGGCGCGCTGCAGCCGATAGAGGTCCTGCTGGTGGTGAAACGGATTGCCGCCGGCCCAGTAGATCAGCCGGATATCGGGATAGGTGTAGCGGCGGCCGTTGAACGCGTAGCTTTCCCCGGGATTGAGCAGCATGTCGGCGACGCGCGAGCAGGGGATGGCGATGCGCGCGGGGTTGAGCGGCAGCGGCACCTCGGGTCCCGCCACATCGATGCGCGGCACGCCCACGCCGTTGATCGAGCCGTGGCCGAAGCCGAAGCCGCCGCCGGGCAGGCCGATGCCGCCCAGCATGGCCGCGAGCGTGATCGCCGCCCAGTACGGCTGCTCGCCGTGCTGGGCGCGCTGCAGCGACCACGAGCAGGTGAGCATGCTGCGGCTTGCCGCTGCCCGTCGTGCGAGCTCGCGGATCGTCTCGGCGGCTACACCGGTGATCGCCGCCGCCCAATCCGCGTCTTTCGCCAGCCCGTCGTCGCTGCCGAGGAGATAGCGGCGGAACGTCTCGAACCCGGCGCAGTGGCGCGCGACGAACTGCGCGTCGTGGCGCTCCTCGACCAGCAGCGTGTGCGCCATGCCCAGCATCAGCGCGGTATCGGTGTTGGGCCGGATCGGCACCCATTGCGCGCCGAGAAAATCCGGCGAATCGGACCTGAGCGGGCTGATCGAGACGAACTCGATGCCGGCCGCCCGGGCGCGGTGCAGCCAGCCGTCCATCGAATGGGCACCGGCCCCGCCCGAGGTCACCTGCCCGTTCTTGGCGGCGAGGCCGCCGAAGGCGAGGATGAGCCGCGTGTGCCCGACGATGGACGACCAGTCGGTGTTCTGCCCCATGACCGGCGCGAAGCTGCCGATCACGTGCGGCAGGAGAAAATAGGCGGCGCCGAAGCTGTAATTGCCGACCTGGTCGACGCAGCCGCCGCCGAGAAACATGAAGCGCCGCACCAGGCCGCGGGCATGGTGCACGCGTCCCGCCGACGACCAGCCGTGCGAGCCGCCGAGGATGGCACTGGGGCCGAAGCTCCCGCGCACCCGCGCAAGCTCGGCGGCCACGGTGTCGAGCGCCTCGTCCCAGGAGACCTCGCGGAAGCTGTCGTGGCCGGTGCGCGGCCTGCACTCGCGCCAGCCTTCGCGGATCGCCGGGCGCGCGACGCGCAGCGGCGAGTGCACCATCCCGGGCATCGACTTGAGCATCTCCGAGGGGGCGGGATCGCGTGCGAACGGCTCGCAGTCGACGAGCCGGCCGTTCTCGACCACCGCGGTGAAGGCGCCCCAATGGGCGAGGGAGGGAAAGCGGGCGACGGGCATGGAGCTCGGTCCGGATTCGATGATCGCGCCGCAGCATGCGGCTTTTGCGGCCCTGACTCAATCGACCTGGACACGACGGCGGTTCACTCTGCTTCTGGTCCCGAGCCGATTGAGGCGGTTCGATTCAAATCGTATATACAGCAGAAATGAAGATCGTCTGGGACGAGCCCAAACGGCGGCTGAACCTCGCGACACATGGGCTCGATCTGGCGGAAGCGGAGGCATTCGACTGGGAGAGCGCGATCGTGGTTCGCGGTCACGGCGGTGCCAGGGGAAGGCCTAGATTCAGGGCGATCGGCCGTCTCGGAGACGATCTCGTCACGCTCGTCTTTTCGCTGCTTGGGAGCGAGGCGATTTCCGTCATCAGCCTGCGCCCGGCAAGTCGGACGGAAAGGAAGCTCTATGAGAAGAAGTAAGCGCAATAAGATTCCTGCACTCTCCGACGCGCAGGAGGCGCGTATCCAGTCGGGTATCGCGAACGACCCCGACAATCCGGAATGGACCCCGCGGGATTTCCGGCGGGCAAAGCCGTTCAGCAAGGCTTTTCCGCGCCTGGCGGAGAGTAGGCGGATGCGTGGATCGCAGAAGCAACCGACCAAGGTCGCTGTCTCGCTGCGGCTGACGCGCGAGGTGGTGGAGCGATTCAAGGCCGATGGGCCAGGTTGGCAGACGCGGATGGATGAGGCCTTGAAAAAGGCTGCCGGGCTGTAGCTGCCGCGCGGCCGCTCGTGACGATTGCCAATACCGGCCGGGAAGAGGCGGCGGGAACTGCATCGACGCTCGCGCCTAGCCAATACGCAGGCCGGTCTTGCCCTCCTTCATCACCTTCGCCCAACGGGCGATCTCGCGGGCGAGGACATGTCGGGATTGTCGAGAACGACGATCAGTGTGCTTTTGCCCAGCGCGGCGTTGGCTTCGAGGGCGATCTCCCGCGTGGCTGCACCAGGCAGGGTGACGGCGAGAAAGTAGGTCTTGCCTTCGCTCAGCTGCGGCTGCGCCACCCCGCGATCGAAGCGGGCGACAGCGGTCGCGTGCGCGCGGTCCCACAAGACGGCGCTGACCGGAGCCTGGGTGCTGCGGTTGACGACCTTGATGCGCGGCTGCAAGGCGACGCTGATCTTTCGGGGCGCCGCCCGCAAGGGAAGTCCTCCCGGCAGGACCGAGATCGCAGGCGCCGCGCACGATGCCCCGCTGGCATCGACGGCTCCGCGGTCGGCGGTTATCCCACCTGTGGAAACCACGGCTTGCAGCGGCCCTTGCAAGGTGATCTGCCGGCCCTGGCGGTAATGGCAGATCCGCGCCTCGGCACCGGCCGCAAGCTCCAGGCGCGTCCCGTCATAAATCGGATCGAGCGGCTCGAGGACGCTCTTCGTTTCGCCGAGCGAGGCGGTGGCGCGGCCCGACGTCGCCTCGACATAGGCGACATCGATCGCGCGCGGCTGCGCCGGCGAAGCGGCAATGCTCGAGAGCAGGCCGAGCAGTGAAGCCGAGCCGGTGGCGATGCGCCGGCAGATGCCGCTGCGCGGCGCACCCGCCCGCATCTGATGCGCAGACGCCGGACGCCGCCTCACCGCGAAAACCCGCTCAACCGCCATCGCCGATGATCGTGTAGGGCGCCCAGAACAGCGGATGGGCATAGCTGAAGGCGGTGCTGCCCTGCGCATCGATGAAGCCCGGGCCGTCCATCAGCGCCAGCATCGCCTGGCGCAGCGCTTCGCCGCGCGCGAGGCTGCGGTCGACCGCCTGCCGGCGGAACAGGTCGGTGGTGAGCTCGCGCGCCGACTGCGAGTGCACGGACCAGTTGGTGACCAGAAGCGCGCGGGTCCCGGCATAGAAGAACGCCCGCCCGAGGCCTGAAGCCGCTTCCGCTCCGGCACCGGCGCCGACGCCGGTGTTGCAGGCCGAGAGCACGACCCAGTCGGCATCGAGCTTGAGCGCGAGGATTTCCTCCATCGTCAGGAGGCCGTCCCCGTCGACACCGGCGACGTCGGGCGCCGACAGGGCGAGCGCAGGCTGCCGCAACCCGTCGAGCTCGCCCGGAACGAGGCCGTGGGTGGCGAACACGATGACCTTGTAGCGCGACAGGTCCGCCGCCTTCACCACCTGCTCGTTGGCGAGAATGCCGAGCTTGAGCACTTTCGAAGGATCCGCTTCGAGCGCCAGCGCGATCGACTTGAGCTCCTCGGCGGTATCGGGCAGCCGCGGCAGCATCGCCAGCTCGGCACTGTCCACGTCATCGAGCTGCGGGCTTGCGCGTCGCTCGAGCGGCATGCCGCGCGTGGTTGCCGCGGCCATCTGCATCGGTGCGTCGGCCGAAGCCTGCTGCACCGCCTCGGCCTGTCCCTTCGAGAAGATCGGGTCGCCGAACCCGATGAGCGGCTCGCGCTTTTCGGATCCCCTCGGCAATTGCCGGAGCGTGCGCAGGGCCGCAGCCGAGGGCACCATCGTCACCGCGTGCGTGCGCGCCAGCCAGGGCACGTCGCGATAGCCGGCAAACAGGGGCTCCGCGTCCTGCCTGAGCTCCGCGGGCGCGGTGACCAGCACCGAGAGCGGCAGCAGGCCGAGCGCCCCGTTGGTGACGACGATCAGTTTCTTCGCCGGCTTCCAGCCCGCTTCCACCGGCTCGAGCAGCAGCCGGTAGAGCTCGTAGGCGAGCGCGAGGTCGTAAGGGGGGATGTCGGAGACCGCCGCTGCCTGCGGTTCGAGCGCCCGGCGCAGGGCACGGACCCGGGTTTCAAGCTCGCCCGCCGTCAGCGGGATCGAGGCAAATGCAACCGGCCCCTCCTGCGGCACCGCCCAGACGAAGCTGCGGTCGCGGCCGAAATAGAACGACAGCAGGGCCTCGCCGCGGGCGAGCACCCCCTTGATCTCGTCGACGCTCGGCGGCTTCGGCTCGATCAGGTCGGAGTAGCTCGGAAATCGCCGAGCGATCTCGGTGCGCGCCTTGCTGCGCTCCGCCCCCAGCCGGCCGATCGAGGCGTTGATCGCCTGCACACCCTTCTCGTCGCGCTCGCCCGCGGGCAGGGCGAGAACGTTGTTGAGCGTGCCGAGCTGGCCGTTGATCTGCTTCGCAAGGTCCTGCTCGCTGCGCACCAGCTCGGCGAGGGCCGGATCCCTGGCCAGCGCCCGCGCGCTCGAGGCTGCGAGCGCCTGCTGCACCGAGTGGCCGCGGATTGCATCGGCGAGCCGAAACGTCTCGACGGCGACATCGTCGTCCGTCCGCTCCCCCGCAGGCGGGGCTTTGGGCCTGTACCCGGCGAGCAGCCCGATATAGGCCTCGGTGATGCTCTGCAGCCGCTGGCTGCGCGCAGCGACCACGCTGGTATCGTCGTCGTCGGCGTTCTCGCGCGCTGCCGCGGTCAGTATCGGGATCGCCGTCCTGAACTCGCGCGCCGCATCGGCGTCGCGACCGGCCCGCATGTAGCCGATCGCGAGCGTGCCGCGGGCGACCGCGGCATCGAAGTGGCTTGCGCCGACACGGCCGATCTGCCGCTTGAGCAAGGCTTGCGCGGCGGCGATTCCGTCCTCGACCCTTCCGGCGGCATAGAGCGACAGGATACGCGCATTGCTGAGCTCGAGCAGCTCGCGGCGCTGCGGCTCCCAGTGGGCGATCGCCTGATCGAGCTCGGCGAAGACCGCGATGGCGGCCTTCCACTTGCGCTGCAGGTTGAGAATGCCGCCGAGACTGGACAGCATGTGCGCGGTGGATTGCGAATCATCGGCAACCCCGACCGCGCGATTGATCTCGATAGCGACCCGGACGAGCTTCTCCGCTTCCGCGTAGCGTCCCTGCTCGAGCAGGACGTCGGCGAGTCCCATCACGAAGCCGGGCACGGCCGGGTTGTACTTGCCCGTGTCCTTGAGCCGGGCGAGGAGCGCGCGCCGGGCGTCGGCTTCAGCCTCCGCCAGCCTGCCCTGCCGCATCTTCATCCGCGCCTGTCCCAGCACCATCAGGTCGGCAGCGGCCCAAAGCTGCGTTTCGGGCGGGGGATCGGGGTTGCTCAAGGCCGCTTTGACCGAGGCGCGGCGACGCTGCTCCGCCAGCCGGTAGGATGCCTCGGCCTCGCGGAATTGTCCGCGCGCCTCGAAGATCATCGCGCGGTTCAATTCCACGTCTGCTTCCCACGACTGGCCGCTCCTCGCGTAGCCGTTGCGCCAGCCGGGCAGCCCGCTGGTCCTGGCCTCCTGGATGAGAGCGAGGTTGCGGCGCAGGAAAGTCTCGGCTTGGCCGATGTCCCCCATCTTGATGAGAATGGCCGAGATGTGCCGCTGAGCGCCGAACAGATAACCCTTGGCTCCGGGGACGCTGGTATCGCGGATCTGCCGCGAGAAGATCGCGAATGCCTGCTTCGGATCGCCGGCGGCAGAATGCTGAAGCCCGGCGAACTGCTCCAGGCGGCCGATGAGATGGGCATCGATGCTGCCGCGCCCCACGGCCAGCGCCTTCTCGGCATCGGCGATCGCTTCCTTGAGCCTGCCGAGCTGCGCCCGCGCCGTGCCTCGCCCATAGTAGAAGCGGGCGAGGTGCTGGGGCGAGGCTTGAGGGGACTTCGCATCCGCCTTGGCCTTCAGCTCCTCGATGCGTCCGGGCTCCGGCTTCTCGCTGTCGAGAATGGCCGTTATGTCGGCGATGGTCCGTGGCGGGATTATGAAAGTCGCCGGGGCTGCGCTGATCGCAGGGTCGCCCCTGTCGCCGGGATCACCCGCCGGCGGTTGGGATGGAACCGCGACCGGGACATTGGGGCGCCCGTTGGCGGCGTTGATCGCCTTCTGCACGCAGGCATGCACCTGCGGTGTCGCCTTGGCGCGGCACGCCTCCAGATTGCCGCCGCCCGCGTGCATGCAGGCCTGGACGATGGGCCGGCCGACGCTCGCGCGGCAGCTTTCCCGTGCCTGCTCGAGCGTCAGCGCCGAAGCCTGCTGAGCGGGGGCTGCGGCTGCCAGCGCCGAGAGCAAGGCCGAAGCTCGCAGGGCCGGCCGCACCCCCGCAAAATGCATCCGCCCAGTGCCGGCTGGTGCCGCCATTCGCCATCTCCCTGCCGCCGTGCGGGCTGCGGCAAAGCTTGGCACGATCGCGAACGATTGGCCACAATCGAGGATCGGCAGCCGGCGCCCATCCGGTTGCTCGAGCCACCGGCGGCTCGTTCTGCGCGCTCACCGCGCGGGCGGGTTCTGCGCCATCTGCTCGCGGGTATTCATCGCCCATTCGCCGGTGCAGGTGTCGGTGAAGGTCACCACGCCCCGGCTGTTGCCGTCCTTGACGAGACAGCCTTGTCCGGCCGGCGTGATCTTGTTGCCGACATCGGTCGAGTTCACCGCCCATTCCCTGCTGCAGAGGTCGCGGAACAATACGGCGCCGGTGTCGAGATATTCCTTGCTCAGGCAAGTCCCGGGCGGGTCGGCGGAGGGAGCCGGTTCGGCCGCTCGGACCGCTGTGGTGACCGGTGTTGCCGGTGCGCTCGGTGCGCCCACGCTGATGACCCCGACCGGCTCGGCCACCGGGGGAGGGGCCACGACCACCGCCTCCGGATAATAGAACGGATCGTAGCGGTAGTGGTGCTTCCAGTGCCAGTCGTCGTGCTTGTGCGTGTTGAGGATCGGCTTGATCGTGTTGACGATCGGCTTGCCGGGCGAGTTGACGATGGGCTTGATCGTGTTGACGACGTGGCGGTTCCCTGTGTGGATCGAGGTCGCGCTCCTGACCGAGCTTCCGAGCGAGGGCCGGCTGAACGCGGCGGAATTGCTGATGCCGACATGGCTCATGGCGCCGCCACCGCCACCGCCGGCGCCGCGCGCTTGCGCGGCTGTGGTCGCCGCGATCAGAGCGGCGGCGGCGGCGAAGGTGAGAAGCGAGCTGCGGGTCATTGCGGCCTCCTCGAGGCTATAGGCGTCATCGATGCCGGACCCTAGCCGCGCGTCGGCATCGGCGATGTGACGGCTGTCACAGGAAAGCGCTTCCTCGTCGGGTTCCCGACTGGCTTTCCGGGCCGGTTTCTCGGGCACGGCGGGAAGCGCCTTGATCGCGTCCAATTTGCATGCGGTCTGCGGCGGCGAGGTTTCGCCGCTTCATCAGATGCGGCACTTCCGGAACTCGAGCGTCCGGGCGCTGCCGGAAAGGAATACTGCCGGAAGCGGCGAGGGACCTTCTGCCGGCCATCAGGAAATCGGTCGATCTGGATCTGGTCGAGGAGGAGAGAAGCGTCATGCTGGTTCAGCCCTATCTGTTCTTCGACGGCCGCTGCGAGGAAGCGGTCGACTTCTATCGAAAGGCCCTCGGCGCCGAAGTGACCGCGCTGATGCGGTACAAGGATTGTCCCGACACTCCGCCGCCCGGCATGGTGGCCCCCGGATCCGAGAACAAGGTGATGCACGCGAGCCTGCGGATCGGGGACACCACCGTGATGGCGTCCGACGGGCGCTGCCAGGGACAGCCCAGCTTCCAGGGTTTCTCCCTCTCGGTCACCGTGCCGAACGAAGCCGAGGCGGATCGCGTCTTCGGCGCGCTCGCCGACCGCGGCACGGTCTCGATGCCGCTCACCAGGACGTTCTTCTCGCCCCGGTTCGGAATGGTGAGCGACCGCTTCGGCGTCGGCTGGATGGTGATCGTGGCTCACTGAGCGCGCTCGCCCACAGCCAGCGGAGACGGTCATGCCGGCAAGGGTCCTCCTTCTCCTCGGCACCAAGAAAGGTGCCTTCATCCTCGAGAGCGGCGCCGAGCGCCGCGCCTGGGTGCTGCGCGGTCCCTGCTGCGAGACCTGGCCGATGAACCATGTCATCGCCGACGCGGAGAGCGCGGTCATCTACGGCGCCGGCGGCAACGAGTGGTTCGGCCCCGCGGTCTGGCGCTCGGCCGACCTGGGCGAGACCTGGACGCATTCGAGCGAGGGCCTCGCCTATGCCGCCGGAGAGCAGGCGATCAAATCGGCCTGGAGCATCGCGCCCGCGGCCGGTCGGCTCTATGCCGGGGTCGAGCCGGCGGGCCTGTTTCGCAGCGACGACGGCGGGCACTCGTGGGTGCACGTCGCCGGCCTGCGCGATCATCCCTCGCGGCCCGGCTGGCAGCCGGGCGGGGGCGGGCTCATCCTGCATTCGCTCGTCGTGCACCCGCAGGACGAGCGGCGGATCTGGGTCGGCATCTCGGCGGCAGGCGTCTTCTACAGCGCCGACGGCGGCCTGACCTGGGAGCCGCGCAACCGCGGAACGCGCTGCGATTTCCTGCCCGAGGAGCAGCGCTATCCGGAGGTCGGGCAATGCGTGCACAGCATCGTGCCGGCGCCCGGGATGCCCGAGCGGCTCTACCAGCAGAACCATTGCGGAATGTACCGCAGCGACGACGCCGGCCGCAGCTGGCAGAGCATCGAGGCCGGCCTGCCGTCGAGCTTCGGCTTTCCGGCGGCGGTGCATCCGCGCGATCCGCAGACGCTCTATCTCGTGCCGCTCAACGGCGACACCGCCGGCCGTTTCGTGCCGCAGGGCAGGGCCGCGGTGTGGAAGACCACCGACGGCGGCGGCACCTGGAGCGCCAAGCGCGAAGGGCTGCCGCAGCACAACGCGTTCTTCGGCGTGCTGCGTCAGGCGCTGGCGACCGACCGGATGGAGCCGGCGGGCGTGTATTTCGGCACCGGCACGGGCACGCTCTATGCCAGCTCCGACGAGGGCGAAAGCTGGTCCTGCATCGCGCAGCACCTGCCGGCGATCTCGTCGGTGGAAACCCTGGTGCTCGACACTTGATCCCGAGCCGCCTGCCGGTGCGGGTGCGGCTGCCGCCGCTGCTCGTCTCGCTGTTCCCCGACGCCGAGCCCAACGTCGAGCTTTCGGCGGCGACGGTCGCCGAGATGATCGCCGCGCTCGAGGCGCGGTGGCCGGGGATGCGCGACCGCATCTGCGACTCCACTCCCGCGGTCCGGCGCCACATCAACATCTTCGTGGCCGGCAGGCGCGCCACGCTCACGACGGAGCTCGCTCCCGGCGCCGACGTGTTCATCCTGACCGCGATCAGCGGCGGATAGGCCAGTGGCCGTCGGCAGGCGTGAGATACCGGACGCCACTCCCTGCTTGGACCGGGTTTTCACCGGTGGATTGCACCAGCTTTGCCTGGCGCACTCATTCGACCACGTCGTCGGCAACCAGCAGAAACTCGCGGCTTATCGTCAGCCCCAGCTCTCTCGCCGTCTTTAGATTGATCACCAGCTCGAACTTGATCGGCTGCTCCACGGGCAACTGTGCTGGCTGCGCCCCTTTCAGGATCTTGTCCACATACGTGGCGGTCTGGCGGGCGAGGTCGGGCAGGTTCACGCCGTAGGATATGAGTCCTCCGGCATCCGCGAATTCCCTGGCTGCACCCATTGCCGGCAGGCTGCCATTCGCCGCAATGCTCGCGATGCGTCCGTATTCGCCGAACAGCATCGGGCTGGGCATCACTATGAGAGCGTCGGCGCGCTCTCTGGCCATCGCGGAGAACGCGCCGGCAATGTCGCCGGGCCCAAACGCCGGCACGAGCTGGAGCTGCAATCCCAAGGTCCGGGCCGCAACCTCGATCTCGTTCAAGACGCCTGCCATCGTGCGTTCGCTGTATGCATTGGGATGCCAGAGGGCCGCCACACGGGAGAGTCCAGGCACCACCTCTCGCAGCAACTGCAGGCGCTTGGCGATCAGCTCCGGGCCAAGAAAGCTCGTTCCCGTAACATTCCCGCCTGGTCGTGCAAGGGTGGCGACCAGCCCGTCGGCCACCGGATCGGCCATGCCTATCGCGACGATGGGGATTGTGCCGGTTGCCAGCTTGACCGGGCGCGCCGCCGTCGTGCTGAGGACGACAATGATATCGGGCTTGCGCCTCACCAATTCAGCGGTCAATTCGCGGAGCCGATCCGCGCTCCCATCTGCATATTGTTGCTCTATGGCGAGGTTCTGTCCCGCCGTGTAGCCCAGCTCGTGCAGTCCTTGCAGGAAGGCGTTGAGCGTGTTGAAGGTCGGATCGGACGGCTCGGAGCGACCAGGTGACAGGATGCCTATCCGAGGCATCTTCGTTGCCTGCTGTGCGCGCGCGGCGAGCGGCCATGCGGTCGAGCCGCCGAGCAGCGTGATGAACTCGCGCCGCCTCACTCAATCACCTCGTCGGCGCGGGCGAGCAAAATTGGTGGCACGTCGAGGCCGAGCGCCTTTGCCGTTTTGAGATTAAGGACCAATTCATACCTGGTGGGCGCTTGCACCGGCAGGTCAGCCGGCTTCTCGCCCCTGAGGATGCGATCCACATAGCCAGCCGCGCGTCGGAACTCGTCGACGATATCTGGTCCATAGGCGGCCAGCCCTCCTGCGGCGGCAAACAAGCGCAATGGATAGACCGCCGGCAATTGATGCCGCGCGACTGATTCTATGATCGTTTGCCTTTTCGAGATGGTTTCCGTGAGGCGTGTCACGATCACTCCGCCGTTCGGAGATTTCGCGAACTCAGCTAGATCATGCTCAATATCATTGACCGTGCGTACCGCTCCAGCTGATACTTCCAATCCAAGCGCGGCTGCGGCGGTCTGGATGGCCGCAAACTGAGCCACGGCCGAGGGATTGCTCAGGTCGCGAAGGATAGCCACTCGCCTCACATTCGGGGCAAGCTCCTTCAACAGCTCCAGCCATTTTGCGCTTGTGCTGAATTCGGCCGGTGTAAATCCTGTCGCATTACCCCCGGGCCGGGCCAGACTTTGCACGATACCCAAGCCAACTGGATCGGTCACGGCCGCAAATACGATCGGAACACTGCGGCTCACTTCCTGCAATGCAACTACACTCGGGGGAGCATTGGCGACAATCACATCGGGATCCCAGGCAACCAGCTCGGCAGCAAATTTGCGAAGTCGATTGGGATCGAGAGCGCCGAAACGGTACTCGATTCTGACATTGCGGCCGATCGACCAGCCATGCTGCTGGAGACCTTGCAACAACGCGCCCAAGCGGGCCTGGGCTTCGGGATCGTCTGATGCGTAGTTCAAGAGCACGGCAATGCGCCGCATTCGATCGGGCTGCTGCGCTTGCGCCGCGAGCGGCCATGCAGCCGCGCCACCGAGCAGAGCAACGAGCTCGCGCCGTTTCAATGGATCGAATTGCATCGGCTAGGCCTGCCAGGGACTTCTGGTAGCATACCGCGTTGACCATGATTAAGTCAGGGGCTCAATGCCGTGCGGGAATTCAATCGTGCGTACTTGGGTCATTTTGCACCGAGGCTGCCGGCCCCGGGAATGCAGTCTTGGCAAATGGTCCCTAAATGGATTTAAGTCGACTGTCACCGCAGCCGTGGTGAGTCTCGCTCGGACTGCTAGATTTCATATGCTGCTCGACTTGAAAATCCGGCCATATTCTGACGCGGTATCCGGCGCTCTCTTCGCCATCTCGGCGCTTCTCGCGGGTGCTTTCGCGCCCGCCTCGGTGGCGGCACAGACGGGCGAGCCGGTCAAGATCGGCTACAGCATGGCGCTGACGGGAGGGCTCGGCCCCAACGGCAGGTCTGCCCTGCTTGCCCAGAAGATCTGGGAGGAGGATGTCAATGCCAAGGGCGGGCTGCTCGGCCGTCCCGTGAAGCTCATCTATTATGATGATCAGACCAATCCGGCGACGGTGCCCGGAATCTATACGAAGCTGCTCGACATCGACAAGGTCGACCTGATCATCGGTGGCTACGGCACAAACCTGCTGGCGCCGGCGATGCCGGTTGCCATGCAGCGAAAGAAGATACTCATCGGCCTGCTCGGGAACGCGGTGAACAGCGCATTCAACTATCCGAATTACTTCAGCATGGTTCCCACCGGGCCCGACCCGACTGTGTCAGTCACCAAGGACTTCTTCGACGTCGCGGTGCGGCAGAACCCGAGGCCGAAGACGGTGGCGATCGTGGCGGCCGACGCGGAGTTCGGCCTGCAGACCTCCAGGGGCGCGCGCGAAAATGCCAAGGCGACCGGCTTCACCGTCGTCTACGATCGAAGATATCCATCGGCAACCACCGACCTCGTGCCGGTGGTACGGGCGATCGCGGAGACGAATCCGGACCTCGTCATCGTCTGCTCCTATCCGCCCGACTCGGTCGGCATGGTGCGGGCGGTCAGCGAGGTAGGCTTCAGGCCGAAGATGATCGGGGGTGCCATGGTCGGCCTGCAGAGCACGGCGATCAAGGCTCGGCTCGGTCCGCTGCTCAACGGCTGGACCAATTACGACTACTGGCTACCGGTTCCGAAGATGCAGTTCGCAGGCGTGGACGACTTGATGAAGAAGTACCAAGCGCGCGCCGCGGTCGAGGGTGTTGATGCGCTCGGCTATTACATGGTGCCGTGGGCCTATTCCCAGCTGCAGGTCCTCCAGCAGGCGGTCGTTGCGACCACGAGCCTCGACGACGCCAGGCTCGGCGACTACATCCGCGCCAGCACCTTTACGACCGTGCTTGGCGACGTGAGGTTCGGTAGCAACGGCGAATGGGCGCGGCCGCGCATGCTCCAGGTCCAATTCCAGAACATCAAGAGTAACGACCTCACCCAGTTCAAGGACATCTCGATCCAGGTGGTGGTGGCGCCCACTGAATACGAGTCGGGCAAGTTGATATATCCCTATGAGAAGGCGCTTGCCTCAAATCCCTGAAAGTCAGGCCTCCTAGGCGACCTGAGCCGAACACGGATCGAACGGTCTCATTCGATGATCTCGTCGGCGCTGGCTGACAGCCCGGCCGGCACGTCGAGGCCGAGCGCCTTCGCAGTCTTCAGGTTGATCAGGAACTCGAACTTGGTTGGCTGCACGATGGGCAGATCGGCAGGCTTCTCGCCCCTGAGAATCCGGCTGGCGTAGATGCCGGCCTGACGATAGGCATCGGCAAGGCTCGTGCCGTAGCTTGCCAGACCGCCGGCCGTGGCGAACTCACGTCCTTCATAGATGGCCGGAATGGCATGGCGCGCTGCCCGCGCAACGACTTGATCGCGCTCGCTGTTGAAGAACGAGTCGGACCCGACGAGCAGCGCTCCGGCGCCTGACTGAGTCACGGTTGCGAACGCCACATCGATGTCGCGCTCGGTACTCGCGCTCAGGATGCTCACTTGTTGCCCGAGGTCACGCGCTGCATCCTGCACACCCCTCAGCTGAGCTTGAAAATTCGCGTTGGTCGGGTTGAGCAACACCCCGATCAACGCGGCAGTCGGAACCAGCTCGCGCAGGAGCCCCAGCCGTTTTCCCTCCAATACCTGCTGGAAGATGTACACCCCGGTTGCATTGCCGCCCGGCCGATTGAGGCTCATGACCAGGCCGGATGTGACCGGATCGACGCCATTCACGAAGACGATCGGAATCGTTGTGGTTGCCGCATAGGCCGCAAGTGCCGCGGCGCCGCCTCCGGTCGTGACGATCACGGCCACGCGCCGGCCGACAATATCCCCGGCCAGCGTCACAAGTCGTTCGGTCTGGCCATCGGCGGAACGGAAATAAATCGCCACGTTCCTGCCTTCGACGTAGCCGGCGTCTTTCAGAGCTTGGCGGAATGCGGTCATCAGGTGAAGGTCAAAGGACTGGCCGTCGAGAAATCCGATCACCGGCGTCCCCGGTTGCTGCGCATGAGCCGCGAGCGGCCGTGCCGCCGCCCCACCGATAATCGTGATGAACTCGCGTCGTTGTAGTTGCATCCGCTGCCCTAGCCCAGAGCGACATCATAGCGGATTGGCGAGTATCAAGTCAGCACTTGCCGCAGCGCAATATTTCGAGCTGGCAATTTGAGCGCTTGCCGGCTTCCTCGCGACTGGCGTCGCACTAATTGGACGCTTCATTGCACAAGGCGGTAGACCTCGATTCCTAAAAGAGCAGCTGGCAGCGGCCGCAGTGTGACAGGTTGGAGCCGGTTGTACGATTGAGTGTCCAACAACGCGCTACAGACCGCGTCAGTGACGAAAATCCCGTTCTCATCGGTCTCTAGGAGCTTGGCCGATGCACTTTGTAATTGCGAAGCGATCCAAACGTCGCGGCCGTAGAGAAAGGACCTGAATGCGTAAAGTGTGCCACGGTGAAGCCCAATACTGATCGTGCAGCCGAATTGCTCCGGATGCCGAATTGCGTCCCAGCTCCGGGCCAAGCGTTCTGCCCCCGCAACGGCGTGCGCGGCCTCGGCAAAAGTTACACAATAGGAATCGCCAACGTTAAACCGGACAGTACCGCCGAATTCCTGCGCCGTGGCCCGGATCACGCCATCTAACGCATCGAGGATGCGCTCTACTGTGGTAGTGGCGGGTCCGGCATCCAACATCCTGCCGAAACCCTCGAGATCTGAGAATAGGATGTAGGTGTCGGCAATTACGCGCGTGCGGTGGCGCTGCTCGATACGGTAAATCTGCATCGATTCAGCAAATCCCTTGAACGCGAAGCTCTCGACGAGCGCGGTCTGGATTTCCGCCGATGTGATGGCAAGTCGAGCAGCAGCCGTGAGGTAGATTTCGTCGGGCGGCGTTACCGCCTCGACGCGAGTGGCGAGCGCAAAAGCATCACCGATAAAGTCGCCATCCTGAACGGCGATATCGCCGAGCGCAATCACGATGCGTATGGCCAGTCGATCGTCGCCGCGGGTCAGCTGCGCCAGTCGCAACGCCTCTTGCATCGCGATCGCGGCTTTGGCCGCGCCGGTGACGCTGACAAATTCTAACCAATAGCCGTCGCCTGCGGCTTTGATAAGCCGGCCGTCGTGCTCGGCGGCGTGGCGCGCCAGGAAGTCGCGATGCTCGCTGAGAAGCGCCTGCAGATCAGCCGCCAGCAGTTGACGAAAACGGGATGTTGAGCCGCTTATGTCGGTCTTCATGACCACAGTCGTGCGAAGCGGAGTCATCCTGCGCCATCGTCAATGCGCCCGATAATCGTCAGCGTACAGCAATTCTCGACTCGTTGGGAGGTGAATGAAAATAAACACACAGGGGTCATCTCGGAGCCTCCTCTAATGCGTTCCATAAAGTTCCTGGCAGGATTGGCAAAAAGCAATCGGCCTCATCCGGCGTGTCCCCTGCTCCCTCCTGCAACCTAGTTGCAGCAACAAAGTCCGCAAAGCAGACTTCCACGGAGAGCCGCCGGCTGCTACATGCCGACGACATCGAGTACGAGGCGTCTCGTGGCCAGCGTTGCGGCGCACTGGCGCTCCGTCGCCTACGCCGAATGGGCTCATCGAATGATTCAATCAAAAGGAGAAGGATCATGAGATCATCGGCGCAATCGGCGCGCCGGGTGCCAAATTGGATGACAATTGCGCGCGGGCCGGACTGGCGAGAATTCAAGATCGCATGAAGTAGGAGAGGGGCCAATCGCCACTACGCAATCTATCCTCGGCGTGCAACATGGGCAGCCGCGCCGAGGCGCCGGGAACGACCAACCGGACCTGCGAGCAGCAAGCGGGGCTGCAAATAAACTATAGATCGCGGCGGCGCGCCTCTGCCGTTCTGGCTGCGTTTGGGCCGCCGCTGGTGAGCAGGCTGTGGCGGTGCAGAC
Organism: Xanthobacteraceae bacterium; assembly: GCA_036406655.1. GTDB lineage: Bacteria > Pseudomonadota > Alphaproteobacteria > Rhizobiales > Xanthobacteraceae > VAZQ01. The sequence continues at coordinate 33 of DASXAP010000205.1, read as the reverse complement.
ATTGATATACGCGCTTCTCAGCGCCGGAGTGTG
>DASXAP010000204.1:0-78200 GCA_036406655.1 Xanthobacteraceae bacterium | reverse complement strand
TCCTATTACCGGGACGACATCGAGCGCGCCAAGCGGCTTCAGGGCATGGGTATCGACTACGTCGACGTCGGCACGAGCGGCGGCATCTGGGGGCTGGAACGCGGATATTGCATGATGATCGGCGGCGACGTCGAAGTCGTGCAGCGCCTCGACCCGATCTTCGTCACGCTTGCGCCGGGTCGCGGCAATATTCCGCGCACACCGGGCCGCGAAAGGGCCAACGGCACATCCGAGCAGGGCTATCTGCGTTGCGGACCGCATGGTGCCGGCCATTTCGTCAAGATGGTCCACAACGGAATCGAATACGGAGTGATGGCGGCTTATGCCGAAGGGCTCGGGGTGCTCGAAGCCGCCAATATCGGCACGAAGACCGGCGCGATCGATGCAGAGACCACGCCGCTGCGCGATCCCGAGCATTACAAATACGACTTCAACCTGGCCGACATCGCAGAGGTCTGGCGGCGCGGCAGCGTGATCGCGTCCTGGCTGCTCGATCTCACCGCGGCGTCGCTGACCGAGGATCCCGCGCTGAGCAAATTCTCCGGGCGCGTCTCCGACTCGGGCGAAGGCCGCTGGACGATCAAGGCGGCCATCGACGAGGGCGTGCCGGCGCATGTGCTCTCGGCGGCGCTCTATGAACGGTTCAGCTCACGCGGAAATGCAGACTTCGCCGACAAGCTGCTTTCCGCCATGCGTTACCAATTCGGCGGGCACATCGAAAAGCCGCCCGCGAAGCGGGCCGGATGACAGCGGAGGGAAACGCCGATGTTGCAAGCGAAGCCGAAAGGTCTGACCAGCCAGGAGCTCGATGAGCTTGCCATCAATACGATCCGAACGCTCTCGATCGATGCCGTCCAGCAGGCGAAGTCGGGCCATCCCGGCACGCCAATGGCGCTCGCGCCGCTGATCTACACGATCTGGAACGAGGTCATGCGCTTCGATCCGCAGGACCCGATCTGGCCAGATCGCGATCGCTTCGTCCTGTCGAACGGTCACGCCTCGATGCTGCTGTGGTCGGTATTGTATCTGACGGGCACGCGCGCCGTGAATGCGCAATACGAGCGGCTCGGCGAGCCCGCGGTCACGCTCGACGATATTCGCCATTTCCGCCAGCTCGGCAGCAAAGCCCCGGGGCATCCGGAATATCACTGGGTCTCGGGCGTGGAGACGACGACAGGTCCGCTCGGCCAGGGCATCGCCACCAGCGTCGGCATGGCCATCGCCCGCAAATGGCTCGCCAGCCGCTACAACAAGCCCGGCTTCGAGCTGTTCGACTACAAAATATACGTTGTTTGCGGGGACGGTTGCCTGATGGAGGGCGTCGGCTCGGAGGCAGCCTCGCTTGCCGGCCATCTTGCGCTCGACGATCTGTGCTGGATCTATGACAACAATCACATCACCATCGACGGCAAGACCCGCATCACGTTTACCGAGGATGTCGGCGCGCGCTTTCGCGCCTACCACTGGAATGTGCTGCGGGTCGGCGATGCCAACGATCTCGAAAGCATCGAGGAGGCGCTGGCGGTCTTCCGCAAGACAAAAGACCGGCCGACCCTGATCATTCTCGACAGCCATATCGGATACGGGTCTCCGCACAGGGTCGATACCTCTGCAGCTCATGGTGAGCCGTTGGGCGAGGACGAGGTGCGGCTCGTCAAGCGCGCCTACCACTGGCCGGAGGACGCCAAGTTCCTCGTGCCTGAGGGAGTCATGGAGCACTTCGCCGACGGCATTGGTCAGCGGGGCGGCAAGGCGCGGCGCGACTGGGAAGCGATGCTTGCCGAATACCGTGCGCGCTTCCCCGACCTCGCGACGGAGATCGATCAGATGCAGCTGCGGGAGCTGCCCGCCGGATGGGATCGCAACCTGCCGAGCTTTCCGGCGGATGCGAAGGGAATCGCCGGGCGCGATGCCTCGAGCCAGGTGCTCAATGTTCTGGCCCGGAATATTCCCTGGTTCCTGGGCGGCTCGGCCGATCTCGCATCGTCAAACAGGACAGCGCTCAAATTCCCCGGTGCCGGGGAATTCGAGCCCGGCACGCCTGATGGCCGCAATATGCACTTCGGCATCCGCGAGCACGCGATGGTGGCGATCATCAACGGCCTGTCGCTTTCGAAGCTGCGCGCCTTTGGATCGACGTTCGTCATCTTCAGCGATTACGCCCGGCCGGCCATCCGGCTCTCCGCCCTCATGGAGCTGCCGACCATTCTCGTCCTCACGCACGATGCCATGGGCGACGGCGAAGATGGACCGACGCATCAGCCGGTCGAGCAGTTGATCTCGTTGCGCGCCATTCCCGGCCTGGTCGTGCTCCGGCCGGCGGATGCGAACGAGGTCGTCGAAGCATATCGCTACATCATGCAGCTGCGCCACCAGCCGGCGGTGATTGCGCTTTCGCGCCAGCCGCTGCCGACGTTCGATCGCCGCAAATATGCATCGGCCGCGGGTGTCGCGCGCGGTGCTTATGTCATGGCGGACGCTCCCGACGGCTCTCCCGAGATCATCCTCATTGCTTCGGGGAGCGAGGTTGCCCTGGTCATCCCGGCCCACGAAGCGCTGACGGCGCAGGGGATTCGATCTCGCGTTGTCTCGATGCCCTCCTGGGACATTTTCGAGCAACAACCGCAGTCCTATCGGGACGATGTCCTGCTGCCCGCGGTGAAAGCGCGCGTGGCCGTCGAGCAGGGATCGGTGCTGGGCTGGGACCGCTATGTCGGCTCCGCCGGCCGCGTCATCGGCATGAAAACCTTCGGCGCTTCGGCACCACTGAAGGAGTTGCAGCGCAAGTTCGGCTTCGAGCCTGAACGCGTCGTCTCCGTCGCCATGGAGCTGCTGGGCCGCAACAGGCACGGCGCTTGATGAACTGCGAGAATGCCGGTGGACCGAGCACATAATCGGGCCGATCGATGCTAGAGAGGCCCCACAGCCGCACCCGACCAGAAGCTGCGCAGCGGAGCGCGAGCACCAGCACGGCGCCGCCCTGCGCGATGGTGATTTTCGGTGCAGCCGGCGACCTGACGAAGCGGCTCGTCGTGCCCGCACTCTACAACCTGGCAAACGATCATCAGCTGTCCGGAGAGTTTCGTCTCGTCGGGGTCGACCTGACCGAGATGAGCGCCGAGCAATGGTGCGCGCACCTGACCGAGGCAATGAGAGGATACGTCGCCCGTGACGGCGAGTTCCATCTCGACGAATTTGCCGAGGCGACATGGCAATGGCTCACCGAGCGGATGAGCTATCTGTCCGGCGATCTCAACAATCCGGAGACTTATCGCCGGCTGGGCGAGCATCTGGCGGGATTGGACAAGACGGCCGGTACCGGAGGCAACCGCCTGTTCTATCTCGCGGTCGCCGACCGCTTCTTTGGTCCGGCGGTCGCCGCGCTTGGAGCCGCGAATCTCACGACGGAGAGTGCCGGTCAATGGCGTCGAGTCATCATCGAAAAGCCCTTCGGTCACGACCTGGCTTCGGCCAAAGCCCTCAACGCCGAGATTCTGAGAACGCTGAAGGAGCATCAGATCTATCGGATCGACCATTTCCTCGGCAAAGAGACAGTCCAGAACATCATGGCGCTGCGTTTTGCCAACGGCCTGTTCGAGCCGCTCTGGAACCGCCAGCAGATCGACCATGTTCAGATCACGGTTGCCGAGACGGTCGGCGTCGAGCACCGCGGCAAGTTCTACGAGAAGACCGGCGCGCTGCGCGACATGGTGCCCAACCACGTGTTTCAGCTGCTGGCGATGACGGCGATGGAGCCGCCGATCTCTTTCGATGCCGACGCGGTCCGCGCCAAGAAGACCGAGGTCATTCAGGCCATCAAGCCGCTCGATCCGGCCCTGGTGCTCGAGGATGTCGTGCGCGGTCAGTATGACGTTGGCCGGGTGCTGGGCAGGCAGGTTCGGGCGTATCGCCAGGAGCCCGATGTGGCGCCGAGCTCGACGACCGAGACATATATCGCGTGCAGGCTGAACATCGACAATTGGCGCTGGGCCGGCGTGCCGTTCTACCTGCGCACCGGCAAATATATGAAACGCCGATCGACCGAGATCGCGATCCGCTTTCACCAAGCGCCATATGCGCTGTTCCGCGGCACCAATGTCGAGCGAATGCATCCGAACTGGATGATCCTTCGCATTCAGCCAGATGAGGGTATCGCGCTGGAGTTCGCCGCAAAGCATCCGGGTCCGGCCATGACGCTCAATACCGTCAGCATGGACTTCGCTTACAAGACCTACTTCAAGATCGCCTGCAAGACTGGATACGAGACGCTGATCTACGACTGCATGATCGGCGATGCAACGCTGTTTCAGCGCGCCGACACCGTCGAAGGCGGCTGGCAAGCCGTGCAACCCATTCTCGAAACCTGGGCGAGCAATCCGCCACGGGGCTTTCCGAACTATGTCGCCGGCAGCGACGGGCCCGCCGCGGCTCACGAGCTGCTGGCGCGCGATGGCCGCGCGTGGCGGCCGCTCGACTGAGCGGAATCAAGCGAGCGATGGCAGCGAAGCGCAGGATTTCGTTGGTGCTGGCGGATGTGGACGGCACGCTCGTCACCGAGGAGAAGATCGTGACCAGGCGGGCGCGCGACGTTGTGAACGCGCTGCAGGAAGCGGGTATCCGTTTCGCCATAACGAGCGGCCGGCCGCCGCTCGGCATGGCCATGCTGTTCGACGTGCTCGACATCGAAACGCCGATCGCCGGCTTCAACGGCGGGCTGTTCGTCAAACGCGATCTCAGCATCCTGCAGCAAAAGACGGTGCCGGCCGATGTCGCGCACCAGGCGATCGATCTGATGCGCGCGCATCGTCTCGATACCTGGGTCTACAGCGGCAATGACTGGCTGATCACCAAGGCCGTCGCGCCGCATGTCGCCCGCGAAGCCTGGACCGTCAAATTCCAGCCGAAAGTCGTTCCCGACGTTCGCGCGCACCTGCAGCAAGTCGCCAAGATCGTCGGCGTGAGCGACGATCTCGATGCGGTGCAACGCTGCGAAGCCGAGGCGCAGGCTGCGTTCAGTCGGCTTGCGACCGCCAACCGGTCGCAACCCTATTACCTCGATGTCACCAACAAGGATGCGAACAAGGGCGCCGTGGTGGAGTATCTCGCGCAGCACGTCGGCGTGCCGGCGGAGGAGATCGCGACGATCGGCGACCAGCCAAACGACGTGCTGATGTTCAGGGGCTCCGGCTTCAGCATCGCCATGGGCAACGCGTCGGACGAGGTCAAGGCGCAAGCCGCGGCCGTCACGGATTCCTACAACGATGAAGGCTTTGCCAAGGCGATGGAGGCCTTCATTCTTGGTCCGGCGAGGCATTGAGCGCATGGGCAGGGCGATCGGGCGCATTGAAATATCGGCGGATCCGCTGGCGCTGGCGCATCACGTGGCGGAATGGATGACGCGGGCGGCGCTCGCGGCGCCCGGCCCGTTCCGCGTCTCGCTCTCCGGCGGCTCGACGCCGAAGACGCTCTATGGACTGCTCGCCTCGGATGAATTCAGAGGTCGTTTCCCCTGGCCGCGCGTTTCCTGGTACTGGGGTGACGAGCGCTTTGTCCCGCACGATCATCCCGACAGCAATTATCGGATGACGCGCATAGCGATGCTCACGAAGGCTCCGGTGCCGCCGGAGAACGTTCATGCGATTCCGACCGACGGCACGCCGGAGGACGCGGCGCTGCGTTACGAGCGAACGCTGCAAGAGGCGTACGGCGCTGTAACGCTGGATCCGCAACGCCCGCTCTTCGACGTCACACTGCTCGGGCTTGGTCCCGATGGCCACACCGCATCGCTGCTGCCTGGAGAGCCGGCGCTGAACGAGCGCGGGCACTGGGTGGCCGCCATCTCGCATGGCCGGCCGGAGGTTCGCATCACCATGACCTATCCGGCCATCGAGAGCAGCCGGCGCGTCGCATTTCTGGTGGCAGGCGAGGAGAAGGCCGCGATCTTCAGCGAGATCCGCGCGGGCAACAGTCGAGTGCCGGCGGCGCGCGTCCGACCGGTTGGCGAGCTGTATTGGTTTGTCGATCGAGCGGCGGCCGGCACGGAACAGGTGCCCCGCCGCAAAGGGGCGCGTGCGCGATGAGGTCTGCAAGAGCTTCGATGCTCGAAGCCGAGCGGGTCAGTGCGCGCGGCAGGATGCCGTCGATCATCGTAGCGCCCTCGGTCCTGTCGGCCGATTTCGCTCGATTGGGTGAAGAAATCCGCGCTGTCGATGCTGCCGGCGCGGACTGGATCCATGTCGACATCATGGACGGACGTTTCGTTCCCAACATCACCATCGGACCGGTTGTGCTCCAGGCGATCCGCCGCTCGACGGCAAAGCCACTCAACGTTCATTTGATGATCGTCGAGCCGGAGCGCTATCTCGCCGCGTTCGCCGACGCCGGCGCCGATCATCTGCTGGTGCAGGCCGAGCCGGGCTCGACAACCCATCTGCATCGGGTGCTGTCGAAAATCCGCGCGCTCGGCAAGAAGGCAGGCGTGGTGCTCGATCCGGCCACCCCGCCGGAGCTTGTCGAATATGTTCTGCATCTGTGCGACGTTGCTCTGGTGATGACCGTCAATCCCGGATTCGGCGGCCAAAGCTTCCTGCCCGAGATGCTGCCCAAGATTCTGCGGCTGCGCGCGATGTGCGCTGAGCGCGGCCTGCGCCCAGTGATCGAGGTCGATGGCGGCGAGAACGCGACAACGGCCGCGGAGGCGGTGGCCGCCGGCGCAACAGCGATCGTTGCCGGCTCGGCAATTTTTGGAGCCAAGGATTACGCCAAGGCTATTGCCGAAATTCGCACGAGGGCCGCAGCGGCGGCGGTGACGTCATGAATGCGGCTCCTTCCTCTCCCCGTGTCGATACCGACGCTCTCAAGCGTGCCGCCGCCGAGGCCGCGGTGCAATTGGTCGAGAACGACATGGTCGTCGGGCTAGGCAGCGGCTCGACCGCGGCTTTCGCGGTCGAAGCGCTCGCGCGGCGCCAACGGCAAGGCCTGCGCATTGTCGGTATCCCCACCTCGGAGCGTACGGCAATGCAGGCCCAGGCTGCGGGCATCCCGCTGACCTCGTTCAGCGAGCATCACCGGATCGACCTCACGATCGATGGTGCTGACGAAGTCGAGCGCGGCACGCTCAATCTGATCAAGGGACGGGGCGGAGCCTTGTTACGCGAGAAGATTGTCGCCGCCGCGAGCCATCGCCTCGCGATCGTCGTCGATGGCAGCAAGATGGTCGACCGACTGGGTGCACGGACGCCGCTTCCCGTGGAAGTGGTTTCCTTCGGGCTGGAAGCTACCCGCGAATCGCTCGAAGTGCTCGGCGCCAGCGCTCGCGCCCGCATGTCGTCGGTGGCGCCGTTTGTCACCGACAGCGGCAACCTCATTCTTGATTGCGATTTCGGCCGCATCAACGATCCGGCACGATTGGAGGACCGCATCAGGCGTATCGTCGGCGTGGTAGAAAGCGGCCTTTTCGTCAGCCGCGCCGATCCGGTTTTCGTGGCCGATGCGACCGGCGTCCACCGCCTCGACAGCGCCCGCGCCCATCGCGGGAGTCCGCCGATCCTGGTGATCATGGGCGTGTCGGGATCCGGCAAGTCGACGATCGCGGAAGAGCTTTCAGCGCGCCTCGGCTGGCCGTTCGAGGAGGGCGATTCGCTCCATCCGGACGCAAACATCGCCAAGATGCACGCCGGCATTCCGCTCACGGACGCCGACCGCCTGCCGTGGCTGGAGCGGGTCGCCGGCTGGATCGATGGACAGCGCTGCAAGAAGCAGCCCGGCATCATCACGTGCTCCGCGCTCAAACGAGCCTATCGCCAAGTCATTATCGGCGACCGTCCGGAGGTAAGGTTGGTCTATTTGCGTGGTGGTCGCGACTTGATCGCCGAGCATCTGGCAGGACGCCACGGCCATTTCATGCCTCCGGCGTTGCTGCGAAGCCAGATCGACACTCTCGAAGAGCCGGATCCGAGCGAGGATCCGCTGACGGTCGATGCGGGCGCTTCCGCCGTCCAGATTGCGGACGAGATCATCCGATTGCTCGGTAACTCGGCGACCATCTCGCAGGGCGCGGCCGCGGAGCACGCCGAAGGAGCGGCAATGCATTGGCGCAACGGCGCATAGGTCGATGCAATGGCGCCGGGTGGACCGTTCATTTGACTGTGAGTGGGCGCTGATCGAGGAGCGCCTGGCGGCACGCAAAGGACACTTCTGCCTTGAGCGAAGCCCGCCTCGTGAAGCCTGGATGCGAAGGGACGATGTCGACGCCCACGACCATCCGACCGACGTCCGCTGCCGCAGACCTCTCCCCCCGCAAGGCGAGCTTGCACGGCCTGGATGCGGTCAATTTCTTCCTTGCGGGGATATTGGCAGGCTTCGGTCCGTATGTGGCGGTTTATCTAGCCGATCAGAAATGGACCCAGGAGAGGATCGGCTTCGTTCTGAGCGCGAGTGCTCTCGTCGGCTTGCTCAGCCAGGTGCCCGGCGGGGAGCTGCTGGACACGGTCCGCTCCAAGCGGGCGATCGTGGCGCTGGGCGTCCTCGTGGTGGCTCTCAGCGCCATGATTATTGAATTTCAGTCGAGCTTTCCGCTGGTTCTGATCGGGCTGACGCTGCAGGGGATGACCGGCGGGATCCTGGGGCCGGCGATCGCGGCAATCAGCCTCGGCGTAGTCGGTCATTCGGCCCTGCCGGAACGGCTGGGGCGCAATCAGCGCTTTGCGGCGACTGGAAGTCTTGCTGCAGCGGCACTTATGGGCCTGGTCGGATATGCCTTCTCGTATCGAGCGATTTTCCTGCTGGTCGTCGCGCTCACTCTGCCTCTGCTTGTCGCTCTCGCTCGAATCCATGCAGCCGATATTCACTTCGGTCGCTCCTGTGGAGCTCCTCATCACCACCCGCCCGACCTGCCCGCGCGCGCCGAGCGCGCGAGCCTGTGGAAGAGCCCAGGATTGGTCGTCCTCAGTGCATGCCTGTTCTTCTTTCAATTCGCCAACGCGTCGGTGTTGCCGCTTGTCGGAGAGGCTCTGACATATCGAGGCGACAGCCACTCCTCGCTCATTGTATCGGCGTTGATCGTGCTGCCGCAGATCATTGTTGCAGTGATAGCCCCGTGGGTCGGAAGACAGGCCAAGAACTGGGGTCGGCGACCGCTTCTTCTGGTTGGACTCGGGGCATTGCCGATCCGTGCGTTGCTGCTCATGTTGATCACTGATCCTCCACTGCTCCTTGTCATTCAGTTGCTGGATGGTGTCAGTGGAGCGGTGATTGGCGTGTTGACGGCGCTCGTCATTGCAGATCTGACGACCGGCACCGGTCGCTTCAACCTGTCGCAAGGTCTCGTCGGAACAGCATCTGGTATCGGCGCTTCATTGAGCACTGCGGTGTTCGGTCTCATAGCTGCCAGTTTCGGGCGCATGATCGTCTTTCTGAGCATTGCGTCAGTGGCTCTGCTGGCAGTGTTGATCGCCTGGTTGGCGATGCCGGAGACAAGACCTTTGATTACGCATCGGTCGTCGGCACGGGCTCCCGTCTCATAAGGGCAAGCCCCAATTCCCCGCGATATCTCGCCTGCCTTCTTGCGGCTGAATGAAGAATCTCGCGGCGGCGTGGCGGTGCGGGACGTCATCGTTCAGCTCGCCGCGGCTATCAAGGCCCTGACTCGTCTGACACCGCTTGGCTCGATGCATCGTTGCTGCCGGGGCTGCCGGTCACCGCGACGGCCGACGGCTCGGTGACCGCCGACGGTTCGGTCACCGCCACGGCCGATGGCTCGGTCAGGTAATCATTGACCCCCGAGGCCAGCCACATCACGCGGAGGTCGATCGGCCCGTCCGCAGTGATCGTCGTCCGCAGCTCCCTCGGGGCGACCTTCGCCGGGACGAATTGCGTGTGGTTGAATTCGGTGCCGTGGTCGGGACCATACGGAAGATAGAGACCGACATCCTCCACGATCTGCCGCCACCGATGCGCGGACGCCGACCCGGCATGGCCGATGCCGGTGATGTCGGTCGCCAGCCCATAGCTGTGGAGCGAGTCGAACTTGTCCCTGAAACCGCCGATGCCGAAAGCCGGCGGACGATAGGCCGAAAAGACGCCGGCCTCCGGCATGCCCTCGTCCCGCGCGCGCCTGATCGCCTGCGCCAGCTTGACGGCGAACCCCGGATGAAGCCGATCAATCGCCAGCGCGACGCCTTGGCGCATCATCGTGTAGCCGGGGGTCGCCGTCTTGACGAGATAGGCCTTCGCCTCCTCGACCGCCGATCTGGGCGGCAGCACTCGATCGAACCGCTCCCTGACAGCCGCCGGATCGGTCAATGTGGCCGGATTGACCGGCGGCAGCAGCGGGCGCGGAGCAAGCTTGCGCACATCCGGCAGGGGCAATGCCAGCGCCGCAATCGCCGGACTGGCGCGCTCCGGCGCGCGTGAGGAGGCAGGAAGCGTCAACGGGACGCCGCCCCAGAGCGTATATTTGGGGCGGTCGCTGTGGAATTGTGCCTTGACTGCTGCAAGCTCGGCACGCAGACGTTCCATGTCGGCAAGTTGCTTGCGCAGATCGCGCAGTTGCTGCTTCAGCGCCGGCACGGTTTCTTCCGCCGTCCTGGCGGCCGCCAATTCAGCGCGCAGACGCTCTCTGTCGCCGAGCTGCCGCCGCAGCTCGCGCACTTGCTGCTTCAGCTCCGCGACAATCGCATCGGATGAGGGCTCGGAAGCCGCATCTTTCTGAACCCGTCTCTTCTGAGCCGTTTCGCTGGAGGACTCCTCGTTCTCGGCGCGTCCTTTCCCGGCCGACTTCTTTGCAACGTTCTCGTCCTTGTCGACTCGCGCCCTCGCTGATTTCCTGGGAGCGTCCTCGTCCTCGTCGGCCCGCCCTCTCGCAGCAGCCGATTTCCGCGGCGCGTCCTCGTCCCTCTCGGCTTTCGCTCTCGCGGCCCTCGAGCTTTTCGCGGAGTCCTCGTTCTTGTCGGCTCGTCCCCTCGCACGAGCCGATTTCCTGGGAGCGTCCTCGTCCTCGTCGCCCCGCCCTCTCGCAGCAGCCGATTTCCGCCGCGCGTCCTCGCTCCTCTCGGCTTTCGCTCTCCCGGCGGCCGAGCTCTTCCGGGAGTCCTCGTCATTGTCGGCTCGTCCCCTCGCGCCGGCTGACTTCCGGGGACGGTCCTCCTCCTCTTCGGCTTTCCCTCGCCCAGCCACCGACCGCGCTCGCCCCTTCCGAGGCTGGTCCGTCTCTGCATCCTTGCGTGCGGAACGCGAGGAAGAAGCATGTTTATCGGAAGCAACGGAGGACTGCTTGCCTTCAGGTGCTGCAATGGCTGTCCAGTTGGGGGCAATAAGCATCAATGCGAGGCACGTGCCGAGAACTACGCGCAGCGACATTTCTGAACCTCCAGGAGCAACGACCTTCCGTACCGGGGAAACGCACCTGACGCACTGCGCGTCGACACGCCCATAGCCCGCCGCGTCCGGGATCGCGGCACGATTTGTTGTTGTGGTCACCAACGACTCGAACGGATCAGGCAAGGAGGGTCTCCCCCCCGTGGTCGCGGTGCAAAACTACAAACGAGAAAGAATGTTCCCGCTCACCCCGGAAAAAACTTGCAGTGCTCATTGCGGTGCATGCCGGGGACAAGCCCAGCCATGGCGGAACTCGAGGCACTTTGCGTCTAAATGAAGGAAATGCGCTGCCCTGCACGCCGGGCATGCCTCGGCCAAACCTGGAACACTGCGCGGGTGGCGACGTTGCTTGGACGGGCCGGAGGGTCGCGATGCCTCTCGACAAGTCCTTTTGCGTTCTTGCCGTGTCTTCGATGCTGGTCACGGCAGCAGCAGCGTTTTCGGAGCCCGGGCAGCCGCCGGCAGTGCAATCGACCTCCAACCAGGTGATGCTGATCCTGCGAGGCGTAGCGAACTCAGGAAAGCCGCATGGACAGCTTGACGACCAGGCAGCGCTCGAATATGCGAGCCGTCTCGGGTTCCGGGGCGAAGTGCTCGACGTGGCCGGCACGACCGGCAGCGACAGCCCGCAAGTTCGCATGGCCGTCGAGCGCATTCGAGACGACACGAGGATAACGGCGATTTACGGGTTTTCCGGCGGCGGTTACAACGCTCGGCAGATTTGGCATGGATTGAGCGCAGCCGAACGGGACCGCATCCGTAAGGTGGTCGTGATCGGATCGCCCGGCGTCAGCAGATCGGATTTTGCCGGCAGCTCGGACGTGGTGATCAAGCCCGATCCACCCGAAGGACACATGTCCGGACCGAAAGTGCTGCTTCAATGCCTTGGCGATCAGGATGCAACCGAGGGTGCCGACATATACCGGAACGGCTGCGTCGGCCGGCAACGACCGGAATAACGTCTCGAGCCACGGAAGCACGACCGCCGGTCAATTCCGAGGAGCTGACATGACCACCGTTCCCGCAAAGTACCTGGACCTGCTGCAGCAAAAGAAGGCATTTGCCGCTCTTGCCACCCTGATGCCGGACGGCTCACCCCAGGTGACCCCGGTCTGGTTCGACTATTCGGATGGCATCCTGCGCGTGAACACCGCGAGGGGCAGGGTGAAGGCGCGCAATCTGAGGAAAGGGGCGCGGGTGGCGCTGGCGATCGTCGACCCCGACAATCCGTACCGCCATGTGCAGATACGCGGCCGCGTTCGCGACGTGAAGGAAGAGGGGGCCTCGCGGCACATCGACTCGCTCGCGAGGAAATATCTGGGCCAGGACAAGTACCCTTACGCTCGGCCGGGCGAGGTGCGGGTCCTGTGCGAGATCGAGCCGACGTCGGCATCCGGAACAGATTGAACAGGCGGCGGCGACAGCCCGGCGGGGGCAGGTCGACACCGCTGCGGCTCACGCGCTATCTTGTGTCAGCGTCGTGCAGGATATCAGCCGCAAATGACCAGCATCATCCCCTCATCGTCTGCGGATATCATGGCCGATCCGCAGCGGCTCCTCGACGAGATGCGGCGCGGTCACATCATCAACCTCGCCGATCTCGGCTACATGATCGCTCCGACGGCGGAATCGTCGGGCTTGCCGATGCCCTGGCGGAGGAGGAGCTGCTCGAAGAAATGGTTTCCTATCGCAGGGATGTCACCGGCGTCGATCATACCATCTTCATCTCCCCGAAGGGCAACACCCGACACGCTCCGCGGATCAAGCTGGCAATCGACCCGCCCGACAGCCTCGATCCTCGGGGCAAGACCGCCTCGGTTGCGATCGGCGACGGCGCGGTGGTCGCAGGCGAGGTCCCTGCGCGGCTGCTCGAGGAGGTGCGGCGCTTCATCGATGCCAATCGCGAGGTGCTCGTCGATTACTGGGAATATCGCATCGATACCGAAGCGCTGCGCCGGCGATTGAAGTCGGTGTGAAGCGAATGCCGATCTTGATCATCATGATGCTCCTCGCGGCCTCGGCCGCGCAGGCGCAGCCCGCAGCCGACGCGCCGCCGAGCTACTTCCAGCATCGCCGGCACTGGGGCGAGGACGTATGGCAGTATCTCTGGAACGCGCGCGCTGCCCAGGGCGAGCCGACCTTCCGGTGCAACTACCGGGCCCACGTGTGCCTGCGCGGATTCACCGGCGCGCGCAGCGTCTACGAGGTGGTCGAGGACGAGGACCGCACGACCGTGATCGACCGCGCGATCTGCTTCCCCGATGGTCTGTGCCATTACCTGCGCGACGACAAGTGGATCGACGACTGCGGCACCGACTACAGCGGCTGGATCAAGGGCCGCAGCAAGGTGCGCCCGCGCCGGAAGTGCTGAAGCCGCCGAGTTCGCGTCTGCGGTGCGGGGGCTGCGAGCAGGTGCGGACCATGGCCGATCGGCACCGCTCCGCGCCCGCGCGGCATGCGCCCGCAGCCGCCGCTACCCGGGCTGCACGACGGCGCTTTGCGCCTCGATGGTGCTCAATGGAATGTCGAGCTCGTAGACCAGACCTTCCGGGGCATAATTTGCCTGCACGCTCTCGCCGAACTGCTTGGCCGCATCGAACAGAATCGCACTGCCGAAGCCCTTGCGGGAAGGCGGCGTGGGTCGCGGCCCTCCCGACTCCTTCCAGACGAACCGGAATTGCCGCTTACCATGCGCCCCCTCGAGGTTGCCCTCGACATCGATCCGGCCCTCCGGGCACGACAGCGCTCCATATTTCGCAGCATTCGTCGCCAGCTCGTGGATGATCATCGCGAAGCTCTGCGCCGCAGGCGTGTTGATCACCAGGTCGCATCCCCTGACGCTGACCTGCTTCGCGAAAGCGGTCAGCTCCTGCGCCAGGATCTCATTGAGCGGGGCTCCCGCCCATCCGCCGCTCGACAGCATCGCATGCGCGCGGGCCAGCGCCGCCAGGCGGCTGGTGAGCACCTCCTTGGCCTCGCAGACGCTCTGTCCGTCGAGCAGGCTGCGCGAGGCAATTGCGAGGATGACCGAGAACAGGTTTTGCGACCGGTGATGCAGCTCGCGTATCAGGAATTGCCGATGCTGGTCCTGGGCGACGATGCCGTCGATGGCGCGGTGAAGGAGCGAGATGAGAACAACGATGACGCCGGCGTTGCCTATGAACACCAGCAGCGACGCTGCCTCCCGCTTGGTGAGCGCGAAGGTGAATTCCGGCGGCAGGAACAGGTACCACGACACGGCGGCGGAGACGAGGGTCGCCACGATGCCGGGCCAGAATCCGCCGATGAAGGTTCCGACCACGATGGCGAGAAAATAGCTGGTGAAAGGCACCGCCTCCGAGACCTGCTCCTCGAGCGCATAGCGCAGCAAGGTCGCGATCGCCACGGCGAGGAGCGCGACGGCATATGCCTCGGCGCGATTGTGCCTGCGCAAGCGGCGGAGGTGCTCGAACAAGCCGATGTCGGAGACGCGCGGAAACAGCATGGAAGCGGAGACCAGCCAGGCGGGGATATTGGTTATTACCACGCCGATGAGAAATCCACAGGCCGCAGTGCCGCAAAGTCAGATCGCCGACTCGATGCCACGAACCCTCGCCGCCAAAGCAGGCGGCGCCGGCAAATGCAGCGACAGCGGCCTCGGCTCTTCGCCGGGCGCCCACTTCCGGTCAGCTACTCCACCGGAATGTTCGCCTCCTTGACGAGCCTGGTCCAGGTCGCGAACTGGCTCGCCACCAGCGCGCGCATCTCGCCCGGCGTGGTCGGGCGCGGATCGCCGCCCATGCTCTCGAGCGTCGCCTTCACCTCCGAAACGGCGATCGCGCGGCGCAGCTCGGCGTTGAGCTTGTCGATGATCGCAGCAGGCAGTCGCGCCGGGCCTGCGAGCCCGGTCCAGGAGATCACCTCGAAACCGGGGATTCCCTCCTCCTCGACCGTCGGCACCTCGGGCAGCTCGCGCCAGCGGGTTCTGGCGGTGACCGCGAGCGCGCGGAACTCGCCCGAGCGCACGCGCGGATTGATCGGCCCCGAGGTCGCGGCGATGAAGTCGATGTCGCCCTGCAGCAGGGCGGTGATCGCCGGCGCCTCCCCGCGATAGGGGATATGCCTGAACCGGCTCCCGCTCCGGTGGGCGATGAGCTCGACAGTCGTGTGCAGGATCGAGCCGAAACCTGCCGAGCCGTAACTGAGGCCGCCGGGATTGGTGCGCGCCTCCTCGATCAGCTGCCTGAGCGTCTGGAAACGGGAGTCCTGGCGCACGCAGATGAGGAACGGATAGAAGCTCGCCACCGAGATCCACTCGAAATCGTCGACGACCCTGTATTTCAGGTTGCGCGACAGCGCCGCGTGCGCAGGATGCGCGCTAGGAAGGACCAGCAGGGTGTAGCCGTCGGGTTCGCTGTGCGCCACGGCTTCCGCAGCGAGGCTACCGGCGACGCCCGGCTTCGCCTCGACCACGATCGACTGGCCGAGGCCCCTCGACATCTCGTTCCCCAGGAGGCGAGCGATGATGTCGACGTTGCCGCCGGGCGGAAAACCGTGCACGAGCTTGATCGGGCGGCTCGGATAGTCCTGCGCCAGCGCCGCGCCGGTGAGAGCGGCCAGGATCGCCAGCGCGCCGAGGGCTCTTGCCTGCTTCATTTCGAGCATTCTCCGATTACGCTCTCTGAAAGAACCGACCCCACCTCGTCGGAATGCAGCTGGAGCCGATCCCGTTCATTTCGATCGTCATGCGCGGGCAGAAGCGCGTCGCAGACGCGCGTGAACGCGCTTTTGTCCCGCGCATCCGGATTGCGGGGCACCAGCCCGGCCATGATGAAGCTGATTCTATCCGATCGAGAACCTCCCCGGCAGTTAAGTGGACCTTTTGGTTCCACGAAACTCCCGTCTGAGCACGATCGCTCCCGCCACATTCGTGCCACATCCGGTTGAAAGTAAGCCGGTGTGGCGGGCGGGCAATCTCCAGTGGAACTTCGCCTTTAGAGGGGTTGCATGGGACGCGGTACCACACGGTTCGCCGGTGCGAAGTCCGGCGGGCCATCGGCCACGGTCGTGGGTGCGCTCGAGCGTGCACCGGCGGTCCCCGTGAGCTGAGCTCCGAATCCGCACATCAGGGGAAGGGTTGAATGCTGAGCGATCTTCTCGCGACGGCTTTGCGCGCGTGCGCGTTTCCGCGAGCTGTTGCCGTTCTCGGGCTGGGTGTTGTCGCCTCCCAATCCGCCTTGCTGGCTGCAGATGATCGGGCCGAGTCGTTGGTCGAGCTTGCTCTCGCGCCGACGATGGCGCGCGCCGATCCGGCGGCGATTCCCCCGGCCGATGCCCAGGGGCCATCCGAGCTCGGAAGGCACCGGCAGCTCGGCCGTCGCTGGCGCAGCCGGCACGCGGGCTTCGGCAGGCTCGTGCCGATGCAAGTCGCCTTCGCCGGGGGCGCAGCGCTGATCTCCGCGCCGGCTGACCAGGCGCCGGAGCAGGGCCGCGCTGCCGAGCGACTGCCGGCTCCGGCAATGCCCCCGCTCGACCCGTTCAACGCCTACGTTCCGCCGCGGCTCGCGCCGGAGATGGAGCTCGAGGAGGCGTCGCTCGATGGTTACCTGTTCGCGGCTTACCGGCGCGCGCCCGAGAAGCGCGATTCCAGCGGCGACTTCACCTGGAAGGATCCCGCTGCCGCGGAGCGGCTCGGGCTGTCGCTCGACGCTTACGTCATCGGAGGCATGGACCCCGATTTCAAGGAGCTCGTCTATGCGGCGGGCAAGAGCATGGATGCCGCCGGCATCAAGTGGACAATGCTTTCTGCTTTTCGCGATGACTGGCGCCAGGAGATAGCGTCCGGCTTCAAGGCGAGCACCGGCAATTCCTGCCATGGAGGATCGCGCGCAGTCGGTGGCTACGGCCATGGCCGCTGCGCCGATCTGTGGACAATGGACGGTCCGGTGGGAGCGCTGTTCAGCTGGATCGACAGGATGGGTCGCCGCTTCGGGTTGCTGCGGCCGATGCCCGGCGCCGACCCGGCGCATGTGGCCACGGTCGGAGACTGGCGGACCATCGCGCAGCGGCTGCGGGCCGAGCGCTTGACCGCGACCGAAGTTGCCGCGGTGCGCGACCTTGCCGGCAGCGACACCATGAGCGGCTTGTCGGAGCTGGCGAGGGCGGCCGAAGAGCCGCCGGCATCGACCCCGCCCGATCCTGCTGCCTCGACCAGGCTGGCCGCTGATCTACCGATCAGGCTTGCCGCCGCCTCCCTGACCGCAGAGGCCCTTGCTCAGGCAGCGCCGCATCCGCGGCGGCGCTTTGCCGGGAAGGCAGGGAGTGCGGCAAAACCCCGCTCGCGCGAAGCCCGCCGAGCCGAGGAGAAGAAGCAGCCGGCGCGTGCCGCCGCCCGCCATGGGTCCGAACGCGAGCGCGGCCGCCAGGCTTCCTGACGATACAGCGCTCGAGCGGCTCCTCATGGGACCGACCGGCCGGCAACCCAGGTGCGCACGACCTGAACCTCCTCCGGCTCGAAAGCCACGAGATCGGCACGGAATCCCGCCGCGATGCGACCGAGCTCGGAGCCGAGCCCGAGGAAATTGGCGGGATTGAGCGAGGCAAAGCCCAGCGCCCGCTCGAGCGGCGCCTCCAGCATCCGCACGCAGTTGCGAACCGCGCTCGCCATGTCGAGAACGGTGCCGGCGAGCGTGCCGTCCCGGCGCAGGCAGCGGCCGTCGCGGACCCCGATCTCCTCGCCATAGAGGCGAAAGCTCGTCTGCGCGCCGCCGACCGGAGGCATCGCGTCGGTGACCAGGAGGGGGTGGCCCGCCCCGCGCAGCGCAAGCCGAAGCACCGCCGGGTCAACGTGGATGCCGTCGACGATCAAGCCGTAGGACGCCGAAGGCGATTCGAGCGCGGCAGCGATCGGGCCGGGATCGCGGCTGAGCAGCGGGGGCATCGCATTGAACAGATGCGTGAAGCCGGCAAGCCCCTCGGCCATGGCGGCGCGGGTCTGCCGGTAGCTTGCAGCCGAATGCCCGAGCGAGACGCGGATGCCCATGGAGACCAGCTCGGCGATGAAGCCCGCGGGCACCTGCTCCGGCGCCAAGGTCACCAGCATGACGCCCGCGCCCCTGGCACCGAGCATCTCGGAGTCGGCGGCCGAAGGCGCGCGAATGTGGCGGATGACGTGCACGCCGGCCCGTTCCGGCGAGATGAAAGGCCCTTCGAGATGAATGCCGAGGATGCCCGGCTGGCCGGCGCGCGCGGCCTGCACCGCGGCGAGCGCCGCCTGCATCTTCTCGGGCGCGTCGGTGATCAGTGTCGGCAGCAGGCCGGTCGTGCCGAATTTGCGGTGCGCAGCGGCGATCGCGGCAAGTCCTTCTGCGGTGGGGGCGTCGTTGAAGAGGACGTCGCCGCCGCCGTTGACCTGCACATCGATGAAACCCGGCGCGATCCACAGGCCGTCGGGCAGGATGAGATCATCGGTGCTTCGCGACAGCTCGGCGCGCGGCAGCAATGCCGCGATCCGTTCGCCCTCGATCACGATCGCTGCGTCCTTGTGCAGGACCGAGCCGTCGAACACGTGGCTCGCCGAGATCGCGTGCGGCACCTTGCCGGTCATCGCGTGCGCGTGATCTTGCGCAGGTGCCGCGGTCGCGCAGGGTTGGTTCCCCGGCGCTGCGCGAGCTCGACCATGAACGCGTAGAATGCCTGGATCTGGCAGACGGCATCGGTTTCCGGATGGTCGGGGGCCAGCATCGGCAGGATCCCGGGCGCAATCGCCCCGTGCGCGGTGATGAACACGGCGGCACCCTTGCGGCACAGATCGGCGGCAAGCGTGCGCAGTCCTTCGCCTGCGGCATCGCCGGGCGCGAAAACCAGGAGCGGGTAGGCATCGGAAACGAGCGACACCGGACCGTGCATGAATTCCGCCCCGCTGAATGCCTCGGCGTGCAGGCTGCAGGCTTCCTTCAGCTTCAATGCCGCTTCCCGTGCGATGGCGAGGGTCGGTCCCCTGCCGATCGTCACCACGCTCTCAGCCGGGCCGAGCGCGTCTCCGGCTGCGCGCCAGAGCCGATCGCCGGAAGGCAGGCCGGAAGCGCTCGCGAGCCGCTCCGGCAGGCGCTCGAGCGCAGATTTGAGCGCGTTGTCGGCGCACCACTCGGCGGTCAGCCGCAGGAGCGCCACCAGCGTGGCAACGAAGGTCTTGGTTGCGATCACGCTGCGCTCGGGTCCGGCGCCGATCGGCAGCACGAGCTCGCAGGCGGAGGCCAGCGGGCTGTCGGTCTCGTTCACCAGGGCCACGGTGACCGCGCCTGCCGTTCTGGCGAGGCTCGCAGATTCGACGAGGTCGTCACTGCGGCCGGATTGGGAGATGGCAAGGAACAGCTGGTGCTTCAGGCGCAGCGGCCGATGATAGATGCTGGCGATGTTCGGCGCGGCCGCGGCACACGGAATGCCGAGCCGGTGCTCGATCAGGTGCTTGGCGAAGGTTGCGGCGTGCGCCGAGCTTCCGCGCGCGCAGGTGACGACGACGTCGGGGGCTCGGCGCTCGAGCCGCCGGAGCAAATCCGCGGCGGATTGCGCGAAGCCCTGCGCCTGCCGCCGGGCAACATCCGGTGCCTCGCGGATCTCGCTCAGGATCTGGCGGTCGATGTCGCTCATCCGATCTGCAGCACCAGCTGGTTGGCGTGCCCGGCGATGCTCGGCGCTTCGGCGGCGATCCGCGCCAGACGCAGCGCGCCGTCGAGCGCGTCGCCGGCGGGCGGCACGAGGCGGCGGCGGCTGCGCGGTGCGAGCCAGGGCTCGATGCTCGGCGCGAGCCCGCCGACCAGCGCCAGCCGCTCGGTGCCGGATGCGGCCAGCCGCTCCGCCAGCGCGTCGATATGCGCGGCGGCAAGCCGCAGGAGCTCCCGCGCCGCCGGGTCGCCCCGCTCGGCGCCGGCGACCACGCGAGGAGCGAGCGAGCCGAACTCGCGCGGCGTGGCGGCGGATGCGAATTGCACGATGGCGTGCGGGTTGGATTGAAACTGATCGAACAGCTCGCGCAACAACGGCGTCCACCTCCGGCGGCCGTCATGCGCCCACAGGACCCGGCGCAGCGCCTCGACGCCCAGCCAGGCGCCACTTCCCCCGTCGGACACCGGCAACCCCCAGCCCCCCACGCGATAGGCGAGGCCACCCAGCTCGGCCCAACCGATCGAGCCGGTGCCGACCACGATCACGCCGCCCTCGCGACCGGCATGGGCGCCCACACAGGCGGCGTGTGCATCGGTGGTCACCACGGCCTTCGCGAACGGATGCCTGCAAGCCTGCATTGCGGCGAGATGGTCGGGCTCGCTGGCGCCGGCGAGCGCGAGGCAAGCCACAATGCGGCCGAGATCCTCTCGGGCAAGGCCACATTGATCGAGAGATTTCATTGTTGCGTCAAGAATTGCTATCAAGCTTTGATCGAGGCCGAATCGGATATTGGCCGGACCGGCGGCAGCCTCGCCGAGCCTTTCTCCCGATGCGGCGCACAGCCGCGCCCGGCAGCGCGTGCCTCCACCGTCGACCCCGAGTAGAAGGGCATCTCTCTCCAATCGTGCCTCCCTCGTCCGCGGGTCCCGGTTGGAAAACGCCCAAGAACGATTTTGGATCGCGTGAGTTGTCTCTACCGGTTGGAATACCGCCGATCATGGAAACAGAACGCCCCAGCCCACGCTATTCCGGGATCGACGTCTGGGACCCTGCCGACATCCTCGATGCGATGATCGAGGGACAGTTCGCGGCGGTAGCGGCCGTCCGGGCCGCGCGGCCGGCGGTGGAACGGGCGGCGCTGGCGACCGAAGCCCGCCTCCGGCGGGGCGGCCGGCTTGTCTATGCCGGGGCTGGCACCTCGGGGCGGCTGGCGGTGCAGGACGGCGCCGAGCTGATGCCTACCTTCAGCTGGCCGGGCGAACGGCTCCTGCTGCTGATGGCCGGCGGCCGGGATGCATTGCTGCACCCCGTCGAAGGAGCCGAGGACGAGGTCGAGCAGGCGCGCGCCCTGGTGCGGCGCAACGGCATCGGGGAGAACGACGTGCTGATCGCGGTGGCGGCCAGCGGCACTACCCCGTTCACCGTCGCCTGCCTGCGCGAAGCCAAGGAGCGCGGGGCGCTCACCATCGGTATCGCCAACAATCCCGGCACGCCGCTTCTCGCGGAGGCGGACCATCCGATCGAGCTCGATACCGGCACCGAGCCGATCGCCGGCTCGACGCGGATGAAGGCCGGCACCGCGCAGCGGATCGTGCTGACCGTCCTCTCGTCGCTGGTGATGATCCTGCTCGGGCGGGTCTATGAAGGGCTGATGGTCGACCTGCAGGCGGTGAACGAAAAGCTGGTGCGGCGCAGTGAAAACATCCTGCTCCGGCTGACCGGGCGGCCGCCCGAGGCCATTCGAGAGGCGCTGAGCGCCGCCGACGGCAACCTGAAGATCGCCGCGCTGCTGCTGAGCGGCTGCAGCCCCGAGGAGGCGATGGACGTGCTTCACCGCAGCGGCGGGCAGCTGCGCGCGGCGCTCGCGCTGATCGGCAAGCCGGGGGAGGCGGCCGATCTCAAGGAGCCGCCGCAAGTGGCTTCACCGGCCATCGACGAGGATCTCGCGGCGGAGCACTCCGACGATCTGCCGCTGAAACGCTGAGCGACCCCGGCAGCCGCGGCCTCTTGTTGCTGCCGCTGCGCGCTGCCGCTCGATACCGCTTGGCAGCGGCCGCTCCCGTCGGCACGCTCGTGCAGAGGAGCCATCCGGAGAATGGCCCTGCCGATTTCCAAGCATTGCTGTATGATGATGCTGCAAGGGAGCTCGTCGCGATCCGGAACCGGGACCGCCCGACTGCCCGCGTGACTTGCATGTCGAGCCGGCCGGGACAAGCGCAGCCATGACGTGTGAACGAGGAGCTGGCCTCGAAAGGAGATGACCATGAAAGCTGTCTTTCTAGCATTGGTGCTGTCGATCTTCGCCTTTGCGCCGGCCGCGGCGCAGGGCCCCTCGTGCGCGAGCCAGGCCATGAGCAAGGACGGCAAGGCGCTTGCCGGAGCGGCGCGGACGAGCGCGATCAGGAAGTGCTGCGCAACTCGCGCGGTGAGCAGCGAGGGCAAGAAGCTGTCCGGCGCCGCCAAGACGAGCTTCATGAAGAAGTGCGAGGCGGAAACCTGATTGCCGCGCAGGGCTGAAGAAGGCCTGCGCCGCGGGCGCGCGCGGCCAGTAGGAGATATCGCCGCGCCCCGCGTCCCACCGCAGCGCGCTGCCGCTCCAATCCCTCCCCGCGTAGCGGACCGTGTAGCGGGGAGGGACGACGCCGGCGGTTGCGCCATGAGTTGTGGCGGCTCGACCGATCCCGTCCTGCAGTCGGAGCTTGCGGCCATAGCCGTGCCGGGGGTGCTGATCGGTCATCGTCTGATCGCGTCCGGCGACGAGCTTGCGTTGCTGCCGGAAGAGGCGGAGGCCTTCACCCGGAGCATCGACAAGGTGCGGCGGGCGAGCGGCGCCGCCCGGATCGTCGCCCGCTCGCTCTTGGCGCAGCTCGGGCATCCGGGATGCCCTGTGCCGAGAACGCGTGCGGGGCCGCCGGCCTGGCCGGCGGGGGTCATAGGCTCGCTTGCCCACGACTCCGCCGTTGCAGTGGCCGCGGTAGCGAGGCAGGGCGCCGTCGGTGCCCTCGGAATCGACGTCGAGCCGGCGGAAGCCCTGCCGCCCGAGCTGCTGGACATGGTGACGACACCCCAGGAGCGGGGGTCTGTTGCCGCGGATCCGTACCAGGGCCGGCTGCTGTTCGTCGCCAAGGAGGCAGTGTACAAGGCGGTCTACCCGCTCGACCGGACCTTCCTCGAGCATCACGAGGTGGAAGTAAGCCTCGCCGATCGCACCGCCCGTCTGCGCAACAGTCGCGTGGTCGAGCTGCGCTTCTGCGTCTCGACGCATCTCGTAGCCCTGGCGTTCATTCGTGCGCGCGCCTAGGGCAGCGCCACGCCTTGTCGCTGTCATCGCCGGGCTTGTCCCGGCGATCCCGATTCAGGATCGAGATGGCCGGCACGAGGCCGGCCATGACCGCAATGCCAATTCAAACGATCAAAATCATTGTGTCGAGATACTAGGGCCGTTGCAGACCCCGCACCGGCGGCTGGAGCTGCCGGTCAATGCGGCGTCGTGGTCGGGCTGTCTTGCGAGGTGGGGGCCCGCGTGGAGATCGCCGAGCGTCGGCTCCACTTCTCGCGCTGCGCCTTGAGAAACTCCCGATAATCGGGAGGATTGAAGTCGAGCAACGTCCCGCCTGTCGCAAAATGCCGGATGAACACCTTGCCGATGGCGTAAGTGGCACCGGCCGAGAGAGCCGGCATGGTCATCCAGGCGATCGGGGTTCCGATCAGCGGCACGACCTTGAGCACGCTGGCGATGCCCAGGCTGCTGGTCGCCGGAATCATCGAGCCGACCAGGCTCGCCAGCACGGCCTTGCCCAGGTCCTCGGAGAACGAGACGCCGTAGAGCTCCGCGAGCTTGCGCAGCATCTGAATCTGGACACCGCCCACCGTCGCCACGTCGACCAGCGGAAGCGGAATAAGCCCGGCAGCCCCGCTCCACAGCGCATAACGATCGACCATTTGCGATGCGATCTCGTCCCGATCCGCCTGCGGGGTGTCGGGCTCTTTCGCCGCAGCCGCTTCGTTCGTGTCGATCCGGGCCGACCCGATAGGTTCCTTCGCCATGTCCGAACCCTTTCCCTTGCCTCGAGCCGCCGCAATCGGAGGCTCGGCCGCCAGCAGCCAAGTGTTTGAAGACTAACACGCATCCGTGACGGGTGCCAACGGCTGCGGTCGTCGCCATGATCGCACGGTCAACTGGCGAAGATCCGGGTTTTCTCGAGCACCCCGTCGGGGCCTCGGCTTCTTCTAGGCGACGAGGTCGACAACCGCTTTCCGATAGCGTGTTTCGATCCGCTGCCGTAACCGGTGGCGGCCGCCGTCGACCACGACCGCGCCGCCCATCAGCACGGATCGAACCGCGGCGCGTCCGGCAACGAAGATCCAGGCATCGAGCCATTGGTCCTCATGGCGCGCGCCAAGATCCGGGTGATCGGCATCGAGCAGCACGATGTCGGCGCGCGAATTCCTGGTCAACGCACCGACCGGCTGCGCCAGCGCCTGGGCACCACCGGCAAGCGCCTCGTCGAGCAGGCGCCGCCCGTTCGACTCGCCCTCCCGGGAAGTCATCACGTTGCGGGCGCGCCGGGACAGGCGCTGCGCGTATTCCAGCTGTCGCAGCTCCGCGCCGGCATCGATCTGAATGTTGGAATCGCTGCCGATGCCGAACCGGCCGCGCCTCGCCAGGTATTGAGCACCGTTGAAGATGCCGTCCCCGAGCGACGCCTCGGTCAGCGGGCAAAGGCCGACGACAGCCTTGGTGGCCGCCAGGGCGGCTATCTCCTGCTCGGTCGTGTGGGTTGCATGCACCACGCACCAGCGCTCATCCAGGCCGGCGTTGTCCACGAGCCACTCTACCGGGCGCTGCCCGAGGGTGGCGACAGACGCCTCCACCTCCTGGACCTGCTCGGCGGCATGAATGTGAATAGGCCCTTCCGGCATCGCCTGACAAAGCAGATGCAGGGCTTCCGGCGTCACCGCCCGCAGCGAATGCGGAGCACATCCGACGCATGCCGTCGGCAGCACGGCTACGATTTCCCGCGCTCGCTCAATGAGCCGGAGGTATCGATCAGGCTCATTGAGGAAACGGCGCTGCCCGGCGGTGGGCGGGGCGCCGCCGAAGCCGCCATGGGCATAGAACGACGGCAACAAGGTCAGGCCGATCCCCGTTTCCGATGCGGCGGCGGCGATGCGCTGCGCCATCTCGCCGATGTCGGCG
The DNA here is from genome assembly GCA_036406655.1 of Xanthobacteraceae bacterium. Classification (GTDB taxonomy): domain Bacteria; phylum Pseudomonadota; class Alphaproteobacteria; order Rhizobiales; family Xanthobacteraceae; genus VAZQ01. The sequence goes on along the minus strand of DASXAP010000204.1, from coordinate 52,981 downwards.
TAAGGCCGACCATCGATATCGTGGTGCAGGTAATGAAATTCACCGACCGTCGTGAACCCTGCCTCCAGCATCTCCATATAAGCGAAGGCGGATATCGCCTCGACGTGGTCCGGCGTCAGTCGGTCGATGAACTGGTACATCACCTCGCGCCAGGTCCAGAAGCTGTCGGCTTTGCGTCCGCGCCGCTCCGCCAATCCGGCCATCCCGCGCTGAAACGCGTGGGAGTGGAGATTTGGCAGGCCCGGCACCGCGATGCCGGTGACCTGCTCGGCCCCTTCGCTCGAGGCTCCCTGCTCGAGCTCGACGATGATACCGTCTGCGATCGTCATCCGAACGTCGCGCGCCCAGCCGGACGGCAGCAACGCGTGGTGGAAAAACAGGTGGCGTGCCAATTCATGTCTCCGGTCGCACCGCTCTAGCATGCGCTCGACACCAGGCGCAGCTCGCGCAGATCATGTAGCCCGGGCGGAGCCATCGCGGCCTGCGGCACGACGGCGTGATCCGGGATCTCCGTTGCGCGGCGGTCCTGCATTTCGCCCTTGGCGCGCCGACACGCTATGGATGCGTGCGGGCTGCGGAGGCTCCGATTGACCGTGCGGTTCGATGCGATCTGGCTCGATGGGCGTCTGGCGACGCTGGTCGCCGGGAAGCCGGGACTCGGGATCATGGAGCCGGGCGCGGTTGCCGCAATGGACGGACGCATCGCCTTCGTGGGCTCCATGCGAGACCTGCCGAGCGATTGGGATGCGGCCGATCGCTTCCGTCTCGACGGCCGCTGGATCACGCCTGGGCTGATCGATTGCCATACCCACCTGGTCTATGCCGGCGATCGGGCGCACGAGTTCGAGCTGCGCCTTGCCGGAGCTTCCTATGAAGACATAGCGCGCGCGGGCGGCGGCATCCTGTCCACCGTCAAGGCGACACGGGCGGCGAGCGAGGACGAGCTCGTCGCTGCGGCGCTGCCGCGGCTCGATCGGCTGCTGGCAGAAGGCGTCACCGCTGCAGAGATCAAATCGGGCTACGGGCTCGATCGAGATGCCGAGGTGCGGATGCTCCGCGCCGCCCGCCGGCTCGGCGAGGAGCGCCGGGTCGCGGTGGTGACGAGCTTTCTCGGCGCGCATGCCCTGCCGCCCGAGGCGAACGGCGACAGCGAGCGCTACATCGACGAGGTCTGCGCGGCCATTCCGGGGCTGGCGCGCGACCGCCTCGCCGATGCGGTCGACGCATTCTGCGAGCGGATAGCGTTCTCGCCGGCGCAAGCCGCGCGGGTGCTCGCCGCCGCGCGGGCTGTCGGGTTGCCGGTGAAGCTTCACGCCGACCAGCTCAGCAATCTGCATGGAGCCAGGCTCGCCGCCGAGCATGGCGCCCTCTCCGCCGATCACCTCGAATACACCGATGCGGAGGGCGTGGCCGCGATGTCGCGCGCCGGCACGGTCGCCGTCCTCCTGCCGGGAGCGTTCTACGTGCTGCGGGAGAGCCAGCTGCCCCCCGTCGCCGCCTTCCGCCAGCACCAGGTGCCCATGGCCATTGCGACCGACAGCAATCCCGGCACCTCGCCCATCACCTCGCTGCTGCTGGTCATGAACATGGCGGCTACCCTGTTTCGCCTCACGGTCGAGGAGGTGATCGCCGGGGTGACGCGCGAAGCCGCACGCGCGCTCGGCCGGGGCACCGAGAGGGGCACGCTCGAGCGCGGGAAAAGCTGCGACCTCGCCATCTGGGATATCGAGCGCCCGGCACAGCTGGTCTTTCGGCTCGGATTCAATCCGCTGCACGCGCGGGTGCACAGAGGCGCTCATGACTGACCGCGTGCTCACCCTGACCCCGGGACAGGTCGGGCTTGCGGAGTGGCGCGCCATCGCCGATGGCGCGGGGGCCCGGCTCGATCGCGGCGCCTGGTCCGCAATCGAGCGGAGCGCGCGGGCGGTCGATGCCATCGTCGCGAGCGGGCGACCGGCCTACGGGGTCAACACCGGCTTCGGAAAGCTCGCCAGTCTCCACATTCCGGCCGGCGAGCTCGCGGCACTGCAGCGCAACCTGGTGCTCTCGCATGCCGCGGGCGTCGGCGAGCCGATGCGGCAGGTCCGGCTGATGATGGCGTTGAAGCTCGCGAGCCTGGGACGCGGGGCTTCCGGCATCCGCCGGCAAACGGTCGAGATGCTGGAAGCCATGCTGGCGCGCGAGGTGATCCCCATCGTTCCGAGCCAGGGCTCGGCCGGCGCCTCGGGCGACCTGGCGCCGCTTGCGCACATGGCGGTGGCCATGCTCGGCTTCGGCGAAGCGCAGCTTGGCGGCGAGCGCATGCCGGCGGCGACCGCATTGGCGCGCGCGGGGCTTGCGCCGGTCGTGCTCGGGCCGAAGGAGGGGCTGGCGCTGCTCAACGGCACCCAGTTCTCGACCGCGGAGGCGCTGGCCGCCTTGTTCGCCATCGAGCGCGTATTCCAGGCAGCGTTGGTGACCGGGGCGCTCGCGACGGAAGCCGCCAAGGGCTCCGACACCCCGTTCGACCCGCGCATCCATGCGCTGCGCGGTCATCGCGGGCAGCGCGAGGTGGCCGCGGCCCTGCGCGCTCTCATGGCGGAAAGCGCGATCCGCGCCTCCCATCTCGTCGACGACGACCGTGTGCAGGACCCCTATTGCCTGCGCTGCCAGCCGCAGGTGATGGGCGCGGTCCTCGATCTCGCCCGTCAGGCGGCGGCAACGCTGGAGACGGAGGCGAACGGCGTCACCGACAACCCGTTGATCGTCGAGGACATCGCGCTCTCGGGCGGCAACTTCCACGGCGAGCCGGTGGCGTTCGCCGCCGACATGCTGGCGATCGGCGTTTGCGAGATCGGCTCGCTTGCCGAGCGGCGGGTCGCGATGTTGATCGACCCGGCGCTGTCCCGCCTCCCGGCCTTTCTGTCGCCGCAGCCCGGCATCAATTCCGGCTTCATGCTCGCGCAGGTGACGGCGGCGGCGCTGGTTGCCGAGAACAAGCAGCGCGCCCATCCCGCCAGCATCGATTCCATTCCGACCTCCGCCAACCAGGAGGACCACGTCTCGATGTCCGCGCATGCCGCCCGGCGGCTCGCCGCCATGGCGGAAAACGCCGCCCACATCGTCGCAATCGAGCTCCTCGCGGCGGCGCAAGGCTGCGAGTTCCATCGGCCGCTGACATCGAGCGCGCCGCTCGAGCAGGTGCATGCCAGGCTGCGCGAGCGGGTGCCGAAGCTCGAAGCGGATCGCTATCTCGCCCCCGACATTGCCGCCGCGAGCGAGCTCGTGGGTTCGGGCGGCGTCGCCGCCGCGGCGGGTGTGGACCTGCCGGGTTTTGCCGGAGCCCGCCCGTGACCGAACGCCTCGTTCTTCCGCTGCTGAGGGAAAGCCGATGCCGACACGCCTCGACAATGCCCGCGTAATCCGCGCGCCGCGCGGCCCACGGCTTTCCGCTCGAAGCTGGCTCACGGAAGCGCCGCTGCGCATGCTGATGAACAACCTCGATCCCGAGGTGGCCGAGAAGCCGCAGGAGCTCGTGGTCTATGGCGGCATTGGTCGCGCCGCGCGCGACTGGGAAAGCTTCGATCGGATGGTCGTGGCCCTGCGGGGGCTCGAAGCCGACGAGACGCTGTGCGTGCAGTCGGGCAAGCCGGTCGGCGTCTTTCGCACCCATGCCGACGCGCCCCGCGTGCTGATCGCCAACTCCAACCTGGTGCCGCACTGGGCGACGCTCGATCACTTCAACGAGCTCGATCGCAAGGGCTTGATGATGTACGGGCAGATGACCGCCGGCTCGTGGATCTATATCGGCTCGCAGGGGATCGTGCAGGGGACCTACGAGACCTTCGCCGAGCTCGGCCGGCGCCACTATGGCGGCAATCTCAAGGGCAGATGGATTCTCACCGCCGGGCTCGGCGGCATGGGCGGCGCGCAGCCGCTGGCCGCGACGATGGCGGGCGCCTCGCTCCTGGCAATCGAATGCCAGCCTTCGCGGATCGAGATGCGGCGCAAGAGCGGATACCTCGATGCGCAGGCGCGGGATCTCGACGAGGCGCTGGCGATGCTCGAGCGCGCTTGCCGCGAACGCAAGCCGCTCTCGATCGGCGTGCTCGGCAATGCCGCCGAGATGGTGCCGGAGCTGGTGCGGCGGGGCATCAAGCCCGATGCGGTGACCGACCAGACCTCGGCGCATGACCCGATCAACGGCTATCTGCCGGCCGGCTGGAGCCTCGGCGAGTGGGAGGCACGGCGCGAGCGCGAGCCCAAGGCGGTCGAGCGCGCGGCCAAGCAATCGATGGCCACGCATGTGCGCGCCATGCTCGACTTCTGTCATCGCGGCGTGCCCACCGTCGATTACGGCAACAACATCCGCCAGATGGCGAAGGAGATGGGGGTCGCCGACGCGTTCGATTTTCCCGGATTCGTGCCGGCCTATATCCGGCCGCTGTTCTGCCGCGGCATCGGGCCGTTCCGCTGGGCTGCATTGTCGGGCGAGGCGGAGGACATCTTCCGCACCGATGCCAAGGTGAAGGAGCTGATGCCCGACGATGCCCACCTGCACAACTGGCTCGACATGGCGAGGTCACGCATCAGGTTTCAGGGGCTGCCGGCGCGCATCTGCTGGGTCGGGCTCGGCGACCGCCACCGGCTGGGGCTTGCCTTCAACGCGATGGTGGCGAGCGGCGAGCTCGCGGCGCCGATCGTGATCGGCCGCGATCATCTCGATTCGGGGTCTGTGGCCAGCCCCAATCGCGAGACGGAAGCGATGAGGGACGGCTCCGATGCGGTGTCCGACTGGCCGCTGCTCAACGCGCTCCTCAATTGCGCTTCCGGCGCCACCTGGGTGTCGTTCCACCACGGCGGCGGCGTCGGCATCGGATACTCGCAGCACGCGGGAATGGTGGTGGTGTGCGACGGCACCCCGGAGGCGGCGCGGCGGATCGAGCGCGTGCTGTGGAACGACCCCGCCTCCGGCGTCATGCGCCACGCCGATGCCGGCTACGAGGAGGCGATCGCCTGCGCGCGCCGGCACGGGCTCAAGCTGCCGAGCCTCGCGCAGCGGTAGGGTGGGCAAACACGCGAGCCAAAAAACGTGATGGCATCGTGATTCTCTGGCGCGTTTGCCCACCATCGCACGCAATGACCGGCGGTGGGGAAAATCGCGGCGCACCCGGGTCGTGCGTGCAGAGCTTGCGGAGCACGATTTTGCCCAGCTACCGCCAGCCGCCGCCGCCGTTCACGTAGACGGTCTCGGCGGTCATGAACGGGCACGCGTCCGAGCACATGAACAGGACCAGCTCACCGATCTCCTCGGGCTCGCCGAAGCGCTTCATCGGCACGTCGTCGAGGAACCGCCGCATCAGCTCCGGCGAGGTTTGCGCCGCCGCCTGGAACGGGGTCCGGATCGGGCCCGGCGAGATCGACAGGCAGCGGATCCCGCGCCCGGCGAACTCGCGCCCGACCCCCAGGGTCATGCTGACCACGGCTCCCTTGGCGGCGGCGTAGTGCACCGAGCTTCCCGGGCCGCCGCGCCGGTGCGCCATGCTCGCCATGTTGACGATCACGCCGTGGCCGTTCGCCTGCATGTGCGGCAGGATCGCCTGCATGCAGTGGAACACGCCCTTCACATTGAGGGCGAAGGTGTCGTCGAGCAGGGCGTCGTCGATCTCGAGGAACTTCGAGCGGCGCAGCGCCGCGCCGGCCGAGTTGAACTGGAACTGAACGGTGCCGAAACTCTCGACTGCCTGCCGCACCATGTCGTCGACTTGCGCCCGCGATGTGACGTCGGCCTTGAGCGGCAGCGCCTTCGCCCCGTGCTGCATCGCCCGTTCCGCGGTTTGCCCCGCGCCATCTTCGTCGACATCGGCGCAGACGACGTTGGCACCCTCGCGAGCGAAGATCAGCGCGGTCGCCCGGCCGATGCCGCTCGCGGCGCCGGAGATGATGATCGTCTTGCCGGCGAAGTAGTTCGGGGTCTTGGGCATGACGCTTCCTCCTTGCCTTTCGGACGGTCATGGCCGGCCTCGTGCCCTGGGACGAGCCCGGCCATGACGAATGTTCATTCATTCGGTCGGAAGCTGCTCTAGCTCCCGGCAGCGTCGGCGGCGCGTTGCGCCTCGGCGCGAATCTCCTCGGTCAGCCGCGCCTTGAGCGCCGAGAATTCCGGACTGGTCTTGATCGTGTAATGCCGCGGATGCGGCAGCTCGATCGCGACCTCGACCTTGATCCGCCCGGGTCGGGCCGTCATCACCACCACCCGCGACGCGAGAAAAATCGCTTCCTCGATGTCGTGGGTCACGAACAGCACGGTCTTGCGCTCGCGCTCCCAGATCCTCAGCAAGAGCTCCTGCATCAGCGCCCGCGTCTGGTTGTCGAGCGCGCCGAACGGCTCGTCCAGCAGCAGGATTGCCGGGTCGTTGGCGAGCGCGCGGGCGATTGCCGTGCGCTGCTGCATGCCCCCCGACAGCTGCTTGGGATAATGATGCTCGAAGCCGGTGAGGGCGACGCGCGCGAGCCATTCCTGCACCACCCTTGCCCGCTGCGCCGCCGGCACCCCTTTCTCGCGCAGGCCGAAGGCGATGTTGTCGGCGACCGAGAGCCAGGGAAACAGGGTGTAGGACTGGAAGACCATCCCGCGGTTCGGGCCGGGGCCGGTGACGGCCGCGCCGTCGAGCAGGATGCGGCCCGAGCTCGGCCGATCGAGCCCGGCGACGAGCCGCAGCAACGTCGACTTGCCGCAACCCGACGGCCCGAGAATGGTGACGAAATCGTTGTCGCCGACCATAAGCTCGATCGGCTCCAATGCGCTCGTCGGCTTGCCGCGGCGGACCCCGGGAAACACCCGGGAGACCCGCTCGATGACGAGCCTGGTCACGCCAGGCTCCAGGGAAACAGCCGCCGGTTTCCCCACTTGAACAGGAAATCCGAAATCAGCCCGATCACGCCGATGACGATGATGCCGAAGATGATCTGCCCGGTGGCGAGCAGCACCTGGCTGTCGGTGATCATGTGCCCGATGCCGGAGGAGGAGCCGATCAGCTCGGCGACGATCACATAGGTCCAGGCCCATCCGAGCACGAGCCGCAGCGTCTCGGCGATCTCCGGCGCCGAGGCCGGAATGAGCACCCGAGCCAGAATGCCGCGGTCGCGGGCACCGAGCGTGAGTGCCGCCTCGACCAGATCGCGCCGGACGCCGGCGACGGTGACCGCGACCATCAGCACGATCTGGAACACCGACCCGATGAAGATCACGAGAAGCTTCTGCAGCTCACCGAGCCCGGCCCACAGGATCAGCAGCGGGATGAAAGCGGAAGCCGGCAGGTAGCGGGCGAACGAGACGAAAGGCTCCAGGAACGCCTCGATCGGCTTGTAGGCGCCCATCAGGATGCCGACTGGGACTGCTGCCAGCGCCGCCAGCACGAAGCCGCCGACGACGCGCCAGATGGTGACGGCGATGTCGCGGATGAAGCCGTGGTGAGCGAGCAGATTGTAGCCCTCCTCCAGCATCGTGAGGGGGTCGGCCAGAAACGTCTTCGAGACATGGCCGCCGAGCGTGGCGTAGCTCCAGGCGGCAAAGAAGAGCACGAAGAAAAGTATACCGAGCGCGACGCGCGCAGCGTTGGAAATGGGCGCCAGCGGCCTCATGTCCCGCCCGCCTTCACCGCCGGCAGGAAGTTGCGCAACCTCTGCGCGGCCAGGGATCCCGGGCGGCTCCGCCCTGCGGGCCGCCGCCCCCGCATTCCGCTCCACTCCATCCGGCTACTGAATGAACCGCGTGTCGGCGAGCTTGCTCAGATCCGGAATCTGCTTGATCACCCCGATTTCGCGCAGGAGCTCGGCGGCCTCCTTGTTGAAAGCCGGGAATTCGCCCGTGAAGAACGCCTTGTTGGCGGCCCGGTCCTGCCAGCGCAGATACTTCGCCGAATTGCCGAACTGCTCGCCCGACTGCTTCACATCGCCGCCCATGATCTCGTAAGCCTTCTTCTGATCGGTTTTGATCATGTCGATCGCCTCGAAATAGCTCTTGACCAGCGCCTTCACCGCCGCGTCGTTCTCGGCGATGAACTTCGGCACGCAGCCGAAGGTGTCCATCACCATCGGATAATCGAGGGTGGTGGCGATGATCCTGCCGGCTTCCGGCTTCTCGCGCACGGCGGAGAGATAGGGCTCGTAGGTCATGGCGGCATCGTTCTGCCCGGCGATGAAAGCCTGCGCCGCCGGCCCCGGCTCCATGGTGACGACGGTGACGTCCTTCACGCCCAGGCCATTCTTCTTCAGGAACCAGGCGAGGGTGAAATAAGGCGCGGTGCCCGGTGCCGAGGCGGCCACCGTCTTGCCCTTCACGTCCTTGATCGAGGCGATGCTGCTGCGCGCCACCATGCCGTCGGCGCCGTACGACTTGTCCATCTGGAAGATTTCGGTGGTGGCGATGCCGTTGGCGTTCCATACGATCCAGGTCTCGACCGTGGTCGCCGCGCATTGGATGTCGTTCGAGGCGATTGCGAGATGCCGGCTCGCCTGGGGTATCTTCTTCATCGTCACGTCGAGGCCGTTCCTGGCGAAGATTCCCGCCTCCTTGGCGAGCGTCAGCGGGGCAAAGCCGGTCCATCCCGAAATGCCGATGGCGACCTTGGTTCCCTGCGCGGCGGCGGGCGTCGCCGCGAGCGCCAGCGCCAGCGCAGCGCCCCTCATGATCGAGGTCATTGTCTGCTCCGTGTTGCCGTTTTCCTGCAAGCGTAAACCGCATCATTTCATGCCAGTATGGTCGTTTCGGCAAGTCAAATAGCGCGGGTCCGCAGGCTGGCCGGGCGAGCGCGGTTGCGTTATGGAGAGCGAGCCTGGCCGGCGCCGATGTGCCGCCGAGCTGGAGCGGTGAGGTGACCGGTCTCGCTGCAACGGCGGCAACGCATGCTGCAATGGATGCCCCGGCCGGATCTGCCGTGGAGGTGAAGATAATGAAACGCCGGGCCTTCATTTGCGGGCTGCTCGCCGTGCCGGCCGCGCTGCTGTGGGGAGCAACCGCGAATCTCCAGTCGGCACTGGCGCAGGATTATCCTGCACGGCCCATCAGGTTCGTCGTGCCGTTTCCGGCCGGGGGGCCATCCGACTTCTTCTCGCGCGTCCTCGCGCATGGGCTCGGCAACGAGCTCGGGCAACAGGTCGTCCTCGAAAATCGCACCGGAGCGGGCGGCGTGACCGGGGTCGACTCGGTCGCCAAGAGCCCGCCCGACGGCTACACGATCGGGTTGACCAGCGGGTCCGTGCTCTCTGCCATACCGTTCATGACGGCCAGGTTTCCCTTCGACTGGGGGAAGGACTTGACCCTGTTGACGTTGATGGCGCGGGTTCGCGAGGTGCTCGTGGTGCATCCTTCGGTGCCGGCAAGGACGCTGGCGGAGCTGGTCGCCTACGCCAGAGCCAATCCGCGCAAGATCAGCTTCGCCTCGTCGGGCACGGGAACCTTCACCCATCTCGCCGTCGAGCTGCTCAAGATCGCAGCGGATATCGACCTCGTGCACGTGCCCTATCGCGGGGCGGCTCCCGCCGTGAATGATCTGCTCGGCGGCCATGTCCAGATGGTCGTGCTCGACAGCACCGTGCTGCTGCCGCATATCCGCTCCGGCGCGGTCCGGGCGCTCGCAGTCACCTCGACGACGCGCAGCAATGCCCTGCCCGACGTGCCGACGACGGCCGAGACGGGCTTCGCGACCGTGCTGTCGGACAACTGGTACGGGCTGATCGCGCCGGCTGGGCTGCCCCGCGAGGCGGAAGACAGGCTGCGCAAGGCGGCGATCGGCACCCTGCGCTCCGAGGAGCTGAAGAAGCAGTTCGACACCCAGGACGCGGTGCCGTCGCCTTCGAGCTCGGAGGAGTTCGCCGCCTTTGTCGAAGCGGAGCGGGCCAAATGGGAGCCGGTGGTAAGACGCCTCGGCATCAGGCTCGATTGAGAGAGAGAGAGAGAGCTCGACCGCAGGTCACCGCGGAGCTTCGTCGACCAGGCTTCCACCTTGAGGCCGATCCAGGCCCGGGTTTGGCTGCCAGATCGCGAAGGCGAGGGAAGGGTCCACGCCGACCAGACGGCGGGAACCCACGATCAATGCGACGGTCATGAGCACCGTCGAAAGGCTCCAGCCGACCACCGTCCCGCCGAGCCCGAACATGAGTCCCAGAACCGTGATCAGCAGCATGCGCACGACGAGCGCGGGGCCCATGATGGCCGCATAGACGCCTTCGTGCCCGGTGAGCAGCAGCACATGCCTCGCCGGGCCCGCCAGGGTGCCGGCAGCCGCTCCAAGACCCATGACCATGAGATACTCGTAGGCGGAGACATAGCCGGGACCAAAAAACCACAGCAACACCTTTCCGGCCACGATGATGATCAACAGCGCACACCCGCTTACGATCAGGTTGATTATGGCCAGCGCACGAAGCACCTGCTGAAGCTCGGGCCTGGCGCTGGAATAATAAAGGGCGCTGATCCGCGAGCTGGCATAGATGCTGACCCCTGCGCTGATCATGGCGAAGATGCTCGTGATCCGAGTGATCACGAAATAAAAAGCGGCCGAGCCGGGCCCGAGCACAAAGCCGACAAACACCACTTCGAGATACTGACTGGCCACGTCCAGCAGCACCGCGATCCACATCTTGAACGAGCGAACGGACCAGGCGAGGCGCTGATGTTCCGGCCTGGCATGTCGGACGGATGCGGGCAGGCAGCTCCAGATCTGCCAAACCTGGACCGTGATCGCGAGTGAAAGCGCGATCGCGCAGATCGAGAAAAATTGGGTGGCGCCGAATTCGAGCCCCCTCCACCAGTAAAAGCAGATCACGGCGACGGCGAGCAGGCGCCAGGACAGCTCCCGCACGAGCTCGGAACGCACCAAGTCGACCACGACGCGGGCGAGCTGGCTGGTGAACTGCAGCAGCCCGTTGAGGAGCAGAAACGCGCAGCCTGAAGCGATGAGGGCAGCGGGTGCCGTGCGGTCCCATGCTGCCCACAGCACTCCCGTCGCGAGCGCGAAGCTCAGCGTTCCGGAGAGCGATACGCCGGCGCTGAAGCCGAGAACACCGCGGGCAAGTGCGGGGCGGCCGGAGACCCGATATTCGTCCCACGAGCGTATGACCAGTGTTTCCTGGCCGGCAAGCGCGGCAACCGAGATGAACGCGAGGGCATTGAAATAGATGGCCAGCGAACCGAACGACGACTGATCCATGGCTCGCGACGACAAGGCGAACATGGCGAACCCCAGGGCCGACGCGAAGAGCTTGCAGAGGAATGCAGCCGCACTGCCGATGAGCACGTTCTTGAGCAGAGGTGCGATGGTGACCCTGGGCATGTGGTGAAGCCAGGCTTCGCCTCACCCGGGATGCATCTTCAGGGCCTTCAGCACGGGCGATACCCATCGCTCCTTGCTCGTGTCGAACAGCGCAAAGTCGTGGTCGAACTGCCAGTATGCCCACGGCCAACGACGACCGTTGGCTTCCTGCGTGATCCAGGAGAGATACGACGTGCGCGAGTTGATATCGGCGGTCTCCAGCACTCCGAACTCGCCGAGATAGACCGGGCGCCCCTGTTGGCGGGCGATCTCTTCGATCCGATCGAAATCGGTCCGGAGCTGCTGCTTGTCCGCGTCATCCCCCCAGACGACATTGCGCACGTTCGACATTTTCTGCGACCAAGGCGCCCCCTGATGCGTGAACTTGAACGGCTTGTAGTAATGGAATGTGAGTATCACGTTTCGATCGGAAGCCGGCAGGACGAGCTTGTCGAGCTCGGTTGGACTTTCGGTGTTGAGCGCCGCAACGATCACGGTACGAGCCGGGTCGACCTCTCTTATCCTCCCGAGCAGCCGCTGCGCGAGGTCGTTCCACGAAGCCGCGGTCATTGATCCGCCCGGCTCGTTGAGCAGCTCGAACAGCATTGAGGGAGCTTTGCCTGAATAGTGGCGTGACATCTGTCCCCAGAAAGCAGACAGCCTGGCATCACAACCGGCAGGATTGCTCTGACAGAAGTGGAAATCGTGCTCGTCCAGCACCGGTACGAGATCGTGCGCGATCACCCGATCGATGACGCGATCCAATCGAGCGACGACCAGCGGATTCAGGTCGCCGCTGGAATCCATGTACTTGAAGGCGTGGAGGTTGATCCGGACGTGCCGAAAACCGGCTTCGCGAATCAAGTCGAGATAGCGTTCCTTGAACGGCGAATCGGCGTGGCCCTCCCAGATGCCGTCATAGCCGAGGATGTTCACGCCGGGCCCCAGGCGGACCGCGGCGGCGAAGCCGTCGGCGAGCGCCGCCCTGCCCACCGACAGAAGGAGAACCAGTGCCGTGGCGAGGCTGGTTCCCGCCGCGGCAAGATGCCTGCGGGCGCGCGAGCGGGCGGATGCCGGATCCTGCCGGCGCTTGCCAGAACGATATGCGGGTCGGCTCACTGATTCTATCCTTTGTCGAAGACCGTGCCCGGCCGCGCCGGCCAGGTCGTCGGGACGCCTCGAGCAGGCCCGGTTTCCTGCATTCTCGGCAGCAAGACGCAAGCCTTGAACATGAGCACGAGCAGCAACGTCGAGGGGAAATTGGTCGAGCGCAGGAACAGCGTCTCCGTGAAGTTGATGATGAACATCATCCAGGCGTAAGCGACGATGAGCGCGCACGCGTCGAGGGGGAGGGCGCGTGTAAGTGCAATTCTGAGCAGCTTCATTGCCAGGAACAGCTGCGCGGTGACGAAGAGTGCAAGTCCAATGAACCCTGTCTCTATCAGGATGGTGATGTAGCCGCTGTGGAAGTTGTCGAGGACCCACCCGTGTCGGCGAAGAAAGATGTCACTGAGCCGGGGATCGGACCAGAAGCTGTTCAGGCCCGAACCGATCAGGGGAGAGGTAAAGTGCTGTAGCGCGTGGCGCCAGATGAACGTCCGCTCGGTAAGATCGATATCCGTGTCGAAAACGGTGAGATAGTCGCGATCGGAACGGGCGAAGTCGACGATCATGAGCAGGGCCAGGATCGTCAACACCAGTGGCCCGAACGCGCTCGCAGCCGCTGCGGCTCTGAACCGCCGAATGAGCAGCAGAGCTGCAACTCCTGCGGCGGCAAACGCCGCGCCGCCACGGGATCCCGAGGCTGCAATGGCGGCGAGCCCGGCGCAGAAGGCAAGTTGAGCCCAAGGCCTGGCCCGCCGCGTCAGCGCATAATGCGACGCAAAGAGGAGCAATATGCCTGCGGAAACGGCCAACGACTGCTTCGAATCGAACACGCCCCTCCACTGGCCCTTGTGCATCCAGCCCTGGTCGATGCCGATGTCGGGAACGACGATCGCCAGCAACAGGCACAGGATCACCAGGATCGCATAGCCCGCGAGCGTGCTCCTCGCGATTGCTTCCAGGGGCACGGTCACGGCCACGCGATAGGCTCCGAACGTGGTGATCGCCAGGACGAGACCTTTCAGGAGACTGGCCGGGGAATGGTTCGACCACAGGATCGAGCTTGCGGCGAAGGCGTAAAATGCGACGAGGGAAACCGTTTCCGGTCCTGCCGAGAGCCACAGCACGCGCGGCAGCCGGTAGCTCAGCGCGATCAGAAGCAGCCAGCCGAGCAGAGCGAGGTATTGCTGGATCTCATCGGGAACGCCGGCAGGGATGACCTCGCTGTTGAACGTGGCGCTGGCAAGGATTGCCTGCAGCCCGATGATCAGCATCACGGCTGCGCGGGGGGTAATGACCGGACCGGGCCCCAAATGTCGCCCGGAGCCGGGTGCTGCCGGCGGCGAGGGGTTCATGAGCACTTGCCGATCCTCGACTGCCGGACGAGGTTAGTGCCGCGCCAGGCGGCCAGCGCCAGATACCCTCTGGCGCTCAAGGCTTTCTCATAGGTGTAGAGAGGCTGCAGCTCGCACCCGAGGCGTGTCTTGTAGTCGTGCTCGCCGGCGCCGAAATCAAATGTATCGAGGCCGTTCTCGATCAGCCATTTGATGATCTCGGTCGCCAGGATGATGCCGGGGCCGCAGCGGTTCCATCCACCGCCGATGTGGGCGAGGCGGACCGTTGTGCAGGTCGATCGGTGGAGCAAGCTGAAGCCGACCGCAACAGCTTGCCCGCCGGCCTTCACGACTGACAGCAACGCAAATCCGCTTCCAAGCCCCTGTCGGACCACTTCGCGGTAGAAGCTCGAGAAGGGCTCCCGGTGCAGTATGCATCTGGTGCCAAGGGCTTCCATGCGGTTGCTTTGGAACCAGTCCAGGGTCGAGAGCGCCTGCCGGGCCTCGGCCGCGTCCGTCAACATCTCGATCCTGCACTCGCCTGCGCCCATCTCCTCGAGGAGGCGCTTGTGCTTTCGAAGCTCCTTGCGAAACGATCTCGATCGCGAGGCAAGATATGCCTCCCACGAGCCCGGCAGCTTGACGATGTTGCGAGCGGTGCCCGCGTCCTTGACCGACAGCAACGTGATCGGGTTGGCCCGGGCATCAACGAGGGCGGGCAGCCTGTGCAGCCTCACCACGTCGATTTTCGGCACGCAGCCCAGGGCAGCCTGCCAGGCCGCTTGCGCCTCCCTTGCGTCGCGGGGAGCAGCCGGACCAAGCAGAGGGAAGGCGTAGTCCGAGACCGACAGATCCGGGAACTCGAGCACAGCGACACCATGAACGCGTCGACGCACCAGCGGGAGCAGCATCGCGATCTGCCCGGTTGCTGTGTCCCTTACGACGATGAGCATCGGCTCAGTGCCGCTGGCCGGTGCAAGGATGCGGAACCAGGGCTCGAGCCAGCCCGCGGCCTGAAAAGGAGTGATCGCAGCAGACGCGCCCGCGTCGCTCGCGCATTCCAGGAACCTTGTTATCTCGGCGACCCGCTCCGCCGAGTATGCGCTTTCGCCCATGCGCTGATCATGTGCCGCATGCGGCCCGTGCGGCCGCAGATATGGAACACGAGGCCGGCCCGGTAGTTCCACCGCCGGTCGGGGATCAGACCCGATCCAGCAACAGGCTGCCTTTGGTTGTGTCCGCCTCCAATCCCATGAGTCGCGTTGTTGCAGAAGCGGACGAGCAGCCCGTGGGATCAGCGTCGTCGTCGAGTCCGGCGGGGCACAGATCCGTCCCCCGGCGAAAGCTCCGTGTCGTGCTGCTGCAGACCCAGGCAGAAGGAGCGGGCGCGCAGGAAATATCCCGGATCCTCGGCAGGGGCTTGGAGAGGCGCGGCTACGATGTGCATCACCTGTTCCTCTATCGCCGTACCTCCGCCTACGACGAGCAGCCGAACACGCACTTCTGCGCTCGGGAGCCCGTTGACGGACTGCTCAATCTCGCACGCATGGCACGGACATTGCTGTCCCGCTTGCGGCAGTTGCGGCCGGACGCGGTCGTATGCTTCCAGCATTACGGAAATCTCGCAGGGGCGGTGGCCGCGCGTCTGTGCAACGTGAGGGCGGTCATCGCCAATCGAACCACCAGCCTGAAGTTGACGCCGCGGCTGGCGTGGTTGCTGGAACATGTGTTCGGGATCACCGGCCTGTTCGATCGGATGGTGGTGAACTGCCGGACCATAGCCGACGAATACCGGGGCTCCCTCGCTGCGTACCGCGCGAAAGTCGTTCGGATCGATCACGGGTTCGAGCCGAAGCTCTCGAGCCTCGACCGCAACGCCGCCCGCCGGGAGCTCGACCTGCCTGCCGACGGCACGCTGCTGGGCAGCGTCGGCAGGCTCCATCCGGGCAAGAACCTCGGTGCCGCCGTTGCGCTATTGCCCTTGCAGCCGGAATGGCGATTGGCCTTGGTCGGGCAGGGGCCGGCGCGCGCAGAGCTTCTGCGATTGGCAGCCTCGCTCGGGGTCGAGGGGCGACTGCATCTCCTCGGCGAGCTGCCGCCGGACCGAGTAGGAGTCTTCCTTCGTGCGCTCGACGTGTTTGTGTTTCCGTCCTCGGCTGAATCGTTCGGACTGGCCGCCGTGGAAGCCGCACAAGCCGGCTTGCCGATTGTCGCCAACAACCTCGACGTGCTGCGGGAGGTCCTGGCCTTCGAGGGCCGCCCCTGCGCCCTCTTCGTGGAGGCATCCGACGCTGCGGACTTTGCCCGGGGTGTTCACCACATTCTGGCGGAGCACGATCTTCGCGACGCCCTGACCTCGTCAGGCAAACGGCTCTCGGAGCGGTACTCGCTGGAGGCGATGGTGGAGCGCTATGATCGCCTCATCCGGGATTTGGTCGCCTCCACCGAAAGCGCGGACAGCCAGGGTGCTCACATTCCGCCGCAAACCCCGCTCGCTTCCTGACCGGCTCGAAGCGCTTCGATTGTCGGCGCCGTGCTCGCAGGCGAAGCGGCGCCCGCATCATCTGCCGGCATGCTTCGCCCGGGAAATGCGATTGCATGATTCGAATGCGAATGCTTGAGGCGCCTGACCCAGCCGACGAGCCGCCGTCGAAGGAAGGTATGCCCGCGATGCATTTCCCATGCCCAGCTGGTGTCGAGCGTCAGCGACCGCCGGTAGCTCGACAGCCGGCTTGCCCGCCGGTCCGACCGCCGTTTGACCGGATCCGCATAGAACGCGGAAATCTTCGCCACTTCCATCCCCGGAGTCGCAAGCCAGCTCGGGACGTGAACCATGCAGAGCTGATGAACCTCGGCCAGCAGCCGGCTCACGCCGGTTCCCGCGGCCGGACACGAAGTCTGGAACGCGTCGCCTACGAACACGAGACCGGGGCGGAGATAGCCCTCCAATGCGTAGAGATCCATGCTCCAGCTCTGGACCCTGCCGTGCACCCGGAAGTCTCCCAGGAATGGCCGCAGGCCCGGGAGCGCGCCGGTCAGCGTCGTCTCCGGTGCCTCCCGCAGCTGTCGCAGCCACGGGTCCCGCGCGTCGCGGAAGGTGAAGAGGTTGGCGCGCATCCGGCTCCCGACCGGAAATATGTTGAGGTAGTCGATGCGATCGGAAGCCGTTTCACCATAATAGGTGCACGCCGGGAGCTCGAGGGCGGCGCCGGCACCGAGGCTGAGATCGAAGCCGAACGTGATCGAATGCTTCGGGGAAAGCACTTTGCGCGTCACACCGACACTGTGGGAGATGCCGGGCGCCATTCCGGTCGCCGCTATGACCAACCGCGCAATCACCTCGCTGCCGTCCGACAATTCCACGCGCTGACGATCGGGCGAGGTCTGCACGCGGATTGCCTTGCCCAGGACCAACCTGGCTGGGGCGTCCAGCTGGTCGCGGACGGCGTTGACGAGGTCCTGGTACAAGATGCCGTAGTGCGAATTCCTGGTAACGTCGATCACCTTCCCGCGACGGATGTTGAGTATCTCCTCGAAGCGGGTCGACGCCGCGGCGATGCTGTCCATCAGCCCCAGGCGATGCAGCCAGTCCAGCTGGTCACCGGCCAGCTTCTCTACCCGGAACTCGGGCGGATAGTGGGCGTATCGATCGATCAATCCGACGCGGTAACCGGCGCGGCCGAGCGCTACCGCGGCGGCGGAGCCACCGAGGCCCGCGCCGATGATGACCACGTCGAGCTCCTGCTCGCGACGGATGTCGGGGATGGACTCGTCATCCCGACAACCGGCACTCGCCGACCGCCCCGTCTCTAGGCACATGAATGGTGCTCGCTGGCCGCGTTCTCGGGGATCGATGGCACGGCAAATCCTTCAGCGCGAGTGCATCAGCATCAGGTAGAGCGCACACGGGTTGGTGATCAGATATCGCAGAGCCAGCCGGCGTGGCTCGAGCCAGAGCCGGAAAGCCCATTCCAGCCCCGCCTGCTGCATCCAAAGCGGGGCGCGGGGATTTGTTCCGGAAAGGAAGTTGAACAGTCCACCGGAAGTCTTGATGACACCCACGTTACGCAGCTGGTCTGCGTGCTCGTACACGAACATTTGCTCGCGAGGGCATCCCATGCCGACCCAGAGAATATCGGGGGCGAGCGCATTGATCTCGGCGAGCTTTGTCTCGAGTGCCTCGCGCCGGAGATAGCCCTGGCACGCTCCCGCCAGGCGCAGGCGGGGGTACATGGCTCTTACATTCGCGACCGCCTTGGCATTCTCATGCTCGGTGGCGCCGAGCAGGTAGAAGCTCAGTCCTGCGTCGACCGCACGCCGCGCGACGTGATGGAACAGGTCCGTGGTAGCCACTCTCTCCGGCAGCGCGTTGCGGCGCAAAAATCTCGAGATCAGGACCATCGGCTGTCCATCGGCTACGATCTCGTCGGCGGCCGAGAACAGCGAGCGGATTTTCCGGTCCATGCATCGCGCGATCACTTCGCCGTTCGCCGAGGTGAGGAAGAGCGGCCGACCGCGCGGTCGATGGCGCGCCGCGGCGATCATCCGATCGGCGGCTTCGGCAATGGTCACGGCGGCAATCGGAATGTTCCCGATCACGACCGTCCGGGGGGCCGCCGCCGGGGCCGCCGCCCTCCCGTCCACTCTCGGCGGCTCGCGCCACGTACCAACTTTGCTGCCTGGTTCCAGGCTCAACGCATGGCGCGAACACTCGTCTCGTGACACGGCACTCGGAACTCGGAACGCGGATATGGGTACTCATCAACGGGTCCCCAATGAATGCGGCTCGCCCGATATCGTTCGCTCTCTGGGCGGCCTCTCGAGTAATTCTTTCGTCTGGCCTTCTCGCGGGGTGCGCGGTCGCTGTTCTCGTGTGGGGTCAGTAAACGGGCACGGGACAGCAAGCGACGTCCGCGGGAACCGGGCTGGCGTGGCGGCGTTTGCAAGGCGGCATAGTCGGTTGCGTTCAGTATTGATGGTCAGCGTGATGCAACAGGCCCAGGGCGGCGCGAGCTCGATCTCGAGGCGGGTGCGAAAACTTGTCGCGGCCGCTCTCGCATGCCTGTTGAGCTTGGCAGCGCACGCCGAATATCGGCTGGGGGCCGGGGACGTCCTCGAGTTCGAGGCGGTCGGAGTTCCCGATCTGCGGGAAAGGGTTGCAGTCGACATCGACGGGGTGGCGCACTTTCCACTCCTCGGACCCCTGCGGGTGGCGGGTTCCACGCTCGCCGAGCTGCGCGCGAAAATGCAGGCGGAGCTGCCCACCAAGGTATTCCGTCGCCGCACCCCCGACGGCGGCGAGCATCCGATCGTCGTGGCGCCCAACGAGATCAACGTCGTCGTCGCCGAGTATCGCCCCGTCTACCTGAACGGCGACGTGAGCAAGCCGGGTGAGCAGCCATACCGGCCGCGAATGACCGTCCACCAGGCGATCGCCATGGCCGGCGGCTACGAGATCATGCGGTTTCGGATGACGAATCCGATGATGGACGCGCTCGACTTCCGTTACGAGCTCAACGCGCTCGAGATGGACTACAGCAGACAATCCGCCCTGATCGAGCGTCTTGCAGCGGAGCTGGGCAACAAGAACGATATCGATCGCGGTCCGGGCGAGCTGCAAACCGACGGCGCCGCGGACGAAGCGCTCATTGCCACCATCCGCAAGGCCGAGGCCGATCAGCTGCGGTTGCGCTCGGGCGATTACAACAAGCAGCTGTCATATCTGCGCAGCGGGATCGATCTGACGCACAAGCGGATCTCCACGCTGATCGACCAGGCGAGCAAGGAGAAGGAAGGAGCGAAAGCCGACCTGGATGAGCTGAGCCGGATCAACGATCTGGTCAAGAAAGGAACGCTTCCGTTCACCCGCGCGACCGAAGCACGCCGCATGGCTTTGCTCTCTTCCACGAGCCTCCTGCAGACCCAAGCCATGCTGGGGCAAACGTCGCTCCAGGGGCAGGACCTGCAGCGGCAGGTCGAGAAGCTGCCCGATGCGAGACGTCTGGATCTGGTTCGTGATCTCGAGAGCGCGCAGGTCGAGCTAGCCAAGCTCAGGGCGCGGATGGCCACCGTCAAGCGGAAGCTCGCATATGCGGGCATTCTGCGCTCGCAGCTTTCGAGCAGCTCGGGGAACGGCTTTCGTCCGAAGCTGACGATCTTCCGGGACAGCCAGGGAAAGCGCGAGCGGATGAAGGCCGAGGAGTACACCGAGCTCGAGCCGGGTGACCTCGTGGAGGTGGTGATCTGGGATGACCTCGCTGCCAGCGCGGAGAACGCGGCTTCCCCGGCAAGCCCCGACTAGCCGGCCGCGTTTTCGATAGAGCCAGGGGCCTGTCATGCTGCATCTCACCGTCCCCGACGAAGGCTCGAGGGCCATGGAGATCGTCGACAAGCAGTGGGTCGTCGAATTTCAGATGCAGCCCGTTCGACGGCACAAGTCGGTGATCTTCCTCTGCCTCGCCTTGTTCCTCGCTGTGGGGCTTGGGTACCTTTCGGTGGCGCGGCCGCGCTACACCGCGGTGGCGGAATTGATCCTGGATCCCAAGCGACCGCATGCACCGCAAAGCGAGCCGATAACCGAGACGCTCGTGGACATTGCTGTCCTCGAAAGCCAGTTGCAGACCGTCAAGTCGGAAAAGATCGCACTGGGTGTCATCCGAAACCTCTCGCTGGCCGAAGATCCGGAGTTCACTCAGATCGGCACTGTGGAAATGATCGCCGCACGTGTCGTTCCCGGCTGGAATGTGGAAAGCGAAAGTCTTCAACGCGTATTGACGAGGTTCAAGCGCGCCCTGAGCGTTCGCCTCCTCGGCCGCAGCTATGTCATGGAAATAGCGTTCACGTCGTACGATGCCGACAAGGCCGCGCGCATCGCCAGCGAAATGGCCAAGGTCTATATACAGGACCAGCTCGAAGCCCGGATAGACCAGAGCAGGGAGGCGGGTGACTGGCTCCAGGCCAGGATCAGCGATCTGCGCGAGCAGATGACGAAGGCGTTTCAGCAAGTAGAGGATCTGAAGGCGGAGAACGCGGCTTCCAGCCGGCAGGGCTACGCGAGGCTGCGTGAGCTCGAGGCGGAGGCGCAAACCTACAAGTCGATGTATGAGGCCTTCCTGAACAGGTACGTCCAGAACGTGCAGCAGCAGTCGTTTCCGATCACCGATACGCGCGTTGTGACGAAGCCCCTTACCCCGCTGCGGCCGAGCTATCCCAACCCCCTGTACACGATGCTGGGGGCGATTGCCGCCGGCCTGTGCCTGGGCCTGCTTGTCGCGTTCGGGCTGGAACGCCGGTCACGCTTGGCCCGTTAGCCATGCTATAGGCGACCGCTGCGCCACCCGAAACTCCGCCGCAGACTTGCGGTCACGGCGGAGCCACCATCCCTTGACGTCATCTAAGGTGCATGGTGCGCTCTCTGTTTCGCTTCCTGCGCGAAGGCGGGAGATCGTGCCGTGTTCGGCGCGAGCTTCGGCCCGTCCACGAGCGCCGCCGGGGCTGCACCCGTGTTCGGCCCGGGAGCGAAACCGCGCTGCCAGGGATCGCAGCACGGGTGAGCCGGGTCGGCTAGCAACCGGACGAAAAGGGCACGCCAAGCCGCAAATGCCTCTGAGCCACATTGCTGCCCTGGCTGCTTTCGCTTGGGCTGTAGGCGCATTGCTCGGAACCCGATTCAAGGTTCTCATCTTGCCTTTGGCCGCGATGCTGGGAGGGATGGTTATCGTCCCAATTGCCGTCGCCGCCGATCAAACCATTGCCTCGATCGCCATCAGCCTGATCGTTTTCACGCTTGGCCTGCAGCTGGGGTATCTGTCCGTCATTGCCGCTCGGTATTCAGCCGCGGCGTTTCGGAGATGGTGGGGCGGCTGACTCCGGAACCGGATTCGCCAGGGCAACGAGCCCCTGAATCGAGCCAGAGCACGAGTTGCAGACCGGATAGTTCCGAGCAAATGCACGTTCGGTAAAATAGTAGATAGGCGGGGAACCTGATGCCGCAAGATGAGTTCGGTGCGTGGGGCGTCGTTGCGTGTACTACAACGTCACCATGTATTTTGCGTCGAGTAGTGGTTCCAAGGCAGCTGCTTTATCGGTTGTAGTCACTCCGCGTCGCCGGCAAATCGCTCTGGCGATCGTCGAGCCGGCGCTGGTGATCGCGGAATTCTCGATCGTCTTGTTGTGCAGCGTGCTGAGCGGCGTCTCCTATCATCTCCTGTCCACCTCAAATATCGGGAACGTCGAGATCTATGCCGAAGTAGGCCTCGCGGTTGCTGCCATTTACGCGGTCACGGCGCGCCATTCCACGCTCTACCAGACCCATCAGCTCTTGCGCGGGGACCGGGATTTTCGACGAGCACTGGCGGCATGGGTGTTCTCAATTCTGGTCCTTGCCCTCTTGCTGTTCGTACTCAAGATCGCCGGCTCCGTGTCTCGCGGCTTCATCGTCACCTTTGCCGCGACAGGCGCGATCGGTGTTTGCTCCTGGCGAGCCTACGCGTCGAGAACGCTGCGAGCGGCGTTCGCGAGCGGGGCTGTGCGCGGCCGAGGGGCCATCCTCGTCGGCGAGCAGAACGAGCTGACGGGCTTCAGCCAATTCGAGCTTCTCTTGAGGTACGGCATTCATGAGCTCGACAGGTTCGGCTTGCCTCTCCGTGACGCAAGCGGGACGCTCGACGAGACCATCGAAGCCGTCATGCAAAGGGCGGCGGAGACCGATGCAGAGGAAATTGCCGTTGCCCTGCGATGGGAGGACTTCAAGCGCATCGAGGCGCTGCGCAGCAGGTTTCGGCGCTCGCCGCTGCCGGTACGGCTGCTGCCGGACCGGGCGATTTCCGCCGTCGTGGCCAACGACAGCTCCTGGGAGCGAGTCCGCCCGTTCCTGGTCGAGCTGCAGCCGGCGCCGCTCAGCCCCACCGCTCGGCTGATCAAGCGGGCGATGGACCTCGCGCTGGGCAGCTGCGCGGTGATGACGCTGGCTCCGCTGCTGGTGCTCACCGCGATTGCCATCAGGCTCGATTCGCCCGGCCCGGTCATCTTTCGGCAACGACGAAAGGGGCTCAACGGCAGGGAATTCGTGATCTACAAGTTCAGGACGATGAGGACACTGGAGGATGGTCCGGTCGTCGTTCAGGCCATCAAGGGCGATCCGCGCGTGACGAGGATCGGACGGCTCTTGCGTGAAACAAGCATCGATGAGCTGCCGCAGCTCTTCAACGTGATCAAAGGCGATATGTCGCTGATCGGTCCGCGTCCGCACGCGGTCGCCCACGACACCCAATATGCGCGACTGATCAGGAGCTACGCACTGCGCCATCATGTCAAGCCCGGCATGACCGGTTGGGCTCAGGTTCACGGCTTTCGCGGCCCAACCCCGCACGCGCAGCAGATGGCGCAGCGTGTCGAGCTTGACCTCTGGTACATAGACAATTGGAGCGTTCTGCTCGACCTGGGAATACTCATTCGAACCTCGGTAGAGCTCATATGCAGGCGGAACGCGTATTGACGGCGGATGCTCGGTCTTCGCGGCATCGCTCCGAAAGGTGCTCCGGAGGCCGAACAAGAGCCGCGTGTGAGAAGGGCCCGGCGAACGCAGCCCCGCTCGTCCGTGCCACCGCTTCCTGCGTGCAATCGCCTTCGGATCAAGGGCGAAGGCCGGCGCTCCGTTGGCCCTCGGTGCCGAGCGCCTTGGCCGCGGCACGCACCATCGCCACCGGATCGATGAACGCGGCTATCCCGGCTGCGCCGAGCATGGCGAGTGCTTTTTCGACGCTCATGTCGCGGGTCGCGGCATGTCCCGCCGCAAGCCCGACAAAGAGCGGCTTGGGCAGTGGCTCCTTCGCCATCCAGTCGAGCAGCGCGTTCACCCGCTCCGCGAGCGATCGCGATGCGACCACCGTCTGGAACACGATTCCCCTCACCGCAGGCCGCCCGGCGAGCTCGCGGGCGACCGCAAGGCGTCCCGCCATGGTCTCGTCCGGCGCCCCGCGCAGGTTGTCCATGAAGCAGGCGGCGCGCAGGCCGTGGTCGGCCAGGAGGTCCATCATCATCATCCCGAGCCCGGCGCCGGAGGTGACAAGCACCACGTCGCCCTCGACCTCGACCAGCTGAAAGCCGAGCGCCAGCGCCTTGCGCTCGAGCGGCGTCAAGGCGCGCTCCGCCAGCATCCGGCTCAGCGGAAACTCTTGGGCATCGTGGCGGAACTCGGCGCTGTCGTCGCGGACGATCTTAACATCGCACGCCACCAGGGCGCCGTCCGGCGTCAACACCAGCGGATTGATCTCGAGGAGCTCGAGATCCTCGGTGCGGAGGATTTGCGGCAGGCGAGCGCAATAGCGCGCGAGCCGGGCGGCCAGATCCGCGGGAAACAGCCGGGCCAAGTGCGGATAAAGCTCGGCGGGAGCGGCCGCGTCGGCCGGCAGGCGCAGCAGCGTTCGGGCCTCCTCGATCTCCTGCCCGCCCTCGGGCGCGACCAGAAGCTCGAGCCCGGGGCGGGTCCCATCGAAGCGCACGGCGACATAGATTTCCCGCGCCGTCGGTATCGCCTCCTCGAGCAGCAGCGGCACCTCGGGATCGGCGAGCGCGCGGTGAATGACTTGCCGGGCCTCGACGAGCTCGTCGAGGGTGTCGAGGCGACGCACCAGGCCGCGCTTGCCGCGGCCTCCCTCGAGAAGCTGCGCCTTGAGCAGCAAGCCTGGCCATTGCGCGGCAGCCGTGGGCGCCCCGCCCCCCAGCAGGGCCCCGCGCGGGACGCGCAGGCCATGCCGGCGCAGCAAGGCTTTTCCGTCGATTTCAGCCAAGCGCATAATGCACCGGTCCGTCCGCCACCCATGGCGCAGCGCTCTCACAATACCAGCATGTCGGTTGCCTCCGAATGCCTGCCGTTCCTCGCCGCGGATGCCTGGCGAGTCGCCGTCGTCAATCCGCTCGGCCGCTACGCGCGCAGCCAGGTGGCCGGCCTCCTCGCAGCCGGCACGCGCCTCGTCGGCGGCGTGGCGCTTGGTCGCGGGGGGAGCATCGTCGACGGGCTGCCGCTCTTCGACCGCATCGCCGAAGTTCCCGAGCCCAACGTGGCGCTCCTCTACACACCGCCGGAAGGCTTCCGCGATGCCGTCACCGAATGCGCGCGAGCCCGCATCCCGACCATCGTCGGGGTGGCCGAGCACGTCCCGGTGCACGATGCGCTCGCGGCCGCGCAAGTCGCGCGCGCTCACGGCTGCTGGCTCATCGGCCCGAACACGCTGGGGATGTTCGTGCCCGGGCGCGGCCTGATCGGCTCGATTGCGCCGAGCTTCTGCAAGCCCGGCCGGCTGGCGGTGATCGCCCGCAGCGGCACCCTGACGCTGGCCATCGCCTGGCAGCTTTCTGCCGCCGGGATCGGCCAGAGCCTCGTCGCCCATATCGGCGGCGACACCGTGATCGGACGCACTCCCGATGAATATCTCGCCGCGCTGGCGCATCACGACCGGACCGAGGCGGTGCTCTACTGCGGCGAGATCGGCGGCGACAAGGAATACGCGCTCGCCGAGGCGGCACGCGCTTTTGCCAAGCCGATCATCGCCATGGTGATCGGACGGCATGCGCCGGCGCAGAGACGGATGGGCCATGCCGGCGCGCTGATCGGCAGCGCGCGCGAGACCGCGCAGGCGAAGCTCGCAGCGCTTGCCGCAGCCGGATGCCGTGTCGCGGCCGGCCCGGAGCAGGTCATTGCGCTGGCTCACGCGCTCGGGCTCAGCGACAAGCCGCAGCCGGGTTGAGCCCGCGCAAGCCGGTGCCGGCACCGGCTCCGCACCGGCGCGCCTCACTCGATCGGCAGCAGCGGCTTCTTGCCCGCAGGCAGCTGCATGTCGACCGCTGCCAGCAGCGCCGCGGTGCCGGCGTAATTGCCCATGAGCAGGACCAGCTCGACGAGCTTGTTCGGGCCGAACAGCGCCTTGAGCGTGGCGAAAAGCTCGGAGCTGACCTTGTGATCGCGCCAGAGCTGACGGCCGAGCTCGATCACGCCGGCGTCGGTTGCGTCGAGGCCTGTTGTGCTGCCGCGAAACTTGATCACGTCGATGACGTTCGGCTCGACGCCTTCATTCAGCGCAACCGGCTCATGGGCGACCCATTCGAACTGGCTGTCCATCTCGCGCGCGGTGGTGAGGATCGCGATCTCGCGGATGCGAGGCGCGAACCCCGCTTCGTATCTTAGATACCGGTTGATGGCGCTCATGTGCGGGGCGATCTTCGGCGCGAAGAGCTGCACGCCCGCCGGTCCCTGCAGCCCCGCGATCGACGCGCCCGGCGTCGTGGCGTGGTCATAGGCGGCCCTTGCCGCTTCGTCCAGCTCTTCGCGCTTGGGCAGCGGCAAGCGGAAGCCTGATTGCGGATCTATGTCGGATTGCATGCTGTCTCTCCGAGGTAGTCGCGCGCGCCCGCGGCGCGCGGGCCACACGCCATGCGCGCCCCCCTTTCGAGCGGTAGAGCTCGCGTCGGGCATGGTTGCCGAGCCTACACGCTCCCCCACACCTCCCGTGCCACCTCGACCGTGCGCCGAAGCTTGGCATTCTGCATGTCCCGGGTGACGACGTGCTCGGCGGCGCTGGTGGCAAAGCCGCATTGGGGGCTCAGGCCCAGTCGTTCGACGTCGATGTGCCGGGTCGCCTCTTCGATGCGGCGCTTGAGGAAGTCCGCGGTCTCGAGCTCGGGCACCCGCGAGGCGAGCAGCCCCAGGACCACGAACTTGCTCTCCGGCACCGAACGCAGCGGCGAGAATGTCCCCGCGCGCGGGTTGTCGTATTCGAGGAAATAGCTTTCCACCTGCAGGTCGTTGAAGAGCGGCTCGGCTATCGGATCATAGCCGACGTCCGCCTGCCAGCTCGGGTCCTGGCTCCGGCACAAATGGATCGCAACGGTCATGTCCGCCGGCGCCTCGCCGGCCACCGCATTGATGACGCCGATATAGGTCCGCAGCAGGTCGCGCCAATCGTCGCCGCGTTCGCTCAGCAGCTGCTGCACGCGCGGATCGCCGAGCTTGACCAGCGAAGTCTCGTCTATCTGCAGATAGGTGCAGCCGGCCTCGGCCAGCGACTGCATTTCCCGGTGATAGGCCGCGACCAGGTCGGACCAGAAGGCGTCGAGATCGCGGTAGATGTCGCAGCTGATATTGGCGCGGCCGGCCCGATAATGGATGTAGCAGGGGCCGGGCAGGGTGATCTTCGGCGTGCGCGTGGTCAGCGACCTGAGAAAGCGGAAGTCCTCGGCATTTTGCGGCCCGCGCCAGCCGATGCGGGAGATGACCCTGGGAATCCGCCGCGCCATGCGATGGCCATGGCTTCGCGACGGGGTCCAGCCTTCCTCCTCGGTCAATTCGATCTCGACCCCGGAAATGCCGGCGAGGGTGAAGGCGTCGGAATAGGTGCCGCGCCGGAACTCCCCGTCGGTGACCACCGGCAGCCCAAGCTCCTCCTGCAGCTTCACCATGTCGCGGATGGCCGCGTCCTCCACCGCGCGCAGCTGCCGGCCATCGAGCTGTCCTGCCCCGTGCCGCTCGCGCGCGTGCAGGAGCGCGGTCGGCCGCACCAGGCTGCCGAGATGCTCGGCGCGAAACGGCGGACCTCCGGATCGGCGCATTGAGCCTCCGGTTCAACGAAAAGCGGCAAAGGAGGCGCGCGGGGCGCCGTCGCATTGCGTTCAGGCGGGTTTTCCCGGAAACTGCCGGCGGCAGAAGAAAATAGCAACCGCCTGCGGGCGGCGGGACGTCAGCGCCTGCCGAGGGTCGGAACCAGCGCGGCGTTGCGCAGAGCGGGGTGCATGCTTTCTCCCAATCGAGCCGATCAGCCTGTGGTCACCGCGACCGGCGCCAGCAAGCTCTTCCTCGACGGCGCCGTCGTCGCCTTCCACCAGCTCACGTTCTCGATCCGGCGCGACGAGGTGATGTGCGTCGTCGGCCCCTCCGGTTGCGGCAAGACCACGCTCCTGCGTTGCATCGCCGGGCTCGCAGATCTATCGAGCGGCGAGATTCTGGTGCACGGCCGGCCGGTGGCCGGCCGACCGCCCGACGGCGTCGCCATGGTGTTCCAGCATTTCGGCCTGCTGCCGTGGAAGACCGTCTACGAGAACGCCGCGTTCGGGCTGGCGATGGCGGGGACCGCGCGCGCGGAGATCGAGCGCCGCGTCGGGCATTATCTCGACCTCGCCGGGTTGAGCGGGTTCGAGCGGCATTATCCCTATCAGCTCTCGGGCGGGATGCAGCAGCGCGTCGGCCTGGTGCGGGCGCTCGTGATCAACCCGTCGATCCTGTTGATGGACGAGCCGTTCGCCGCGCTCGACGCGCAGACGCGGGAAATTCTCCAGGAGGAGCTGCTGGCGCTGATGGAGCGGCCGGACGAGCGCAAGACGATGGTATTCGTCACCCACTCGATCGACGAGGCCATCCTGCTGGGTGACCGCATTGCCGTGATGACGGCGCGGCCGGGCCGGATCAAGGAGGTCCTCGAGACGCCGTTCGGCTGGCCGCGCAGCGCGAACGGCGTGCGCGCCGATCCACGCTTCGCCGAGCTGCGGCTGCATATCTGGCACGAGCTCGACACCGTGCGACCGGCCTCCTCGCTGCGTTCGGCGCGGCCGGCAGGACACCGGGCGGGCGGAGAGGAGGTCGCGTGACCGCCCTCGAGGAGAGAAGCCGGCTCTCCGCCGCGACCGCCGCGGCCGCCGACCTCCGCGGCGATCGGGCGCGGGCCGAGCGAGCCGCGGCCGCGCGCCGTCGCCGGCGCGGGCTGATCAATCTCGCCATACGCCTCCTCTCGCTGATCGGTGCTCTGGCCCTGTGGCAGGCCGCGGCTGCCGGGGTCGACCCCGTGCTCTTCACCACTCCGGTGAAGGTCATGATTGCCGGCTACAACATGGTGCTCAGCGGCGAGCTGTTGACCTATCTGTGGCCCAGCCTCGTCGTGCTCGGCATAGGCTTTGCGCTCGCGGCGGCTGCCGGCATCGGCATTGGCCTGCTGCTGGCGCGCTTCTGGGTGCTGGATGTCGCATTCAATGTGTACATCACGTTCCTCTACTCGATACCCTCGGTGGCGCTGGTGCCGCTGATCGTGCTGTGGGCCGGGTTCGACACCACTGCGAAGGTGATCATCCTGTTCCTGTTCGCCTTCTTTCCGATGGTGATCAACACCTATCAGGGCGTCAAAAGCGTCGATCCCAAGCTCTTGGAGGTCGGCCGGGCCTTCCGCTGCTCGGAGCGGCAGCTGTGGACCAATATCGTCGTTCCGGCCTCGCTCCCCTTCATCGTCACCGGCCTGCGGCTGGCGCTTGGGCGCGCCCTGATCGGGATGGTGCTGGCCGATCTCTACACCGCGATCTCCGGCATCGGCTACCTCATCGTGCGCACCGCCTCGACCTACCAGGTGGACAAGATGTTCGTGCCGATCGTGACGCTCGGGCTCCTCGGCGTGACGCTCACCGCGCTGCTGCGCGTTGCCGAGAAGAGGGTGGCTCCTTGGACCGCCGCCTCGCAGGAGGATTAGGCCCGTTGCGACGCCCCCGCGCCTGAGGTAAGGTAATTTTCCCTTACCGCCGTTATAAGCAGTGACATGAAAACTACTCTGAAGATCACCTCCAAGGGGCAGGTCACTTTCCGCAAGGAGGTGCTGGATCGACTCGGGGTGAAGCCCGGCGACAGGATTGCTGTGGAGTTCGTCGCTCCGGGGCGAATGGAGGTGAGGTCCGCTGAGGCGCGCGGCAAGGTCGAAGATTTCATCGGTTGTCTGAAAAGGCCCGGCACGCCGCCGCTGTCCCTCGAGAAAATCGAGGAGATCGCCCGTAAAGGATGGGCGGGCGAGACGTGAAGATTACAGCGGACACGAACGTTCTCGTGCGAGCGTCACTGATGGATCATGCCGTACAGGGCAGGATCGCCGCCGATGCATTGCTCCAAGCAGAATGCTTCGTGGTGACACTGGTCTCGTTATGCGAATTCGCGTGGGTGCTGACGCGCGGGTACAGGAGAAACACCACGGAGGTGGCAGCGGCAATACGAAAATTGATCGACGCCTCCACCATCTTGGTTGATCGACCGGCGGCGGACGCTGGACTCGCTGTCCTCGAGAAAGGGGGAGATTTTGCTGATGGAGTGATCGCTTTCGAAGGACGACGCGTTGGAGCCAACGTTTTCACGAGCTTCGATAAACGAGCGGTCGAGCTGATCGAGGCTACCGGAGGTGAAGCATGGCTGCTGTCGGCCGGGTGAAAAGATCAGCGACATGATTTCGGCGGTACCCCAACGGGACGAGCCATGGTCAACCGACATCCGATGCGCTGCCTGCCGCTGCTGACAGCCGTGCTGCTGCTGGCGCAAATGAGCTGGGCATCGGCGCAGGGCGCGCCGCCCTGCGCGGCGCCCCGCAAGATCAATGTCGGGGTTGCCGTCGCTCCGCCTAACGTGGTGCACAGCTCGCCCTACGTGGCCAGGGCGCTCGGCTTCTTCGCCAAGCGCTGCATCGAGGCCAACATCATCCAGTTCGAAGGTGGCGCCTCGGCGACCGCCGCCGCGGCCGCCGTGCAAGGCTCGGCCATCATAAGCGTCAACGAGGTCGCCATCGGCCGCGGCATGAAGGTGCAGCAGTTCTGGGGCCTGGCCCCGCGGCTGCCGCAGGCCTACATGGTGGCGCCCGACATAAAAAACGCCGCCGATCTCAAGGGGCGCAAGCTCAGCGCCACCGGCGGAGGCGTCGGCGGCTTCAACTGGCGCATGGGGCGCGAGCTGCTCAAGTCCGCGGGGCTCACGGTCGACGACGCGCAGTTCATCCCCTCGGCGACCGCCGGCCGCCTGCCGGGCCTGCTGACCGGGCAGATCGACGGCGTGGCGCTGCATCCGGAGGACGTCTTCCTTGCCAGGAAAGCGAAGCCCGCGCTGAACGTGCTGGTGCAGCTGGGCGACTTCCTGCCCGATTACATGTTCAACGCCTATGGTGCCTCGCTCGACTGGATCAATCGCGATCGCGCGCTTCTGCGCGACACGGCGGCGGCGATGATCGAGGCCAACCGCGCCATGTTTCGCGAGAAGGAGAAGGTGGTGCCCATCGTCGCGCAGGCGACCGACAAGCCGAAAGAGGCGGTCGAATACGCCATCGATGTGCTGACCGGGCACTGCGTCTGGTCGGTCAATGGCGGTCTCGACCCCAGGCGCACCGCCTGGTCGATCGAGCACAGCGCCGCGGACGGCGACATCGACAAGGACAGGAAGCCCACCGTCGAGCAGGTCGCCAATTTCGCCCTCGCCAAGGAGGCGGTCGAAGCGGCCGGCGGTCCGGTCAGCATCGGAAGCTGCCGCGACTAGCTGAAATTCACTCGAGGAGCCGCCGCATGAACGTCCAGACGCGTCCTCCCGGTCAGCAGCCATGGGAGCAGGTTCGGTCGCGCCTCGACCAGAACGCGCCGTTCTCCAACATGCACGACACCCCGTACTACCGCGACGCCGTCTACGACCATTATTCGAAGGCCGAGTACCAGCGCCGCTACCGGGCGCTGCGCGACAAGATGCGCGAGCACAAGCTCGATTGCGTGATCGTGCCCGGCGGGCCCAGCCATTGGAGCTTCGGCGGCGGGATGCAGTGGCTGACCGGCCACTGGGAATGGCACGCGGTCGCCTCGTACGTCGTCGTCCCGCTCGCCGGCGAGCCGACGCTGGTTTTCTCGATGGGCGGCACGCACGCCGAAGCCTGCCGGCGGGAATGCGCCAATGCCTTGTCCGACGTGCGCCACAGCCGCAGCGGTAGATACGCTGAGGTGATGATTGAGCGGCTCAGGGAGCTCAAGCTCGAGCGCGCCCGCATCGGGCTTCTGGAGATCGATGCCCGGCACAACGATTATCTGCCCGTCAACCAGTACAACGCGCTGCGCCAGGGGCTGCCCGAAGCCGAGCTCATATTCACCAAGGGCTTCATGCACGAGCTGGTGGTGAGGCACAGCGAGGAGGAGCTGCGCTGCGTCCGCAAGGCGGGCAGGCTGTGCGAGCGCGCCATGCAGGCGATGGTCGCGCGAGCGCGGCCCGGGGTGGCCGAATACGAGCTGCGCGCCGCCGCCGGCGCCGCCATCCTCGAGGGCGGCGGCGACATCGACTTTTTGATCATCGGCTCCACCCCCATGGACGATCCCGCCATGGTCTTCGGCAATCCCCGCCCCTCGCAGCGGCGGTTGCGGATGGGCGACATCATCAACATGGAGCTCGCCGCGGGCTACAACGGCATGTCGGCGCAGATCGGCTCGCCGATCACGCTCGGCCCGCCGACGGAGAAGGTGCGCGCCTTCTGGGACGACATCACGCTGCCCGGCTACAGGCGGATCGTTGCCGAGATAAAGCCCGGCAACCCGACCGACAGGATGCGGCTCGCGGCCGGGTTCTTCCGCGAGAAAGGCGTGCAGTCGCGCCCGGTGCAGGTGCACGGGATCGACATCGTCACCGACAAGCCGCATGTCTTTGCCGAGCGCACCGAGGCCGACGCGATCGACCAGGTGCTCAAGCCGGGGATGGTCATCATGGCCGAGCCCAATCCGATAACGGCCGACGGCCTGTTCGGGATCTTTCTCGGCCACACCTTCATCGTGACCGGCGACGGGCACGAATGCGTTGACGATTTTCCCCTCGAGATCGCAGTGGCAAGCGGGTGAATGGCGATGCGAGGGGCTTCCACGTGCTGACGAAGACTGAAGCTGAAGCCTCGTGCCGCGTCTCTGCTGCCACGCTGCGCGGATTCCTGCACGACGTGTTGCGCGCCTGCGGGTTGCCGGAGACGGATGCGGCAACGGTCGCCGGCGCCATGCTCGAAGCCGACCTGACCGGCTCCGATGCGCACGGCGTGTTCCGGCTCCCCGGCTATGTGCGTCAGCTCAAGCGCGGGGTCTTCAATCCGCGCGCCAACATCCGCGTGCTCGAGCGCTCGCCCGCCACCGCCCTCATCGACGGCGATCAGGGGCTGGGGCACGTGGTCATGACCTATGCCGCGCGGCTTGCCGTCGAGCTGGCGCGACAGTCCGGAATGGGCTGGGTCGGCGCCCGCCGCTCCAACCACGCCGGCGCGGGGGCGGTTTATGCCGCCATCCCCCTCGCGCACGACATGGTCGGCATCTACGGCGCTTCCTCGAGCGTTCATCACATGGCGCCCTGGGGCGGCAGCGAGCCGTTGCTCGGCACCAATCCGATCGCGGTGGCCATTCCGGCGGGCAGGGAGCCGCCAGTGATTTTGGACATCGCCACCTCGCTGGCCTCGAACGGGGCCATCCGCACCCACCAGCTCGAAGGCCGGCCGATGCCCGAGGGCTGGGTGCAGAACCGCAGCGACGGCTCGCCCTTGACCGATCCGAGCCGGATCAACGAAGGCACCTTTCTGCCGATGGCGGGATACAAGGGCTACGGCCTTTCCCTGGTGATCGGGCTCCTGGCAGGTCCGCTCAACCGCGCAGCCTTCGGTCGCGACGTCAGGGATTTCGCCGCGCCCCCCGCGAGCGAGCTCAATGTCGGGCAGTTCGTGATCGCGCTCGACGTCGCCCGGTTCCTGCCGCCCGAGGTCTTCAAGGCGGAAGTCGACCGACACATTCGCGACATCACCAGCTCGCGCCGGTTGCCCGGCGTCGATGAAATCCGCGTGCCGGGACAGGGGCACCTGGCGCGCCGGCGCGAGCGGCAGAGAGACGGCGTGCCGCTCTCGACGGCGCTCGTCGGGCAAGTCGATGATCTCGCCCAGTCGCTCGGCGTCACGCCGCTCAGCGCGCGCGGGTGAACGTCGAGCATGGCGACACCCAACCCGCCGATCTCGCGAGGCTCGCCGTTCTGGCGGTTCTCGCTCGGCTTCTATCGCCGGCCGGGGGTGGCGGATGCCTGCATCCGCCTGCAGGAGGAGTCGGGGCTCGACGTCAATCTGCTGTTGTTCCTGCTGTGGCAGGCGACGCACCGGCGTGCGCTGTCAGTCGCGGAAGTGGAGCATCTCGAAGGGCGCATCGCGGCCTGGCGCGAGACGACGGTCGTGCCCTTGCGCCGCATGCGGCGAGCCCTGAAATCCCCGCCCGATCTCATCGACGGGGGAACCGCCGAGCTCTTCCGCACCCGGATCAAGGCGGTGGAACTCGAGGCCGAGCGGCTGCAGCAGGAGGCCATGCACGATCTTGCGCGCTCGATGCAGCTCGGGCGCGAGACGCCCTCGCGCACGGACGCAGCCCGTGCCAATGTTGCCGCCTACGCGCAGATTTGCCGTGCCGGGTTTGCCGAGGCTGCGGTGGAGACCCTGCTCGCCGCCCTCGCCGGGCTCGAGCACAGCGAAGAGGAATAAGTCATGGACCAGAAGACCTATGATCGCGGCCTCGCCATGCGGCGCAAGGTGCTCGGCGATGAATATGTCGATCGCGCGCTCAAGAGCGCCGATGACTTCAACCGCGACTTCCAGCGGATCGTCACCCAGTATTGCTGGGGCGAGACTTGGGGCGACGACACGCTCACCCCGCGCGAGCGCTCGATCCTCAACCTCGGGATGATCGCATCGCTCGGCAAGATGGAGGAGTTCCAGACCCATGTGCGCGGCGCACTCCGCAACGGGCTTACGCCCAACGAGGTCCGGGCGGTGCTCACCCAGATCGCCGTCTACTGCGGTATCCCTGTGGGCGTCGACTGCTTCCGCTTGGCGAGAACGGTGCTGAGCGAAGGCAGGAAGCCGTAGCGCCGGTTTACCACGGCATCGTGTCGCGGACGCGAGCGCGCCCCATCCCCGACGTCGCCGGGAGCCAGCTAACCTAACCTATTGACTCTCGACGAGTTCCCTTCGCCTCCCGGCGTCAATCCATTGGTTATCTTTTTGTCCCTATGTCTTGAATGCGCCTTGTTCGTGTCGTCTCAAGATTTTGCAGTTTCGAGGGGGAGGGGGAATGGTGTTCCGCACAGCGGGTGCGCTCGCAACGCTGCTGATCGGCCTTGCCGGGCCGGGCGGCCAAGCTCTAGCGCAGTACTATCCAGCTCCGCCGGCATATCCACCTGCCGAGGTCTATCAGCCGCCGCGGGCTTATCCGCCGCCGCGGGCTTATCCGCCGCTGCCTCCCGTCGATGCCGACGACGAGGGGCCCTACGATCAGCCGATGGTGGCGCGACCGCTGCCGCCGGCACCTATCGGCGCCCCGGTGCCCGGGTCGCTGCCGCCGCCGGCTGCGGCAATCACTCCGGGGCACTCGGCCATCGAGGAGGCGGAGCTGCCGCCGCTGGCCCCCGGTGCACTCTCGCGGGAGCCGGCCCCCGGCTATCGCGAGCCGTCGTCTTATCCCGCGCCCCCGCCCTCCGTCGGCTATCGCGACGCGCCGCCACCCTATCCCGCGCCCCCGCCCGTCGGTTACCGCGACGTGCCGCCGCCCAGCTCGCAAGGCCAAGTTTATGGCCCCGCGGATTACGCTGGCCGACCCTATTACGGCCAGCCCGGCGCTCCGTACTCGGCTCCCCTCCCGCCTCCCGCACCCGAGCAGGACGCGTTGCGTCCGCCCCTGCCGATCGGTCCCGGTCAGGC
Source organism: Xanthobacteraceae bacterium (assembly GCA_036406655.1). Classification (GTDB taxonomy): domain Bacteria; phylum Pseudomonadota; class Alphaproteobacteria; order Rhizobiales; family Xanthobacteraceae; genus VAZQ01. Next base: position 17,734 of record DASXAP010000204.1, on the reverse strand, counting down.
CGACCCGGGTGTCACCGGCATCGTCCACGCTGATCCGCGCAATCAGATGGCGGCCTTGCCGCCAGAGGTGCGGCCGGAGACCGGCCCGGTGAAGCAGCTTCCGGCCCAGTTTCGCCGAACGCTGGTCGACTTTCGCACCAAGGAGCCGGCCGGCACGATCGTGATCGATACCCAGAACACGTTTCTTTATCTCGTGCTCGGCAACGGCAAGGCGCTGCGCTACGGCGTGGGTGTCGGCCGGGAGGGGTTCACCTGGTCGGGTGCCGAGAAAGTGAGCAAGATGGCGGAATGGCCGGACTGGAATCCGCCGCCGGAGATGATCGAGCGGCAGCCTTATCTGCCGCGCTTCATGGCTGGCGGGGACGGCAATCCGCTCGGCGCCCGCGCGCTTTACCTGGGCAAGACCGTGTACCGCATCCACGGCACCAACCAGCCGTCGACCATCGGCACCTTCGTGTCCTCGGGTTGCATCCGGCTCACCAACGAGGACGTCATGGATCTCTACACCCGGGTGAAGATCGGCACCCGAGTGGTGGTCCTGCCGGGCCACGCGCCGACCACCGCAGCCGCCGCACCGCTCGGCCCGCCGCCGTCCGCGGCCGCTGGCCTGCCGCCGGGCGTGGTCCCGCTCGGCCCGCCGCCGACCGCGCTCGCGCGGTAACATCCGCTCAACCGGAGCCCCATCAACGCGGCTGAATGCGGGTTCAGCAAGTCGAGGCACGCGGCGTCCCGCATCCGGCCCCAGCGGTCTGCGCGCAGGCGCGGATCAATCCATGACCCGCAGCGGCCTGCCATCGAGAAAGCCGCGGATGTCGTCGACCACGCCGCTGAAATAGGCGCGATAGTTCTGCACCGACACATAGCCGAGATGCGGCGTGAGCACGACGTTGTCGAGCTTGCGCAGCGGATGCTCGAGCGGCAGCGGCTCGATGTCGAAGACGTCGAGCCCGGCGCCGGCGATCCTCTTCTCCCGCAGCACGCCCAGCAGAGCCGCTTCGTCGATGATCGGGCCGCGCGAGGTGTTGATGATATAGGCTGATGGCTTCATCAGCCCAAGCTCGTGCGCGCCGACCAGCCCCCGCGAGCGATGCGAGAGGACGACATGAATGGTGATGAAGTCCGCCTGCCGGAAAAGCTCGTCCTTGCTCACATGGCCGACGCCCGCCGCCTGGCTCTTTTCCGGCGTGAGGTTCTGGCTCCAGGCGATCACCTTCATGCCGAAGGCCTTCGCGATGGCTGCCGTACGGGTGCCGAGCTTGCCGAGGCCGAGGACGCCCAATGTGAGCCCGTCGAGATCAAGCCCGATGGTGCTCTGCCACGGCGCGCCGGCCTTGAGGCGGGCATTCTCATAGCCGATTCGCCGCGTCAGCTCGAGCATCAAGCCGATGGCGATGCCGGAGGTGGGGTTGCCGACGGAAGGAGTGCCGCAGACGGTGACGCCGTGCTCCTTCGCCGCGGCCACGTCGATCGAGGCATTGCGCAGCCCGGTGGTGATGAGGAGCTCGAGCTCCGGAAGCTTGTCGAGCACCGCGCGGGGAAACGCCGTGCGCTCGCGCATCGCGCAGACGATGCTGAACCCTTGCAGCGCCCTGACGACGTTGTCGGCTCCGCCCAGATGCTCGGTGAATACCTTGATGTCGAGCTCAGCCGATACTTTGGACCAGTCCGCCGATTTCAGGGCGACGTTCTGGTAGTCGTCGAGGATCGCGCACCGATGGCGGGGCATGGCAAGGTCCGTGCTCGAGGGCCGCGGCGAGGGCGGTTGCTATAGCACATGAGCGACTGCGCGGCCGCAACAGGCATCGGCGTCAGCGGCCGGCCCGGATCTGAAAGATCGGCGATCGGTGTTGCGGGTGATCAGCCCTCGACGCGCACCGGCGCGAACGCCGGCATCCGCTCATAATCCGCCGGCGCGGGATCGTGCTTGGCGTGCCACCTGGGACCGGGACCGCGCATATAGTGAAGCTCGGGGCGGTAGCTGTCGAAGAGGGCACGGGCGAGGCTGTCGAAAAAGCCCAGGAGATCGGACGCCAAGCAGTCGGAGCGCCGGTCGGCGGCAAGCCTGCGGATTGACTTTCCCATGACCCTCTCCAGCGGCGTTTGGCTTGTCTTTGGCTCCGTCAGGATCGCATGCAGCGCCTGCTTCTCGCCGATGATTGTGGGCCCAAATTTCTTAAAGACCAGTAGGAATTCGCCTGTAATATCAATTTTGTCCGCCACCGTTGCCGAACGGCTACGGTTAGGGTTAATGGTCGATGCATTGATGTCACAGTCGGGGATTTCGCGCCCGGTCGATGCCGGCTTGCCCTTGCAATGTGTGCTCGCTACATCAGCGGCAATTTCCCCAGACCGGCGCTGCGAGGGTGCCCGAGAGGCGAGGGCACATGGCCCGTCAGTTCATCTATCACATGCAAGGGCTCTCCAAGACCTATCCGGGGAACCGGAAGGTCTTGGAGGACATCAATCTGTCGTTTTATCCCGATGCCAAGATCGGCGTGCTCGGCGTCAATGGGGCCGGCAAATCGACGCTGCTGCGCATCATGGGCGGCATCGAGACCGAGTTCACCGGCGAGGCCTGGGCGGCGGAGGGGGCGCGCGTCGGCTACCTGGAGCAGGAGCCGCGGCTCGATCCCGGAAAAACCGTGCGTGAGAACGTGATGCAGGGGGTGGCGCCGCAGAAGGCGAGCCTCGACCGCTACAACGAGCTCGCCGCCAACTACTCCGACGATGCCGCCGACGAGATGACCGCGCTGCAGGACGAGATCGAGGCGAAGGGGCTGTGGGACCTCGACTCCAAGGTCGACCAGGCCATGGATGCGCTGCGCTGTCCGCCCGACGAGGCCGAGGTGGCCAGGCTCTCGGGCGGGGAGCGGCGGCGCGTCGCGCTCTGCCGGCTGCTGCTGGAGCAGCCGGATCTGCTGCTGCTCGACGAGCCGACCAACCATCTCGACGCGGAATCGGTGCACTGGCTGGAGGGACACCTGCGCAACTATCCCGGCGCGATCCTCATCGTCACCCATGACCGCTATTTTCTCGACAACGTCACCGGCTGGATCCTCGAGCTCGATCGCGGCCGCGGCATCCCCTATCAGGGGAATTACACGGCCTGGCTCGAGCAGAAGCAGAAGCGATTGGAGCAGGAGGGCCGCGAGGAAGCGGCCCGCCAGCGGACGCTTGCGCGCGAGCGGGAATGGATCGCAGCGAGTCCGCGCGCGCGCCAGGCCAAATCCAAGGCGCGCTACCAGCGTTACGAGGAGCTGGTGAAGCAGGCGGGGGAGCAGGCTGCGCAGGCGGCGCAGATCGTGATCCCGGTGGCCGAGCGGCTCGGGCAGAACGTGGTGGACTTCGACCACATCCGCAAAGGTTTCGGCGACAACCTGTTGATCGACGACCTCACCTTCAAGCTGCCGCCGGGCGGCATCGTCGGGGTGATCGGCCCCAACGGCGCCGGCAAGACCACCCTGTTCCGCATGATCATCGGGCAGGAGAAGCCGGATGCCGGCACGATCCAGATCGGCGAAAGCGTGCATCTCGGTCATGTCGATCAGTCGCGCGACGCCCTCGATGGGGCCAAGACCGTATGGGAGGAAATCTCCAACGGGCAGGACCTCATCCTGCTCGGCAAGCGCGAGATGAATTCGCGCGCCTATTGCGCGAATTTCAACTTCAAGGGCGCCGACCAGCAGAAGAAGGTCGGTCAGCTTTCCGGCGGCGAGCGCAACCGCGTGCATCTCGCCAAGATGCTGAGGTCGGGCGCCAACCTGCTGCTGCTCGACGAGCCCACCAATGATCTCGACGTCGAGACGCTGCGCGCGCTCGAGGAGGCACTGGAGGACTTCGCCGGCTGTGCCGTGATCATCAGCCACGACCGCTGGTTCCTGGACCGCATCGCCACTCACATTCTCGCCTTCGAGAGCGACAGCCATGTCGAATGGTTCGAGGGCAATTTTCAGGATTATGAGAAGGACAAGATGCGCCGGCTAGGCACCGACTCGATCATGCCGCACCGGCTCAAATACAAGAAGTTCACGCGCTGATGGGCGAAGACTGGAGTGCCGGGCAATACCTCAAGTTCGAGGAGGAGCGCACGCGGCCGCCGCGCGATCTGCTGGCACAGGTGCCGCTCGTGGCGCCGCGCCGGGTGGTCGATCTCGGCTGCGGGCCCGGCAACTCCACCGAGCTCCTGATCGCGCGCTATCCCCAGGCCGAGGTGATCGGGCTGGATTCGTCGTCCGACATGTTGCGGCAGGCGCGTGCGCGCCTGCCGGGCGGCAACTTCGTCGAGGCCGATATCCTCGGCTGGAGCCCGGACGAGCGGACCGATCTCTTGTTCGCGAACGCCGTGTTTCAGTGGGTGCCGGATCACGCCAGCGTGCTGCGCCGCCTGCTCGCGGCCCTGCCCAAAGGCGGCGCGATGGCCGTGCAGATGCCGGACAACACGGAGGAGCCGGCGCTGCGGCTGATGCGGGAGGTAGCGGGGAAGGGGCCCTGGGCGCAAATGCTGGCCGCACCCGCCGTCGCGCGCGACGATCTGCCCGCCCCGCCATTTTATTACGATCTGCTCAGCCCGCTCTGCACGCGGATCGACATCTGGCACACCATGTACAATCACCTCATGCCAGGGCCGCAGGCGATCGTCGAATGGTTCAAGGGCTCGGGGTTGCGGCCGTACCTAGCTCCGCTCGCGCCCGACTTGCGGGAAGCTTTCACCGCCGAATACGCCGCGCGGATCGCCGCCGCCTATCCCCCGCTCTTCGACGGCAAGGTGATGCTGAGGTTCCCCCGCCTGTTCATCGTGGCGGTGCGGTGAGAGGCCTCGTTCCGCCGCGTCTTGCCGGCGTCGTGCTGTCTGGAGCGACGGCGGCAGGAGGGAGCAGGGAATTCGACCCCTTCAGCGCAGCGTCGGGGTCTTCTCCATATGTTTGACGCTTTTGCTGTCTTGGTGACGCCGGACATTCCTTGAAAAGGGGTAGCTCGCTTGCGCGCTTGCCGGTCCCTCGCTCTGATCGTGGTTGCCGGGCTTCTTCTGGCAACTTCCGCCCGCGCCGCCGATCCTGCGTTCCGCCGCTGGCTCGAGGGATTGTGGCCGCAGGCGCAGGCGATGGGGGTGTCGCGGCGGACTTTCGACGCCGCAATTGCCGGCATCGAGCCCGATCTCAGCCTGCCCGATCTCGACCTGCCGGGGCACGGCGGAGCCCCGCCCCGCGGCCAGGCCGAGTTCGTGCAGACCCCCGCCGACTACATCAAGGAAGCGAACATCGCCAGGCTCGCCGAGCAGGCGAAGAAGCTCGCCGCCGAGCACAGCCGCACGCTCGCTGCGATCGAGCAGCGCTTCGGCGTGCCGGGCACCGTGCTGCTGGCCATCTGGGGGCGTGAGACCGCATTCGGCGGCTACAAGCTTCCGAAGAATGCCATCGCGGTGCTCGCCACGCAGGCCTATTACGGGCGTCGGAAGGAGATGTTCCAGCAGGAGCTGCTCTATGCCTTCAAGATGCTCGATGAAGGCCAGGCGAAGCTCGCCGACATGCGCAGCTCCTGGGGCGGTGCCATGGGTATGACCCAGTTCCTGCCGTCCGAGTTCTACAAGTATGCCGTCGACTTCGACGGCGACGGCAGGAAGGACATCTGGCGCTCGGTGCCCGACGCTTTGGCCTCGGCAGCGCAGCAGCTCGTCGGCAAGGGCTGGCAGCGCGGCACCCGCTGGGCCTACGAGGTGCGCCCTCCCCAGGGCATCGACTGCACCGAGGGCGTGCCCGAGATCAAGCGGCCGATGCGCGAGTGGCTGCGGCAAGGCTACGCGCTGGCGTGGGACCGCAAGCCCGTGCCGGCCGAGCTCGACGCGGAAGCGTCGCTGCTGCTCCCCGAGGGGACTTACGGTCCCGCGTTCCTGACGCTCGGCAACTATTACGTCATCAAGGAGTACAATTTCTCCGATCTCTACGTGCTGTTCGTCGGTCATTTGAGCGATCGCATCGACGATCCGCGCCCGTTCGAGAGCGCGTGGAGCAAGAGCACGCAGCTGCGCACGGCGCAGGTGGAGACGATGCAGCGCACGCTCACCAGGCTCGGCCTCTACAAGGACAAGATCGACGGCAAGGCGGGCATGCTCACCCGCGCAGCCTTGGGCGCTTATCAGAAAACGAACCGGCTCAAGGTGGATTGCTGGCCGACCGCGGCCGTGCTCGACGACATGCAGCGCCGCGCCGCAAGCAACACGATTCGTTGAGCCTCGCGGGGCGGCCAGGCCGCGCGATGTTTCCGATGCTGCCGGGCAGCGCGATGCGCCGTGCCGGCGCTCATTGCCGCGCACTTTTGCCCGCCCGTACGCGCTAGCGAAAACCCGGCGAGCCCTGCCCGCCGGGTTTAAATCTCGACCCTCAGCTGGCCGTGCGCGGCGCCGCTACGAGCAGACCGCCACCGGCCGTCCGCGCCAGCCGATCGCGCGGCCGTACGGATCATAGACGGGCATGCGCGTCCAATAGCAGTTGGGCCCGGGAAGGGCTACGGCATAGCCCGGATAGGCGATGTAGCCGGTCGGCGGCACTGCGACATAGGGAGCGGCATAGACCGGGCGCGAGGCGAGCGCGCCGCCGATGATTGCGCCACCGACGAGACCGGCGGCGAGGCCGACGCCGAATCCCCGCTGGGCCGAGGCGTCGGTCGCCGAAGCCGTGAGCGCGGCTGCGACGGTCGCTGCAGCCACGAAAGCAGTGAGCGTCTTCTGCATCAGAATCTCCTTCAGCGTCGGCAGCGATGCCGAGCGCGCGACGGTTGCGATGTTGTGAACAGCCCGAATCGAGCCATAGCCCCCGTATGAGCCGGTACCGATCATGCTGTCCAATTTGTCGGAATTTGGGTCACGCAAGGAGCCTCGGCGAGCCCGGCGCGAATGCCGATGCCTCGGGGAGTCCATGATGGTGACACAAAAACGCCGCGCGTCGCGAGGGGACGGCCTCGGCGCACCGTGTGCGTCGAGCACGTTCAGCAGACGCGGTAGCGATAGCCGTAACGCCAGCGCCAGCACGGCGCATACGGCCCCGGCGGTCCGTAGTAGTTGTAGTAAACCGGTCCCGGCGCATAGTAGTCGTAATAGACCGGCGCCGGTGCGTCGTAACCGTAGTAATACGGGCTCGTGAGCGCGCCGGCGACGATGGCCCCGCCGACGAGCCCGGCGGCAATCCCGGCCCCCCATCCCCATCCCCGCCCCCAGCCGGCGGAAGCGTCGGTCGTGCCGAGGGTGAGCGAACCGGCGATGGTCGCGGCGGCAACCAGCGCGGTCAGCGATCGTTTCATGGCATCACCTCTTCTGCAGTTCGCGGTCTGTGCATGCATTGCGGCCGCAGCCGCTCGTCGGAGTAATATTCCATGCCAGTGCTGAATGAAGACTGAACGGACGTTCCCCCGCTTTCGCCCGAGGACCGCCATGATCAGCGGACGAGAGCAGACCGATGGCCGACGCCCGATGCCGACGCCGTCCCGCAGGCCGTGCCTGGCCGGCTTGCGTCGTCCATCCTCCCTCGTCGTCCTCCTGCAACCGGGGTCATGCTGCCCATGAAGTTCGGCTTGGCGGAATTGATCGGCGTCGCGGCGGCGGTCGCGAGCCTCTACGCATTCAACTCCAGGACCATCATCCCGCTGCGGGTGGCCGCCATCGTCGCCAATGTGCTGGCGATGCTCTACAGCTTCCTGCATGGAACCTATCCGACCTTCATCCTCAACGCGCTGCTGCTGCCGCTCAACGCCTGGCGGCTCAATGCCATGCTGAAGCTGATCCGGGACATCGATGCAGCGATCAGGGGCGACATGAATGTCGACTGGCTGTTGCCCTTTACCCGACCGAAGCATTTCGCCGCGGGTGACCTGATCATGCAGCGTGGAGAATACGCCACCGCCGCCTTCTACATCGTCGCCGGCGAGGTCGAGATCGTCGAGATCCACGAGACCTTCGGCAGCGGGACGCTGCTCGGCGAGATCGGCCTGTTCGCTCCCGACGGACTCCGAACGATGACGGTCCGTTGCAACAGTCCCGTGCACGCCGCGCAGATCGATTACGATCGTTTCAAGCAGCTCTACTTCCAGAATCCGCAGTTCGGGTTCCGGCTGCTGCATCTGATCGTTGCCCGCCTGCAGGGCAGCCGCGAGCTGCCTCGGCCGACGGCAGCCTCGTGAATCTCGAACGCGCGGGACGGGCCGCGGCGTCATGACACCTCCGCTCGTGCAGGGGCAAGCTCCATGCCGGAAGCTTTCAACAGCTTGTGGGATCGGGATCTCGGCGCGATAATTCGCGGCCGCGAGAACAAGAGGTCAGGCGCCGAGCCTGCGGCCTTCTGTGCCCGGCCATCGGTCCGGAGAAGACGGCGCACCACTCGGAGGGAGGATCGGGCACAATGCCGAAGAGCCGCTTGCGCTGCACGTCGCCTCACCGCGCCGCCTGCGAGCGCCATCTTGCACCGGCACTCGCCGGCATGCTCCTCGCTTGTCTTGTCGTCGTGAACGGCGCCGAAGGCGAGGACCGCTATCCGTCAAGGCCGGTGCGCATGGTTGTCTCCTTTGCCGCCGGCGGCCCGACCGATACCGTCGCGCGGATCATGAGCGCGAGGATGGCAGAGCTGGTCGGGCAGCAGTTCGTGGTGGAGAACAGGACCGGCGCCGGCGGCAATATCGGTGCCGACATGGTGGCGAAATCGCCGGCCGACGGCTACACGCTGCTGATGGCGACCGTCTCGACGCACGCCATCAATCCCGGCCTCTACAGGCGGATGCCGTATGACGCGGTTCGCGATTTCTCGCCGATCGGGCAGGTTGGGGTGACGCCGACGATTCTCGGAGTGCACCCTTCGCTGCCCGCCACCGATCTCAAGAGCCTAGTCGCGTTGCTCAAGGAGAGTCCGGGCAAGTACACCTACGGCTCGTCCGGGCTGGGATCGATCCTGCATCTCTGCGGCGAGGAGCTCAAGACACTGGCGGGTGGGCTCAACGTCGTCCACGTGCCGTACCGCGGCTCGGCGCCGATGATGGGCGATCTCATAGCCGGCCAGATCTCGATGGCCTTCGATGCGACGCCGACGGCACTGCCGCAGGCGCGCAGCGGTGCGATCCGTGCCATCGGCGCGGGAATGGCGCAACGCATGCGGGCGATGCCCGAGCTGCCCACGCTGCAGGAGCAGGGGCTCAAGGGATTCGAGTGCTATACCTGGAACGCCATTCTCGCGCCGGCGGGCACGCCGGAGCCGACCGTGGCGCAGCTCAATGCGGCCATGAACAAGGCGCTGGCCGAGCCGGAAACATTCAAGCGGCTGCAGGACGCGGGTATCGATCCCACGCCGGGGAGCACGCCTGAGCAGGCCGCGCAGTTCATCAAGGCGGAGCTGGTCAAATGGGCGCCGATCATCAAGGCCTCGGGGGCCGAGGTGAACTGAGACATCTCTAGAAGGACCAGGCCGCCCAACTCTGCTCAGGCAAAGAACCGGTTTCTCGGCCGCGGCAGGCCGAGATGCTCGCGCAGCGTCTTGCCCTCGTAGTTGCGGCGAAAGATGCCGCGCCGCTGCAGCTCCGGCACCACCCGGTTGGCGAAATCGTCCAGCCCTTCGGGCAAAGACGAAAACTGGACGGTGAAGCCGTCCGAGCCGCCGGTCACGAGCCATTCCTCCATCTCGTCGGCGATGCTCTCGGGCGTGCCGATCATGGCGAGACCGGCATGCCCGCCGAGCCGCTGCGCGAGCTGGCGCACGGTCAGGTTCTCGCGGCGGGCGAGGTCGATCGCCCGCTCGCGTCCGCTCTTGGAGGCATTGCTCTCGGGAATTTCCGGCAGCGGTCCGTCGGGATCGAGCTTCGATGCGTCGTGCCCGAGCGCGATCGAGAGCGAGCCGATCGCATTGGCGTAATGGACGAGACTGTCGAGCCTCGAGCGCTTGCGACGCGCCTCCTCGACCGTGTCCCCGACCACCACGAAGCAGCCCGGCAGGATCTTGATATGATCGCGCGAGCGTCCCGCCTTCTCTGCGCGCGCCTTGACGTCGGCATAGAACTCCCGCCCTGCCGCGAGACTCGATTGGGCGGTGAACACCGCCTCCGCGGTCTCGGCCGCGAGCTGACGTCCGGCGTCGGAGGCGCCCGCCTGCACGATCACCGGCCAGCCCTGGACCGGCCGCGCGATGTTCAACGGCCCGCGCACCGAGAAATACTTGCCCTTGTGGTCGAGCACGTGCAGCTTGGCGGGATCGAAATAGATGCCGCTCTCCACGTCGAGGACAAAGGCATCATCGGCCCAGCTGTCCCAAAGGCCGGTCACCACGTCGTAGAATTCGCGGGCCCGGCGGTAGCGCTCGGCGTGCTCCATGTGCTCGGTCATGCCGAAGTTCAGCGCCGCGTCGGGATTGGAGGTGGTGACGATGTTCCAGCCGGCGCGGCCGCCGCTGAGATGGTCGAGCGAGGCGAACCGCCGGGCGATGTGGTAGGGCGCATCGAAGGTGGTCGAGCCGGTGGCGACAAGCCCGATCCGCTGCGTCACCTGCGACAGCGCCGAAAGCAGCGTGAACGGCTCGAACGAGGTCGCGGTATGGCTGCGCTTGAGCGCATCGAGCGGCATGTTGAGCACGGCCATGTGGTCGGCCATGAAGAAGGCGTCGAACTTGGCGGCCTCGAGCGCCTGGGCGAACCGCTTGAGGTGGGAAAAGTTGAAATTGGCGTCGGGATAGGCTCCCGGATAGCGCCAGGCGCCGGTATGGATGCTCGCCGGCCGCATGAAGGCCGCTAGCCGCAACTGCCGTGATGCCATGGGGATCGCCCTCGTGGGTCGCGGGTCTGCTCACCGGAGGCTCGAATATAGGCGGCGCCGGCGGCGAGGGAAGCGGCGTGCGGCGCGCAAGCGCCCGTCTGATCGGTAATCGCCGAATGATTTTATGGCGTCCAGCCGTGCTATAGATTGCATCCATGAGCGCACTTTCGGCGCACAAGATGACAGTGGACGAGTATCTGGCCTGGGCGGAGGGCCGGCCGGGACGGTACGAGCTGTATGCCGGCAACGTTTATGCCATGACGCCGGAGCGGGCTCAGCATGCCAAGGTGAAGTTCTCGGTGCAGACCGCTCTGGCTGCGGCAATTCACCGGGCGGGCTTGCCCTGTCATATGCTGCCGGATGGCATGACCGTCCGCGTTGACCGGCATACCGCACACGAGCCGGACGCGCTTGTCTACTGCGGCGAGGAAATCCCCGGTGGTTCCGTCGAGGTGCCGAATCCGGTCATTGTCGTGGAAGTGCTCTCGCCTTCGACGCGGCATATCGACGCCTCGGCCAAGCTCGCGGGTTACTTCCGTATTGAAAGCGTGCAGCACTATGTCATCGTCGATCCGGATCAATCGCTGGTGCTGCATCATCGGCGCGGCGCCGGGGACGCGATCGCCACAAGGATCATCCGGCAGGGAAGGATCGAGCTCGATCCGCCGGGGCTCGAGCTCACCGTCGAAGAGCTCTATCGCGGGTAGCCGGCCAGCCTGCTGCGGCGGCCCGATCTCGACCCTTGCGAGACTTGACGGCGCCGGCGCAATTCGGCTTGTCAATCTCGCCGATGTTTCTCACAATCGCGGCAGCTCGCAGCTCATGATCCATTGATAGTGGAGGGAAATTATGCGTGGCGTGAAGGCGTTCTCGGCATTGCTGGCCCTCATGACGACGGCAGGGGGCGGTCTCTGTGCCGAGCCGCTCCTGATCCGCAATTCCTATGTGGTTCCGGTCTCCAACTGGGCGCCGCTGCTCGTCGCCAAGAAGGATCTGGCCAGGCACTGGGGCAAGTCCTACAACATGGAAGCGGTGCGGTATCAAGGAACGCCGCCGATGATCACCGCGCTGGCGACCGGCGAGCTCGAGATCGCCAATCTCGCCTATTCGACGCTCGGGATCGCCATCGCCAATGCCGGCATCAGCGATCTGCGCGTCATCGCCGACGAGTTTCGCGACGGCGTTCCCGGCTATTTCAGCAACCAGTACTTCGTCCGCAAGGATTCCGGGATCAAGAAGATCGAGGACCTCAAGGGCAAGGTGCTCGCCACCAACCTGATCGGCACCGGCGTCGATATCGCCATGAAGGCCGGCCTGAAGAAGCACGGCCTGCTCGACAAGCGTGACTACACCGTGATCGAGGCGCCGTTCCCGACCATGCCGGCCATTCTCAGCGAGAAGAAGGCCGACCTGGTCACCGCAGTGATGCCGTTTGCGCTCAATCCGACGCTCAACCAGATCGGCGTTCCGCTGTTCGATCAGACCGAGGGTCTCGGCTCTTCGCAGTTCGTGTTCTGGACGGCGCGACAATCCTACATCGACAAGAACCGCGCCGCGCTGGTCGATTGCATGGAGGACATGCTGCGCATCGAGCGCTGGTATCTCGACCCGAAAAACCACGCCGAAGTGACGAAGATCGCCGGTGACATGCTCAAGGTCTCGCCCGACCGCCTGGAATGGCTGTTCACAAAGAAGGACTACTATCGCGACCCCGACATGCTGCCGGATCTTGCGGCGCTGCAGCGCAATGTCGACACCACTGTCGACATGGGCTTCATCGGCTCGCGTTTCGACGTCAAGCAGCACTCCGACCTGAGCCTGGTCGAGGAGGCGGCGAAACGCCTCAAGTAGTCCCGAGGTCACCGCTCGTCAGCAGCAAGCTTGTCCCAGGAGGTATTGGATGTTGACCCTGTATTATGCACCCGGCGCATGCTCGATGGCCGCGCACATCGTGCTGGAGGAAAGCGGAGAGAAGTACCGGCCGGAGCAGGTGGACCTCGCCAAGGGCGAGCAGCGCACGGAGGCTTATCTCAAGATCCATCCGCTTGGGCGCGTGCCGGCGCTGCGTCTGGATGACGGAGACTGCCTCGGCGAGAACACGGCCATTCTTCCCTATCTCGGCAAGCGGTTCGGGCTGTGGCCGACCGACGGCAAGGGCGAGGCGAAGGCGCTCTCGCTCATCGGCTTCTTCGCCTCCAGCGTGCATCCCGCACACGCCCATGTCGGGCGGCCGGAGCGCTACACCGCGGATCAGTCCGCCTTCCCCGGGCTCAAGGAGATGGGGCTGAAGACCTTCCACGGCTACCTCAAGCAGATCGACGGCATGCTGGCGGGACGCGAGTGGCTCTTCGACAGGTATTCCGTGCTCGATCCCTACGCTTTCGTGTTCTACACCTGGGGCATCCGCCGCGAGCTGCCGATGGCCGAGCTCAAGAGCTACACGGCGCTGAAGGATCGCATGCTGAAACGGCCCGCCGTGCAGCGGGTCGTCGCCGACGAGAAGGTCAAGCTGTGACGGCACACGTCGTTTGGCTCGCCGCTCGCGCGGGCACGAGCTGAAGTCGTCAAGCCGGCCTCGATCCGGAACGCCGACCCGAACGGCGGGACGCCGCACGGTCATGGGCGCTTGCCGATGGCGGAAGCTCACGATCCAAACGACGCGAACGGGCATTCGTGGTCCTGCCGCCCCGACCGCGGCCTCGCCCATGGATCAGGCGAGGTCGAGGAGTTGCTCGCGTTGTGCCGGCTCCCCGGGGAGGCGGCGTGCCAAAGGCTCGGGTCGAGCCCGCTCGGCCTGCGCCTCGAGGAGGCCGGCCTGCGGCTCGCCAGGCACGGGTCGAACCTCATTGCCCGGGAGCACAGTCCCGGCGTGCTGCAGGAGATCTGGAGCCGGGCCCGAAATCCGCTCAATGCGCTCCTGCTCGCATTGGCGCTCGTGTCCTATTCGCTGGGCGATCTGCGCGCGACGCTCGTGATCGTGGTCATAGTGGTGCTGGCGGTCGGCACGGCATTCGTGCAGGAGCATCGCTCCAATCAGGCTGCAGCCAAGCTGCGGGCGATGGTCAAGACCACGGCAACGGTGAGGCGGAGATCGGCGGGCGGCGCGGCGGAATTCACCGAGCTTCCGATCGAGCAGCTGGTTCCCGGCGACGTGGTGAAGCTGTCGGCGGGCGACATGATCCCCGCCGATCTTCGGCTGCTCGAGGCCAAGGATCTCTTCATCAACCAGTCGGCTCTGACCGGCGAGGCCATGCCGGCGGAGAAATTCGCCCATCCGTGTGCGGAGACGGTCGGCCAGCCGTTCGATCTGCCGAACATGTGCTTCATGGGGGCGAACGTGGTCAGCGGCTTCGCCACCGGTCTCGTCGTGCGGACCGGGGACCGCACCTTTTTCGGCCAGCTCGCGGATCGGATCGCCGGACGCCGGCTTCCCACCGCCTTCGACGAGGGAATCGATCGCTTCACCTGGCTGATGATCCGGTTCATGCTCGTGATGGTGCCGACCGTGTTCCTGATCAATGGCGTGACCAAGCACGACTGGCTCGAGGCGCTGCTGTTTGCCCTCGCCGTCGCAGTCGGGCTCACCCCGGAAATGCTGCCGATGATCGTGACGGTGAACCTGGCGAAAGGGGCGATCGCCATGGCGCGGGTCAAGGTCATCGTCAAGCGGCTCAACGCCATCCAGAACTTCGGCGCCATGGACATCCTGTGCACCGACAAGACCGGCACGCTGACGCAGGATCGGATCATTCTCAAGCGGCATCTCGACATTCGCGGCGAGGAATCCGAACGGGTTCTGCAATACGCGTATCTCAACAGCCATTTTCAGTCCGGCCTGAAGAACCTCCTGGACGTCGCCGTGCTTCAGCATGTGGAGATGCACGGGGTCCTGGGAATCGACGACCGCTTTGCCAAGGTCGACGAGATTCCCTTCGATTTTGCCCGCCGCCGCATGTCGGTGGTCCTGTCGCATGGAGCCGACAAGCACATCCTCATCTGCAAGGGGGCGGTCGAGGAGATTTTCGCGGTATGCACGCGCTACGAGATCGACGGAGCCGCCGGCCAGCTCGATGCAAGCCATTTCGCGACGGCCAAGGCGGAGACGATCGAGCTCAACTCGGACGGCTTCCGGGTGGTGGCCGTTGCCTACAAGGAGCTCGAGGCGGAGCAGACCGCCTACTCGGCGGCGGACGAGAGCGAGCTCACACTGCTGGGATACATCGCCTTCCTCGATCCGCCCAAGGAGAGCGCCGGGGCGGCCATCGCCGCGCTGGCGCGCAAGGGGGTGACGGTCAAGATCCTGACCGGGGACAACGAGGTCATCACCCGCAAGGTCTGCCGCGAGGTCGGGCTTGATCCCGGCGACATCCTGCTCGGCTCCGACCTCGAGGGGAGGGCGGATGATCAGGTCGCCGATGCGGCCGAGCGAACGACGGTGTTCGCAAAGCTCACACCGGCGCAGAAGGAGCGCATCGTTCGCATCCTGCACCGGAACGGGCGCGTCGTCGGCTTCCTCGGCGACGGCATCAACGACAGCCCGGCCCTCAAGGCCGCCGACGTCGGCATATCCGTCGATACCGCAGTCGACATCGCCAGGGAATCCGCCGACATCATCCTTCTGGAAAAAAGCCTGATGGTGCTGCAGGACGGGGTGGTCGAGGGGCGCAAGATCTTCGCCAACATCGTCAAATACATAAAGATGGGCGCCAGCTCGAATTTCGGGAACATGTTCAGCGTGGTGGGAGCAAGCCTGTTCCTTCCGTTCCTGCCGATGGCGCCGATTCAGGTCCTCACCAACAACCTGCTCTACGATTTCTCGCAGACCGCGATCCCGACCGACAATGTCGACGAGGAGGATCTGCTTTCGCCGCGGCGCTGGGACATCGGCAACATCTTCAAGTTCATGGTCTGCATCGGGCCGATCAGCTCGCTCTTCGACTACGCCACCTATGCGATGCTGCTCGTCGTCTTCGACAGCTGGACCAATCCGCCCTTGTTCCAGACCGGCTGGTTCGTCGAGTCGCTGCTGACCCAGACGCTGATCATTCACATCATCCGCACCGCCAAGGTCCCGTTCATCGAGAGCCATGCCAGCCATGCGCTGATCGGCACCACGGCCGTCATCTCTCTGATCGGGATCGTGCTTCCATTCACGGCAGCCGGGGCCGCGCTCGGCTTCACGCCCTTGCCCCCGCTTTATTGGCCGCTCCTCGCTGTCCTGGTCCTCGGCTATGCGCTCCTCACCCATCTCGCCAAGGTCTGGTTCGTCCGCCGCTGGGGCATGTGAGCTTTGCTGCGAGCGGGTCCGCCGCGGTCGCATCGGCTGTGACGGGCGAAAGCCGCCGTCGCATGCGTCACGGTGGAGCGGACGTCAGGCCCCGATCGTCCTTCGCGCGGTGACGATGCTGGCCCCGCCGGGAGCAGCGCCGTAGTGGACCTCGATGTCGGCGAAACCGGCGGCGCCCAGCCAGCTTCGATACTCGTGCTCCGTGTAAGCCTGACCCTCGTCATAGATGCTCAGAAACGCCAGGTTGAGGCCGACCGCGGCCGCCGGCGCGAGGCGACTGTCCTCGAGGACATGACCGGCGATGAACAGCTCGCCGCCCGGCTCCATCGCCGCTGCCACGTTGCGCAATGCACGGCCCGCTTGCTCGCGTCCGAGCACCTGAACGAGGCTGCGCATCACTGCCGCGTCGAACCGCCCTTCAGGCGCTCGCTCCACGACATCCCCCACTTGCACCAGTATGCGGCCCGCGAGCTCGGCTTCGTTGATGCTCGCCTGCGCGATCGGCGCAACTCTCGCCAGCTCGACGATGCTGGCGCGCAGATTGGCGCAGCTCTCGCAAGCGGCAATGGCGAGGCCGCCCGACCCCCCGCCCACGTCGAGCAGGGTTCGGAACCGCTCGAAGCGATAGCTGGCGGCCAGCTGCCTTCCGGTGGCGAGGGCGCCCGCGTGCAGGCCGCGAAAGAAGGCGGCGAGCTCCGCATCGGTCATCGCCGCGAAGTCATGCTTGACCTGGGGCGTGCCGGTTCGGATCGACCTGGCAGCCCTCAGCGCGGCGGACCAGAGGTCGGAATAGAGCTCGTGGCTGCTGCCGAGATAGGTGGGCCGTCCCCGCACCAGGTAGAGATCGGCTTCCGGCGTGTTGGCGAAGCGATCGGCCTCGACCGCGAGCAAATCGGCATGGACGAGCGCATAGACCAGCGGCCGCAGCCTCTCGGCGCTCACGTTCAGCTTGTCCGCGAGCGCCGTCACCGACAGCGGGCCGTCCTTGAGCGGAGTGAAAACGTCGAGCTGCATGCCGGCCAGCATCGCCAGCGGCGGATAAACGCCATGGGCGTGGCGGAAAATCGTCGTCGGCTTGATCTCGGACGGCATGATGATCCCGTTCCAAGGGAGCTAACCAGCTCCAGCTCGGGAAATTCGCGAAACCCTCACCGGTGAAGCAAGCGAAAGAGCTGGAGAAAGGAAATCGCGGCCCCGGCGAGGACTAATAGGACCGCAACAGTCTTGATGTGCCAGCCCCAATATCTGGTGGCGAAAGATCGGGCGTTCGAGATCGTATTGCAGATGCGCAAACCAGTGCGGAGTGCGAACAATCGGCGTGTCCTTGCTGATGATTGAATAGGCAAGCCGTACGCCGTCAGATGTCGTGCAATATTGGATCTCTTGATGCATCGAACCCTGCCCGCACCGAAGGTCTGTCCACGGTTGTCCACCTCGACGAGCTTTCCCGGCCACGTGAGGCTGTCATCACGAGAAACGTGCCGGCGGCTCGCCCGGGATTCCGCACGACCCCGCCTTGGCGCCGGAAGCTAGCCCAACTTGAGCAGTTAGGGGGTGGTTTTTACGATTTTGGGCATTGTGAGGCGAGTCAGATCAAGGGGTTAGGCTGCACGAGAAGCTGATTTGGGCGTGTAGTGCCGACCTTGGGTATTTTCTTTTGCTGCAGGCTC
>DASXAP010000203.1:0-10000 GCA_036406655.1 Xanthobacteraceae bacterium | reverse complement strand
GCATGGTCCCGATTTCATGCTTGCCGGAGAGATCCGTCATGATCGCCATCCGCAGGGAGATGCCTGCTCCGCAGCTGGACAAGGACGAGTTCAAGCGTCGCTACCGTGCGCGCTTCTATGATCCGGCTTTTGCTTCCATGCAGGTCGAGATCGATCGCCTCGCGGACATTGCCTGGGACGGCTACGAGAATTCGCGGAAGTCACCGCGCACCGAGCGGGCCGGCGAAGGCTTCGCCGATCCGGACTATCAGCTCTCGATCGAATGGAAGGAAGCCAGCCGGCGCGTCGCGGATGCGCAACGGCGCCAGAGCGATCCCGGAAAACCACCCTGCATCCTGCTCATCAACCGCGCAACCCGCAGTGAGCATACCTGCCCCGGCGAATCGTCGAAGACCTGGCGGCTGGTCACGATCGCCCGGGAAATTTTCGAGCGCGAGCGCGACATCGAAGTCCTGCTGCTCGATCTCAGCCGGCTCGCTTCCGATTACGGCCGCACGATCTATCCCTGCAAGACCTGCGTCTCCACCGCCATGCCGCTCTGTCATTGGCCATGTTCCTGCTATCCGAATCACGAGCTGGGGCAGGTGGGAGACTGGATGAGCGATATCTATCCGATGTGGGCTGCCGCGCATGGGGTCATGATCGTCTGTCCGGTCAATTGGTACCAGGCGCCGTCCTCACTCAAGCTGATGATGGACCGACTGGTGTGTGCCGATGGCGGCAATCCCGACCCGAGCTCGACCGGGGGCAAGGACCCTGAACGCGCGAAGGAGCTGGAGCTCGACGGCTGGCATTATCCACGTCACCTCGCCGGGCGCGCCTTCTCGGTGGTCGTGCATGGCGATGCCGCAGGTGTCGGCACGCTGCGGCAAAGCCTGACCAGCTGGCTGGCCGACATGAAGCTGATCGAGGCGGGTCATCTGTCGCAGCTGGGCGGCTATGTGGGATACCTGCGGCCCTACGCGACCAGCCACGAAGATCTCGACCGCGATCCCGATTTTCAGGAGGAGGTGCGAAACGCCGCTCGCGCGCTGGTTGCGGCCGTGCGGCAGCTGCGGGGCGGCGAGCTGAAACCGCCGGATGCCGGCTTGCGCGAGCCGCGGCAGAAATAGCATCTACACCGTGCTCGGCGTCAGCGCCTCCTGGTGCCAGAGCAGCAGGCGCCGCCGCAGTATCGCCATGCCCTTGACCAGGACGTAGCCCACCGCCGCGATCTCGACGATGCCGGCGAACACGCCGCGCGAATCGGCGAAACGCGACGCCGTCATCATCGCCCCGCCGAGACCGTAGCCGCCCATCAGCATCTCCGTCACGACCGCGACGATGAGCGCTATCGGCAGGGCGACCTGCAGCCCGGTCAGTATCTGCGGCAGCGCCGCGGGGAAGGCGATCTGCCAGAGGATCTCCCGCTCGTTCGCGCCCATGTTGCGCGCCGACCAGATCAGCTCGCGCTCGACCGCGCGAATCCCGACCGCGGTCGCGGTGATCACCGGGAAGAACGCCTCGAGCGCCACCATCGAGATTTTCGACACGTCGTAGACGCCGAGCCAGAGGATGATCACCGGCAGGAACGCGATCTTCGGCATCGGGAAGCCCACGGAAATGATCGGATCGAGCAGCCAGTGCATGAATCTGCCGCGCGAGATCGCCATCCCGAGCAGGATCCCGGCGAAGACGGCAATCAGGAATCCCGCCATCGCCCGCATCAGCGTCAGGCCTATATTGGTCGCGAGCCCTCCCGAGATGAGATCGGTCCAGATGCGCTCCACTACCGCCGAGAGCCGAGGCAGCATGAAGGGCGTGACCGCGCCCGAGCGCGCGAACCACTCCCAGGCGACCGCCAGCACGATCACGGAAGACACCCGGGCAAGGCCCCAGGCGACCGCGCGCGCGGCGCCGGCGGCGGTCGGAGCGGCGCCCGGAGGGGCGATCTCGGGCAGGGGAAGCCTCCCGCCGGCTATTCCTGCCACCGCAGCACCCGTTGCATGATCAGAAGGTAGACGCGATCGGCGGCGAAACCGAGGAAGGCGACGGTGAGCACCACCGCGAACATGGCATCGTAGCTGCCGTTGGCGCCGAGAAAGCCGATGAGATGGCCGAGCCCCTGCTGCGCCACGATCAGCTCCGAGCTCACCAGGAGGATGAACGACAGCGCCAGCGCGGTGCGGATGCCGTTGAGCATCTCGGGCATCGCGCTCGGCACCACCACGTCCCAGAGCATGCGCATGCGGCTCGCGCCCATGCTGCGCGCCGACCAGACCAGGACCTGCTCGCTCGAGCGGGCGCCGTTGAATGCGCCGATCGTGACCGGCAGCATGCAGCCGAGGAAGATCAGCAGGATCTTCGAGCCGTTGCCGAAGCCGAGCCAGAGCACCGTCACCGGGATCAGCGCCGATTTCGGCATCGGATAGAACATCTCCACGAGCGGGCTGAGCAGCACGTTCACCGGCCTCCACCATGCCATGAAGATGCCGAGGCTGGCGCCGACCACGACCGCCAGGAAAAGGCCCGCAGCGGTGCGCCACAGCGAGGCGGCGCCGTTGCTGACGAGCTCGCCGCTCTTGAGGAGATCGATCCAGGCGGCCGCCACGTCGCTCAACGGCGGCAGCGCGAGCGTCGAGACGAGCCCGGCGCGGGTGAGGAGCTCCCAGCCGACCGCGAGCAGGATGAGCGGCGAGTAGCGCGCAAGGGTCCTGGCGAGCTGCTTCATGCGCGCGGCTTCTCCTGTGCCTTGATCGCCTCGACCCGCACCAGGTTCCAGATCTCGTCCACCTTGTCGACGAACGCCTTGATCTTGAACACGTCGGGATTGCTCTTGTCGAACCTGGTGTCGACGAGGGCCTTGATCCGACCGGGACGCGCCGACATCACCGCCACCCGGTCGGCAAGATAGACCGCCTCCTGCACGTCATGGGTGACGAAGATCACGGTCTTCGGGGTGCGCTGCCAGATGCCGCGCAGCTCCTCCTGCATCAGGCTGCGGGTCTGGGCGTCGAGCGAGCCGAACGGCTCGTCCATCAGCAGGATCTTCGGATCGAAGGCGAGCGTGCGGGCGATCGCGGTACGCTGCTTCATGCCGCCCGACAGCTGCGAGGGATAGCTGTCCTCGAAGCCGTGCAAGCCGACCAGATCGATGTAGGCCTGGGCGCGGCTCTCCCGCTCCTTGCGCGCGAGCGCCGTCCGCTCGAGGCCATAGAGAATGTTGGCGCGCACCGTCTTCCAGGGGAACAGCGCGAAATGCTGAAATACGATTCCGCGATCGGGGCCGGGGGCGGCGACCGGGGTGCCCTCGATCAGGATGCGCCCGTTCTCGGTCGGCAGGAAGCCGCCGATCAGGTAGAGAAGCGTCGACTTGCCGCAGCCGGAGGGACCGACCAGCGCGACGAACTCGCGGTTCTCCACGCTGAGCGACACGTCCTCGAGCGCGAGCACGGGCCGTCCGGCCGCCGGCCGATAGAGATGCCGCACACCCTCGATGACGATCTGGGTCATGGCTGATGGACGAGGCTCGCGCTGAGCACCTGGATCTCCACCCCCATGGCGTCCATCCGGGCAATGCGCTCGGTCAGGTCGCGCATCCGCGAGAGCACCAGGCCGGCGCGCTCCCTGATCCCGGCGCGCATCGCCTCGGTCACCCCGGGATCGGTCGGCAGCTCGGAGAAGATGTTGTGCACCGCCGCCGCCGCATAGACCTCCGGCACGACCACGTGGGCGTGCACGTCGATCGCGCGCGGACGGCTTTGCGCTTGCATGCCGGTGATCCCCCGCTGGGCCTATGCCTGGACAGGCGGCTGGCGTAGCGTGAGGACTGCAAGTGACCGAAAAAAGCGGGGGGCGCAAGGGCAGAGCGGATGTGGCCGTGAAGAGGTCCCGAGCGAGAAGTCCCAAGCCGGCCGGAGCGCGCCGCGCCGGCAGCGCCAGGGCCGCGAGCACTCCGGCTCCCGAGGGGCCGATCCTCTCGAGCGGCTCGTCGCTGCACGAGCTGTTCGAGCAGCAGACGCGGCAGCTCCTCGACCGTGCCGACCTCGACGACGAGCAGAAGCAGCGGCTCCTGGTGGCGATGAGCTGCCCCTGCTGCGGCGCCGGCGCCATGTCGTATACGGTGAAGCTCAGGCGTTGAGAGCGATCGCCGGGGCGGACGCGGGCCGATGGGACGAGCCCGGCGCTCTTAGCGAATGAGCAGGACGTCGCCGCCCGTCGAACAGTCATGGCCGGCCTTGTGCCGGCCATCCCGATCCTGAATCGGGATCGCCGGGACAAGCCCGGCGATGACAGCGAGGGGCTACGCCCGTTTGGCCTGTGCGTCGGCGGCGGTGCGCCTGGCCTCGCGCAGCCGCTGCGTGGCCGCGGGGTCGACCTCGAAGGTCACGGGATCGAGCACGACCCCGTAGAGCTCGGCTGCCGCCGCGACCGTCACGTAGCCCTGTCGGACGTCGTTCTGCACGAGCTTCATCGGCCGCTCCAGCGGATCGCCGTAGCCGCCGCCCCCGCCCGAGCGAATCTTGAAAGCGTCGCCGGGCTTGAGCTGGGCGACCAGGACCTTGGCATTGGGAAAATCGGTCTTCCATTTTCCGTCGATCCGAATCTCCACCGCGTTCCCGGTGCCGTCGAGGCCGCCGTGCAATCCCCATGGCCGGCAATGCGCCCGCTCGCTCTGATTGTTCACCACCATGCTGCCGCGCGCGCGCACGACCCGCTCGACCCCGAGCCCGCCGCGGCGCCGGCCGGCCCCGCCCGAATCCGGCACCAGCGCGTAGCGCTCGACGACGATCGGAAACTTGAACTCGGCCTGCTCGTTCGGGCTGTTGTGGGTGTCGCCGTCGTTGATGCAGACGGTGCCGGAGACCCCGTCCTCGGCGAGCTTGGCGCCCCAGCCGCCGCCGAGCGGGCCGAAGCTGCCGATGAAGAATTCCGCGGTGCGATCGTTGATGCCGTGGAACGAGGACGCCAGCAGGTCGGCATGGTGGCCGGCGATGACGCGGTCGGGGATCGCCGGCGCCAGCGCCTTGAAGATCGTGTCGACGATGGTCATCGGATAGGTCATCCACCAGCGCATCGGCGCCGGCCGCAGCGCGCTGATCACCCGGCCCGGCGGCACGATCACGGTCAGGCTCCGGAACGAGCCGTCGTTGATCGGATAGTCGCGCGGCGAGGTGAGGCACTTGTAGGCGACCTGCGCGCAGGCATGACCGGTGGTGACGCCGGAATTGTAGAAGCCGCGCACCTGCTTCGACACCTCGCTCAGGTCGACGGTCATCTCCTCGCCCCTGACCAGCACCCGGACCCGGATCGGCACCGGCCTGCCGATGTCGATCCCGTCGTCGTCCATGTAGGACTGCGCCTCGTACGTGCCGTCGGGAATGCTGCGGGTGCGGGAGCGCGCCATGAGCTCGGCGTGGTCCATGATGGCCCGGATCGCGCCGAGCACCGGCTCCCGGCCGTAGCGGCCGAGGAGCTCGAGGAACCGCCGTTCCCCGGTCTTGACCGCGGTGACCTGGGCGCGCAGATCGCCCATGGCCCGGCTCGGCAGGCGCACGTTCTGCCGGATCATCTCGACCACGGTCTGATTGACCCTGCCGCGGTCGTGATACTTCAGGATGGGGATCTGCAGCCCCTCGGAGAAGATGTCTGTGCTCATGCCGCCGAGAATGCCGCCGATGTCGAGCCAATGCGCCATGCAGCAGGAGAACGCCACCAGCTCTCCCGCGTGGAAGATCGGCAGGGTGAGCGTCACATGGTTGAGATGGCTGCCGGTCAGATACGAATCGTTGGTCACGTAGATGTCGCCGGGGCGGATGTTGTCGGTGCCGAAATGCCTGATCTTCGCCTTCACCGTCTCGGCCATGCCGCGGATGAACATCGGCAGGCCGATGCCGATCGAGACCGTCTCGCCGCTCGGCGTGAACAGCCCGGTGGTGAAATCGAGCGCCTCGTAGATGATGATGTTGTAGGCGGTGCGCATGAGGTTGGTCTTCATCTCCTCGGTCACGGCAATCACGCCGCTGCGCACGATCTCGGTGATCACGGCATCGACCTTGCCGGCCCGGCCTGCCCGGCCCCGGCCGCCCGCCCGCGACAGCGAGCGTGCCCGTGCCGGCCTCGGCTTCTTCGCCATCAGCGCCCTCCCACCTCGATCAGCAGATTGCCGCAGCCGTCGACCTCGAGCCGGTCGCCGCCGAGCAGCACGGTCGTCGATGCGTGCTCCTCGATCAGCGCCGGACCGGCGATCCGGTTGCCGGCCGCGAGCGCGGCGCGCGCATAGGTGGGCACCGGGACGAAGCCGCCGTCGAGGTGCACCGGCCGCCGGCCGGTCGATGCCGCCTTGGCCGGCGTGCGGCCGCCGCGCGCGATCTTCACCTGCTCAGGCTTGCGCATGATCCCGATCACCGTCGAGCGCAGGCTGACGATCTCGGCCGGCTCCGCGGGGGCGGAGGTGCCGTAGCGCTGCGCATGCATCGCGTCGAACCGGCGCTTGATCGCGTCGCGGTCCTCGCGCGCGAATGCGTCGAGCGGCAGCTCGACGGTGACCGCGTGCTCCTGGCCGACATAGCGCATGTCGGCTGCGCGCCTGACCACGATCCGGCGCGGCCTGACCGAGGTGCCGGCGATCGCCGCGCGGCCAGCCGCCTCGAGCTCGCGGTAGACCCGCTCGATCCGGGCGAACGGGGCGTCCTCGAGCCGCGTGAACCAGGTGCGCACGAAATCGTATCGCAGGTCCGCGAACAGCATGCCGAACGCCGAGAACAGCCCGGGCGCGGTCGGAATGATCACCCTGCCTATACCGATCTCGCGGGCGACCGCGACCGCGTGCAGGGGGCCTGCCCCGCCATAGGCGACCAGCGCGAAGTCGCCGGCGTCGAGGCCGCGTTCGGTCGTCACCCCTTTCACCGCGTACGACATCGCGGTCGCAGCGATGCGCAGGATGCCGTCCGCCGCCGCGGTCGCCCGCATTCCCAAGGGCCTCGCCACGCGCTCGTCGAGGGCGCGGCGCGCCGCGGCGAGATCGAGCCGCATCTCGCCGCCGAGGAAACGGTCGGCGCCGAGCCGGCCGAGCAGCAGGTTGGCGTCGGTGACCGTCGGCTCGACCCCGCCGAGCCCGTAGCAGACCGGCCCGGGGGCCGCGCCCGCGCTGCGCGGCCCCACCCGCAACGAGCCTTCCTCCACCCGCGCAATCGATCCGCCGCCGGTGCCGACCTCGAAAATGTCCATCATCGCGATCTGCACCGGCAGGGCCTTGTCGTAGCCGCCGATCAGGGCGGCGCCGGTGGTGAGTGCCTCGCCGCGATGGATCACGCCGGCCTTGGCGGTGGTGCCGCCCATGTCGAAGGCGATCGCATTCCTGATCCCCAGGGCAGCGCACAAGGCCCGGGTGCCGATCACCCCGGCGGCCGGCCCCGATTCGAGCATCTGGACGCAATGGTCTTTCGCCTGCTCGGCCTCGTACAGGCCCCCCGTCGACTGCACGATCAGGAACGAGCCGGCGAAGCCTTCGCCGCGGACGTGCCGCTCGATGTCGCCCAGGTAGCGGCGAACGATCGGCCCGATATAGGCATTGGCGACCACCGTCGAGCAGCGCTCGAACTCGCGGTATTCCTCGGAAAGCTCGTGCGACGCCGAGACGAACATGCCCGGGTGGTTCTTCTGCAGGATGGCTTTCGCCCGCGCTTCGTGCGCGTGCTCGGCGTAGCAATTGAGTAACAGGACCGCGGTGGCCTCGACCCCGAGCCGCTCCAGCATCCGCCCGAGCCGCTCGATCTCGGCCTCGTCGAGCGGTGTCTCGATCGCGCCGTCAGCGAGCACGCGCTCGCTCACCTCGAACCGCAGGGCCCGCTCGACCAGAGGCTCGTGCTTCTGGAAGAACAGGTTGTAGGCGTCGGGCCGGTTGATGCGGCCGATCTCGTAGATGTCGCGGAACCCTTCGGTGATGAGGAGCGCGGTTCTGGCGCCGCTGCGCTCGAGAATCGTGTTGATGGCGATGGTCGATCCGTGCAGAAGCAGCCCGACCGACCGATAGTCGCTGCCGGCCTTCACCACTGCCGCATTGATGCCTTCGACCAGGCGCTGCGGGGTCGACAGCGCCTTGCCGAAGGCGAGCCTGCCGGTGCCCTCGTCGAAGACGGCGACGTCGGTGAAGGTTCCGCCGATGTCGGCGGCGAGCCGCAGGCGGGACGCCTGCCGGCGCAGCCGGCGGGACGTCTGCTGGCGGGCAACGCGCGCGATGGGCATGAAACGAGAACGTCTGCGGGGAGAACCACGAACGTAGTGCACGAAGCATGGGTGGCGCGCCGGGAGGCTTAGCACAACCGCCTGCCGAGACGCACCGGTTCCATGGGTCGGGCGCAGTTCCTCTAGTCAACCACCAAAAAAACTTGGCCGGGCTGGAACCAATCGGGCCTCTTCGCGTTGGCCGCCGTTGAGAGGGGTCGTCCATACTTTTGATCGGGGGCCGAGCCGCATGGCCGGGCAAGCCGGCGCAAGCACAAACGGCGTGCACGCACGGGAGCGACCTCGACCGGAGCCGGCGGGCCGGCGGCCGGTGGGCCCGGGCGCACGAGGCCGTTCGAGGGCAATGCACGCTCCCGTCCCTGAAGCCATTCCAGCTCGGCAATCGCCCTGGACCCTGCCTGCTGCGGCCGTCAGGCGGCCGCAGCAGCCCTGAGAGCCGACCGCTCGTCCCATCCGGAGAACAGTCATGCCACGCAACGTCGAGACCGTTGGCGATCTCAAGGGCAACGGCCCTCCCGGCGGGGGTGTCGCGACCGACAGCACGGCTGCCGGCGTGAACGGGGGCGCGGCCGCCGAATTGCACGACCTCCTCAACGCGCTGCAGGCGATGCGGGTCGGCGATTTCTCGGTGCGGCTTCCCGGCAACCAGGTCGGCGTGCTCGGCAAGATCGCCGACACCTTCAACGACATCGTCGGCGCCAACGAGCGCATGGCGCAGCAGCTCGAGCGGGTCGGGCAGGTGGTCGGCCGCGAGGGCCGCACCCGCCAGCGCGTCAAGTTCGGCTTCGCCCAGGGCGCCTGGGGCGAGATGGAGACGTCGGTCAACACGCTGATCGACGATCTGCTGTGGCCGATCACCGAGGTGACCCGCGCGATCTCTGCCGTCGCCAAGGGCGACCTGCTGCAGACGGTTCGGCTCGAGGTGGACGGCCGGCCGCTCGACGGCGAATTCCTCCGCTCCGCCAACATCGTCAACACGATGATCAAGCAGCTGAGCGTGTTCACCTCGGAGGTGACGCGCGTGGCGCGCGAGGTCGGCACCGAAGGCAAGCTCGGCGGGCAGGCCCAGGTCCGCGAGGTGACCGGGGTGTGGAAGGACCTGACCGAGAACGTCAACTCCATGGCGTCGAACCTCACCGCGCAGGTGCGCAACATCGCCGACGTGACCATCGCGGTCGCCATGGGCGACCTGTCGAAGAAGATCACCGTCGACGTCAGAGGCGAGATTCTGCAGCTCAAGGAGGCCATCAACACGATGGTCGATCAGCTGCGCTCCTTCGCCTCGGAAGTGACCCGCGTGGCGCGCGAGGTGGGCACCGACGGCAAGCTCGGTGGGCAGGCCATCGTCCCCGGCGTCGCCGGCACCTGGAAGGATCTCACCGACTCGGTCAACGCGATGTGCGGCAACCTCACCGACCAGGTGCGTAACATCGCCCAGGTGACGACCGCGGTCGCCCGCGGCGACCTCTCGCGCAAGATCACCGTCGATGTCCGC
This sequence comes from Xanthobacteraceae bacterium, assembly GCA_036406655.1. Classification (GTDB taxonomy): domain Bacteria; phylum Pseudomonadota; class Alphaproteobacteria; order Rhizobiales; family Xanthobacteraceae; genus VAZQ01. The sequence goes on along the minus strand of DASXAP010000203.1, from coordinate 279 downwards.
GGCGAGATTCTCGAGCTCAAGGACACCATCAACACCATGGTGGACCAGCTCAACGCCTTCGCCTCGGAGGTGACGCGGGTGGCGCGCGAGGTCGGCACCGAGGGCAAGCTCGGCGGGCAGGCGATCGTCCCCGGCGTTGCCGGGACCTGGAAGGACCTGACCGACAGCGTCAACTTCATGGCCTCGAACCTGACCGGCCAGGTCCGCAACATCGCCGACGTGGCGACCGCCATCGCCGGCGGCGACCTGTCGAAGAAGATCACCGTCAACGTGAGCGGG
>DASXAP010000202.1:0-3932 GCA_036406655.1 Xanthobacteraceae bacterium | reverse complement strand
CGCTGAGATCGCGCTCAAGCTCGCTCAGGCTGCCGACATGGCAACCCAGGGTGAGCTGCAGCGGGACATAGCCCGCACCTTGGGCATCAGCGTGATGACGCTGCATCGATGGCGCAAATCCTCGTACCGGTCTGGGCATGAGGTCTCGCCGCCGGCCGCGGCCGGCCCGCTGGCGCAGAACTCACCGCTTGCCGAGGCTATCGCCGAGCTTCAGCTCGAGAATTCGCGCCTTCGCCGGCTGGTGATCGATCTCCTGCTGGAGAAGATGCGGCTCGAGGAAGAGGACCGCGGCCTCGACCGGCAAGCCGGGACACCGGACCGCGTTCCGCCGCAGGCAGCGTGAGCGCAGTACGCTGGGCGAAGCCGCCTGGGGGCCATCTCTGGCCTGACAGGGCCCAGGACGGAGTCCTGGGCCAAGGCCAGCCAGAGGCCCCCTGGCTCCATTGATCTGATTCAGAAAACCAAGACGAGCGCCGCCTCGACGAGGGCTACGCCACGTGCGCCCGCCACCGCTCGTCCAGTGCCGATTGCCGCTCGACCCGCTCGGCCAGATCGAGCCATTGCCGCGCCAGGTCTTCATACTGGCGCCGGATCAGCCCGCCGAAGCGACGTGCCAGCCTCTCGCATTCCCAGGCATGGGCACGGAACTCGTCGGATCGCGACTGCATGTTGCTCTCCCGTGGCACCACCCAGCCACCAGTCTCGAGCGTCCGACATCTAAGCGGCCCGCGTCCGCCGCTCTGTGACCGGCGTCACAGATGCCGCATTTTTCCGTTCCCGTCCGGCATCGATGGACCAGCGACCGACGCGGGGTATGACTCAGGTCGCGTCGAGCTCGGAGCCCGCGGCGGCGGCGGCGGCGAGCTTGTCGGGGGCGAGCACGGTCAGCCCGCCGCGCTCCAGCTTGAGCCAGCCGCGCTTGGCCCAGGCGCGCAGCTGCTTGTTGGTGCTCTCGCGCGAGCGACCGATGATCTCGCTGAGCTCGCGCTGGGTGATGGGGATCCTGCCCCGGCCGCGACCCTCGGCGCTGAGCTGCACGAGCACCTTGGCAAGCCGCGTGGGCAGGTTGAGGAAGCTCACGTCCTGCACCTGCTCGCTGGTGTGCCGCAGCCGCGCGCAGAGAATCTCGATGAACTTCAGCGCCACGTCCGGCTGGTCGCGCAGGAACGGAATGAACTCCCGCCGCTCGATCACGGCGAGCTCGCAGTCGGACACGGCGATCGCGTCGGCGGTGCGCGGGCGTCCGTCGAGGAGCGCGATCTCCCCGAATATGTCGCCTTCGTGAAAGACGTTGAGCACGATGTCCTTGCCGTCGGCGGAGGCGACGGTGACCTTGACCGTGCCGGCGAGCACTCCCATCAGCCCGGTGCCGGGATCGCCTTTCGAGAAGATGGTGGCACCCTTCTCCACCTTGCGGGTCTTCATGTAGGACCCGAGATGCTCGAGCGCGGCCGGCGGCAGGTCCCTGAACAGGGGGTGATTGCGCAAGAGCGACAGCTTGTCCGACGGACGCTCCGGGCGCCGCTGCGCGGAAACCGACATTGTTTCCGGGCGCCGCTTCTCAGACGCTGACATTGCCGACCTCTCGCGGCGAAATTCGCACGATGCCCCGATCGATGCTGCCGCGCTTGCTCGCGCGCCAACCGAGGCACTATAGCGCACGACTATCGACGCGGGTCGCAGGAAATTTGCCGATGCAAGTTTCTCCTTTGGAATCACCACTTTACTCCCCGGGAAAAAGAAAATAAGGTGACCCGCTGTCACACGTCTGAAATGCACGTTTGGGGGTGCATTTGGACTCGCCACCCAGTCATCCGCCGGCAGGCTCCGCGCATCGAGGCGCTGCCGATCCGCGCCGGGGCGCGGAATGGTAAGCGCGGCCGGCGGGCAGCTGCTCTCACTGCGTCCGGCCGCCGCGCCCATGGGGTCCGCCGCGTTTCCCGAGGCGGGCACCGTCAGCTTCGATTTCGCGGGCGTGGTGGAAGGTCTGCCCTATCCGAGCCTGTCCTCGGCGCAGCAGGGACGCTTCAAGGCGGATTTTCTTGGCGAGGTCGCGAGCATCCGGCAATGGGCGCGGCAGCAGCAATGGCCGCCGCTTCCAGTTCGCGAGCTGCAGGTCCTCGTCTCCGACGAGTACAAGATTCCGAGATCGCTGGTGCCGGCATCGATCGGCAAGCTCGGGCGAATGGAATTCCCCGCCTGGAAAGCGGTCGCCGGCGAGGCTGCGATCATGCACGAGCTCGTGCACGTGCATTTTCCCAACGGCAATCGCCTCCTGGCGGAGGGGCTCGCCGTCTACCTGCAGGCGAAGATCGGCGGCAATCGCGCATTCCCCAATTTCGGGCAGCCGCTGCGGCAGGTCGTGCGCGAGCTCGTGGGCGGCATGGTGGCGCAATTCGCGCCCGGAAAGCCGGAGACGCTGGAAGCAGTGCGCATCTCCGACCTCGACAGGATCGCAACCCCGAGCCCGCTGCGGCTGCGGGTCGGCAAAATTCTCTATGACAGCACGCCGGGCGGGCAGGCGCACATCTACCCGATCGCCGGCTCCTTCATCGAGCTTCTGATCGAGAGCCATGGGCTCGAGAGGTTTCGCGCCCTCTATGCGCGCACGCCTCTGGTGCCGTTCGCGCGCGATGCGGGATCGGCGGAGCGCTGGGAGGAGACCTATGGCGTCTCTCTCCCCGAGCTCGAGCGGCAATGGCGATCGACCATCGCCGATTTTTCCGATGCTTCGGCGGTGACCGCCGCCGCACAGCCCGTACGCAGGCGGCTGCCGCCGGACGAGATGAGCTAACCGAGGGAGAGCATCAACATGGTCGACATCTACCCGAAGCTGACGCCAGCAAAGCTGCGGCGAGGCGCGCGCCGGACGTCGGAAGGCAAGGGCATCGCTCCCCTGCCGGGGGTGCGTACCGACGCCAAGCTCGCCGCCATCGCCGACCCCGGTGACCCGCGGTCGCCCTATTACGGCTCCAACCATCACGACCCCACGGGCTATGCGAAGAACCGGGAGCTTGCCGAGCGCATCGGCGCGGCGTTGAGCGAGCTCAAGCCCGCGGACGAGCATGGGCCGCGCTTCCTGGTCGCCTGGCGGATCTATCCCAACGAGGAGCATCCGTCCTGGCGCCGCACCGACGTTCACTTCTGCGGCTGCGGTTGCGGCTGCTTCTCGCACGGGGCGGGAAAGCCCTACGGCAAGAAGGCCGGGAGAAGCCGAGCGCGCAGGCGCGGCTAATGCACGTGCCGGTGAAATTGAGCCGCGGCAGCGCGACAGCGTCCCCTCCCCCGCCTGCGGGGGAGGGACAGGGAGGGGGCGCAAGATGAGCCTGAGCCGTACCCCCTCCCTGTCCCCTACGGAGCGGACACATTTTTCAGCTTGAAGCCGCGGGCCATTGTCCAGAAGCATTGGAGACCACGGTGCATGGTTATCGGTCCAGGTGGTTTGCGGTTTCGGGCGCCGTGCCATCCACCCAGGCGGGCAATGATCCATGCCGCCCAGGCCAAGGATCGCCGCGGGAACGGATTTCTCAAGCGTTCGGTGCGCCCATCCACCGTCGGCGCGATGGCTTCGAGGACTTCAATATCTTCGGCTTGGAAGGCTGCGCTGGCTGGGCGTGTATCGGCACCGTCACGGGCGTGAACCATTTGCATGCAGATGACAGCGGCACGCAACGTGATGATCGCCAGCTTGCGCAGCACGGACTCGCTGGCGATCTGGCTCTCTTCGATGCCGAGCCCCTGGCTCTTGCAGGTTCGGAACAGCTGCTCGATATGCCAGCGCTGACGATATGTCGCGATCACCTCGTGTGCGGCTTCGAGCGTCTCTACCGGGGCGGTCGACAACAACCGCCAATGGATCGGCTCGCAGCCGGCCGGCGCATCAATCTCACGTACGTCGACGGCATGCAGATTGACGCTCTTGGGCAGATCAC
>DASXAP010000201.1:0-19509 GCA_036406655.1 Xanthobacteraceae bacterium | reverse complement strand
GCTCCGTCTGCACCGCCGGCAGCTCCCGATCGAAGAGCGGGCTGCGCGAAGCGAGCGCGATGATCATTTCCCGTCCGAAGGGCGGGCTCACCGTGAATCTCGCCCGGCCGGCCGACCCGTCGCCGAACATGAGCCGGCTGTTGGGCAGCGTCGGCTGCGGCACCAAGGCGCCGGGCTGCACCAGGTTGACCACCGATCCGTCGGCCTGCACGTAGGACACGTAGAGATAGGCGATCTGCGCCGGCGATTGCACCTCGATCCGCAGCGGGTCGCCGCCGCGAAGCTCCCCGCTCGCGTCGATTCGAATCCTCGGCCGGTCGGTTTCGGCCAGAGGCTTCTCCAGGGTCAGGAGTGCCTCGCATTGCGGCCATGGCGCCAGCACCACATGACCCAGTGTCGTGCCGGGGATGCCCGCAGCGACACGTTCCACGAGCTCGAGGTCGGCATCGGAGGAAACGAACCCGGATATGACATCGTGACCGCCACGCCGGTCGCTGCCGACCGCCGCGCACGAGAGGCTCTGCAGGCTGGACAGCTGCGGGCTCGGCGACGGCGCAACCGCCGGGCGCGGGATCGGCGGCTCGAGCCCCGCCGGCGGCGGGTCGTTTGCCTTTGGCCGCGGCGCGGGCTCGGCCTTGCTCAAGCCGGCAGCAGGCGGTCGCGCGGCGACGACAGGAACGGGCTTGACCGGAGCCGGAGGCGACGGCGGCGGCAGCCCAACCTTGGCCAGCGCCGGCGGCGGTGATGGAAGCGGCTGCGGCGGCTGCGGTGCCGGGCTCGGCTCGGAGAACGACACCGGGCGGCTCGGCTTGGTGACGTTGAGGACGGTAGCCAGGCGGATGCGCTGCCGCAGCACGTTGTAATCGATCCAGGCATAACCGCCGTCACCCCAGCGCTGTCCCCAGGAATTGATCAGACGGAACGCTTGGCGGCGATCGTCGTAGCCGACGAGCAGCATCGCATGCCAGCCGTTCTTCTTCTCGTCCGGGTCGAAGGAGAGATCGGCGAAGGTCGCTTCGCCGCGATGGCGGTGCCATCCCGGAGAATCGTGGAACGAGATGACGACCGGGTTCGAGCGCGCCAGCTGGCCCTTGACGTCGTCGATCCTGTCCTTGTCGATCCGGGTGACGCCGCGCACCCGAAACTCGGTGGCCCTGGCGACGATGTCGGGTGCGGGGGGCGGCGAGCACTGGTCGGCGTAAGGATACTCGGCGAGCGACGGCGCACCCCGCTTGAGCACCTCGGCGACGGTGAACACATTGGTGCCGGTGCACTCCTTCCCGCGCGCAAGGTGATAGACGTAGCTCGGGCTCGGCACATTCGTCGCCCGGCGCGGGTCGCGGCCTTCGAAGATGGCGCCGTAATAGCCGCGCGCCGCGTAAGCGGTCGCCCAGGCGACACACGAGCTGAGCTTGCCCTGATTCCCCGGCGGCGGCACCAGCCTCGACAGGTCGACATGCGGCGGCAGGAAGTCACGATAGCCGCCCGCCACCGGAAGGCTGCGCAAGATGACCGGATCGATCTCGGCGTCGTCGCCGGTGGTGTAGCGGGTGTCGGGCGGATCGAACGGAGGGGCGGGGGCAGCGCGCTGCGCGAGCCCGGGCGGGGCGCACAGGAGGGCGAACAGGAGGATCAAAGCCGGGCCGGGCCGACGGACCGCCATCATCTACCCGCGCTGAAGAAACCAAATCATTGAACCGCAACGTTCGGCGGCTTGCAAGCATGCGGCAAGGCGCAGAGCCTCGAGCAACTTGCGCTGCCGGTCGCGCGCTGCGACCAAATTCCATCGGCCGACCGGTCCGACATGCAATGCTGTGCCTGCACCCGCTGCGCCGCTACTTTGCAGCGCTGATCGAGCGGCGCTGTGACGGCCGTCACTGGAGACGGCCCGGCGTCTTGCAGAGTAACTATTTTCGTCGTGTCGGTCGGCAGGGGATTCTGACCCGTAATTCGCCGTTTGCGCGGTCAGCGCGGGCGGCACTGCGCTGACCACGACGAGCCAGATCGTCAAGCGCCTGGCCGTCATCGGCGGCGTGCCACTGCTCATTTCCGACGCCCGTCCCGCCGGCGTCATGGTTGGAGGAAGCGCATAGGAGATGCGCCTCGTTAGTCCCGCGGCTTGAAATCAACCGCCGATGATATTCAAGCGCAATGATGGCCCGCTATTTTGTCGAACCTCCCGCACGCTTATTCCGGCTTGAGCGTCGCGCCGACGACCGCCGGTCTGTTTTGAGCGAGCGCCTGAGGGCGTCCATCAAGTCGATTACATTGCTTGGGGAGGGGGCAAGCGCCGCAGACTTCGCCGGGAGGCCCGTCTGCTTGCGCTTAAGCATTTCGACAAGCGCCAACTCGTAGCGGTCCTTGAACCGTGACAAATCGAAGTCTGTTGCCTTGGTCTCGAGGATGTGCTCGGCCAGCTGGCGCATCTCACGCGGGACGCGAGTATCGGGAATATTGGCGAAGGACTCGGCTTCGTCGCTCACCTCGTAGGGATACCGTAATGCTATCGCAGATAACCCTTTTCCGAACGGCTCAAGAAGGATCGGCCGCTCCCGGTTCGTTAGCACTACGCGGGCGATCGCCACCATCTTCTTAGCCCGCATCGCCTCACGGATTAACGCAAAGGCCTCCTGGGCGACTTCGAAGTCAGGCGCAATGTAGTACGGGCTAATTAGGTAGCGGAGATCGAGCTGTGCGCGGGGCACGAATGCGTCGATCTCGATGGTGTGAGTCGACTCGATCTGCAGCGCCGCGAGCTCATGGTCTTCGACGAGAAGAAATTCTTCTTTGCCGATCTCGTACCCGCGCGCGCGGTCGGCTAAGTCGACGACTTGACCAGTCTCGGAATCGACTAGCTGATACTTGAGGCGGTTGCCGGTCTTGCGATTGAGTTGCACAAAAGGAAGACCTGCTTCATCGCTCGAGGCGGGGTGCAGGAAGATCGGACACGAGACCAGTGAGAGCTTTAGATAGCCCTTCCAGGGCGCCCCAAGCCGATTGGTCGGGCCGATGCCGCCTGCCACACCGTCTCTTGTGGATCGGCTTAATTTACTGGTAGGGCGCTCGCCCAACATTCCCATCCGGAGTCGCGCGGCTGCCGCAAGGTATCCTGAACGGGTCTCGCTGGCGGCATCGGCCGACCGGTCGATCCGCGCAAGAAGGGATTCCTCCAGCGTGATGTTAATTCGCACGGCGCGAGTGGGCGGTTCGTACGGCACAAGGACCAGTACGGCGTCCTTCGCGTCTTCGCAGAAATCGGGATCGCTCTTGAGTTCGCTGAGGCTGCGTGGAAGTGGGAGGGGACCATCCTCCGCGAGCCCTTCAGCGTGGAACGCCAACACTTCGGCTGCCTTGGCGAGGGCGCCGTCGAGATCGTCGGCCACAGTCGTGCACCCGGGAAAATCGGGAAACGAAACGCCATAGGCGGCGCCCTCGTGATGAATCATTGCAACGACCTGCATGATCTCGCCCTACCATTCCCATCCGGCCTGTCGGTATATAGAGCGCAACGTCCCGGTTGGGATTTCACGGGCGCCCATGTCGATTGTGACGCGACCGGGCCGGGTAGCATGCTTGTACTGGACGTGGTCGCCAGGTCCTTTCCGCGCGATCGTCCAGCCGTCCTGCCTGAGTCTGGCCGTGACGTGCCGGGTATTGGTCGAGTGCTCGGCCCTGCCCATGCCTGTCCGTCCCGATGATGTGTATATAATACACACAACGGGAACAAACCGCATCATCAATATACTAGATGTGTATCAGTGTGTATACATTTTCAAGCCATGTGGCGGGCGGATCTCAGCGGGAAAGGACCTGCTGACCGCGTCGAGACGCGAACGGTGGCAGCCGGGATCGGCATCCCATTCTGATCCAGCACCACCCCCGTCTCGCAGGATGAAGCCACCTCGGAAGCGGCCGGTGTCGTTGTCGGACGCCGTCTGCCGGCATCGGCCGCGGTCGGCGCGAAGAACGACGTAAGCATTGCGCGTCCGTGTGACAGCGGCGGAGCTGCCGTCCGCAGTGGCACCTCGGCTTGTCGCCGGCCTACCAACCCCGGTGCTCATCGCGAGCCAAACGGACGCGCCCATCGGCGCCGGCAGCGCAGCGGTGGCAATCAGGCCGTAGCAGCGCTCGGCCCGGCGCCGCGGCTCGCGGCGCGATGCCCGCCTGCCGCCGCGACTTGCCGGCGCGGCCGTCGTGCCGCGGACGCGCGGTGCCGCGCGTGCGGTCTACCTAAATGAGGGGAACCGGCTCGCTCTCTAGCTAAGCTAGGCGGCGTGCGCCTGGGGCATGCCGTCGGCTGCGGGAACCACGAAAGCCGGCGACTGGTGCAGCACCTGCGCCTGGCTGTCGGCCATTGTGATCAAGCCGCTCGCTGCCAGCCGGCGAAGGACAAGAAAGCTGTCGCGATCGATCACCTCGACCGCAGGAGCGCCGGGGGGAACTGCGGCATGCCGCAGCGCCTCCTCGGCAAGCGCGCCGCCGGCGATGTCGAGCACGGCTAGGAGACGCCGGCGGCCGTCCGCTCCCGGACGCGCCTCGATGAGCAACGCCCGCTCTCCATGCCGCCGCACGAGCTCCTGCGCGGCGGCCTCCTCCGGGGAGAGGACGCGCGGTGGCGCTGCCTTAAGCTGCATCAGCGCCTGCATCCGCTCAATGAAAGCGGCGCGCCCCGATGGCATCTTCAGCGCGGCCAGATCGCCGGTTCCATCGAGAACGCCATCGGCCAATGCCTGCTTCTGGTCGAGCAGGTGGAGAATCTGGTGCTCGATCGAGCCCTCGCACACGAGATTGACCACGGTGACCGAGCGGGTCTGGTTCTTGCGCCAGGCGCGGGCGATGCGCTGCTCGAGCTTCGCCGGATTCCAGGGCAGGTCGACGTTGATCACCGCGCTCGCCGCCTGCAGGTTGAGCCCGACACTGCCGCTGTCGGTCGAGAGGAACAGCCGGCAAGCCGGGTCCTGCTTGAAGCGGTTGATCTCGGCCCGACGGCGCCGCTGCGGCACCGAGCCGGTGTGCCAGGCGGCCTCGACCCCCATCTCGACCGCAAGCTCGCGCACCAGCTCGAGCATGCGCTCCCACTCGGAGAAGACGATGATCTTGCGGCCGTCCTCATCCAGGAGGTCGGCGAGGATGCGCTCCAGCTCCTCGAGCTTGGGGCTCACGCGGCAGGTCGGATCGAGGATGGCCGGGGTGTCGCAGATCATGCGCATGCAGGCGAGCAGCATCTGCAGGCGCTCGAATTCCGCCGGCAGCAGCGGCCGGCGCCGGGCCTGCGCGATCAGGGCGGCGGCCTGCCGGCTGTACTCGCCATAGCGCAGGGCCTGCTCCTCGACCATCGGCACGAAATAGCTCTTGAGGGTGCGAGCGGGCAGCTCCGCCTCCACGTCGGCCTTGCGGCGGCGGAGCATCACCGGCTGCAGGCGGGCGCGCAGCTCGGCGAGATTCTTGTAATCGATCGGGCGGCCCCGCTCGTCGAGCTCATAGAAGCTGCGGTTGAAGCGAAACAGCGGGCCGACCAGCTCGGGATCGAGATACTGCACGATCGAGTAGAGCTCGTCGATCCGGTTCTCGACCGGCGTGCCGGTCAGCACGAACGCATATGGAGAGCGCAGCGACTTGACCTGCCGGGCCGTCTTGGTCTGCCAATTCTTGATCCGTTGCGCTTCATCGAGAACGATGACGTCGGGACGCAGGACCTCGTTGATGTCGGCGGCGTCGGAAAGCACCTGCTCGTAGTTGACGATGTTGAAGAAGGCCGGATCGCGGTAAGCCAGCAGCCGCGCCGGCCGTGGCCCGAAGACCACCCGCAGCGGTCGATCGGTGAAGCGGGCGATCTGCTCCTCCCATTCGGCCTTCAGCGAAGCCGGGCAGACCACCAGCACCCGGACCGTGCCCTTGCGTCGGGCGAGCAGCTCGCAGGCGGCGATTGCCTGCACGGTCTTGCCCAGTCCCATCTCGTCGGCGAGCAGCGCACGCTCGGTGAAGGCGAGGTGCAGCATGCCCTCGCGCTGGTAAGGCAGCAGCGGCTGGCGCAACAGATCGAAGCTTGCCGTCCCCTTTTGCACCTCGGCAAGGAAGGTTGTCCGCGCTTCCTCGCGCGAGCGCGCACGGCGGGCGCGGTCGAGCCATGGTCCGAAATGCCGCGAGAGGCGCACCTGTCGCCGCAGATCGGCAGGAGCCGCGTGCCAGGCCGAGAAGAGCGCCTGTATCGTCGTCGGATCGCGGTCGAGGGCGCCGTCTTGCGTCATGAACGGCGCCAGGAAGCCGCGGACCGCGGCTAGGCTGCGGCCGGCCGCCACAGGCCATATGACCGCCGGTATCGCCTCACCGCGGCGATCGAGGAAAATCTCGACGCGTGCAGTGCCCTGCGACGCCGCCGAGCGGAACGCCTTCGAGCTGCGGTGGCGCAAGGCGGCGAGCACGCCTTCGATGTGCTTGCAAGTGCCGAGCCCGTTGACGCGGTGATCGATGCAGCCGCACGAATTGACGAAGTGGTCCAGGCTGCGCACCTCCACCTCGTAAAGGCCGCCGCTGCCGGATTGGGCGCGGAAGCCGCCGAATATCCGATGCGCCGGCTCGAGCGGCTCTATCGACGTGACCTCGGTGATCCCGCGCCAGCGGCGTACCGCGATCTCGTCCTCGTCACTGCTGCGCCAGCCGTGCTGCTGCGGCCGCTGCAGGACGGCGCGCGCCTTGCGCGGTGGGGGCTTCCTGTCGGCAGATCGCGCAGCGACGGCGACCGGCTCCGCCCGCCGCGTCGTCCGGCCAGACCGCGAATCAACGTGCCGAGCCATGTCCAACAGTAGAAATGCCGCCTCGAGCGTCAACGATGATGCGGGGGAGAGGCGGCATATTCCACAGCAGGCATGGGACTGCGCCGGCCGCGTCGATTGCGCTCGTCACAGGCGGGTGAACGCGTCGGGCGCGGCGCATGCGCCCTTCACGCCGCAGCCGCTCCCCTCCGCGCCCTGGACTAAGCTCGTGCAATTGACAACAATGCGGCATCTCCGCGGCGTGATTGCATGGAGAAGGCGGTCCCGCATCCGAACAGCGTGCTCTCCGGCCTGCCGGAGGCGCTCTCACGCGAGCTGTTCGCGAGGGCGCGGACGCTGTCGGTGGCGGCAGAGCAGATGGTCTTCGTCTCCGGCGATGCCGGGGACGGCTGCTATCGCGTCGAGTCGGGCCTGCTCAAGGTGAGCGTGTTCGGATCGCAGGGCGAGGAGCGCATCCTCGCCATCCTCGGCGCCGGCTCGATGCTCGGCGAGCTGTCGATGATCGACAGCCAGCCGCGCGCAGCCTCGGTCTGCGCGCTGCGCGATTCCAGGCTGAGCTTCGTCAGCCGTGCCGCATTCGAAGCCTGTGGCCAATCCAACCCGGACTTCTACCACGAGGTGATGCTCCTGCTGGCGCGGCGGCTGCGCGACACCAATGCGGCGCTTGCCGCGACGAGCTTCCTCTCCGTCAAGGGGCGGGTGGCGCGCGCGCTGCTCAGCCTCGCCGAAGCATTCGGCCAGGACGTCGGCAACGGCCGGGTGCTGATCAAGCAGAAGGTGACCCAGAGCGACCTCGGTGCCATGGCCGGGATCGCCCGCGAGAACGTCAGCCGGACGCTGAAGGATTGGACCAGGCGCTCGCTGGTCAGCCAGCTTGCCGGCTATTACTGCCTGGAGAAGAAAGGCCCGATCGAGCGCGAGGCCGAGCTTTGATTCAGATGTCAGATGTCAGATGTCAGACGTCAGAGATCAGACATCTGTCATCGGTCATCTGACATCTGAGAGGGGGCACAATGATCCGACCGGTATTTGCAGCGATGGCGGTTGCAGCGGCCTGCATGCCAGCTCTCGCACAGACGACGCCGCTGCAGCGCTGCAAGGCTATCGCCGACTCGCTGGAACGACTGCGCTGCTATGATGCGCTCGAAGCCGAGCCGGCGCCGGCTTCCCCGGCGGCGAAGCCCGCTGCTCCTGCCCGGTCCGGCCAGGCTGAAAAGCTGGCGCCGCCGTCGTCTGCCTCTCAGCCGACGAGTCCGGCGGCGGCCGACGAGCCGTTGATCGACCGAGCCAAGGCAGCGGTCATCAGCGAATTGCGCGATCCCGACGGCGCGCGGTTCGCCGATCTCAAGGTGCGGACGGTAGCCGGCAAGCAGGCCGTCTGCGGCACGGTCAATGCCAAGAATGCGCGGGGAAGAATGGCGGGCCCGCAGCCCTTCGCCTACGACGGCGAGCGCGCCTATCTCGTCATCTACAATCCCGGACCCGCCAATATCAGCAATGTCGAGGTGGGCAGCCTGATCTCGGCAATGCGGGGCCGCGTCAGGAGCTATAGTCGGCTGTGCCGATGAGGCAGGGCTGCACATTGCTGTCACCGTACCGGCTGCAGGGGGCTGCTGCGAGCACCGGTCCCGGCCTGACGGGTCGATTCCGCGAATAAGGCGGCACGGACCGAGCTTTGTGTGGCCCGGCGCCGCGCGCAGGGCTTGGACGCCCTGGTGCCGCGAACGACGGCATGACGTCCGACCAGAAAACCCGCCCGCCTGTGATCGCCATCACATCTCCGAGCCGGGGAGTGCGGCATCCTCCCGCGCACGACGGCCGCAGCCGCGTGGAGTTTTCCGCTGCGTACGGCGGCCGGCAGACGGGGAGAGCCTGATCGACGGAGAAGGACCATGCGCAGGATAGCTTACGTGCTTCTCGCTGCGACGACGCTGCTCGGCATTGACGCGGCACAGCGTGCTGCAGCAAGCCCGGTGCTCAGCTCGATCGGAGAACTGGCGTCAAGTTGCAATGCCGAAGCCTGCTACGTCGCCGCCGTGGGCGGGGACCCGAAGGCGCAGGCCGAGCTGGCGAGCCGCTACACCAAGGGTGACGGCGTTGCCCGGTCCGATGACTACGCGTTCCAGTGGTCCTGGCGCGCCGCCCAGCAGGGGAACGCCGATGCCCAGATGATGCTCAGCGACTTCTTTGCAAACGGGAAAGCAGTCCCCAGGGACAATGTCATGGCGTTGAAGTGGGCCTCCCTGGCGCGAGCCAACGCCCGCACCGCGGAGACTGCGGAGAGCGCGCGAAAGATGATCGTTTCGCTCAAACGGCAGATGTCGGCACGCGAGATCAATGACGCGCTCGCCCGAGTCGACCGCTGGCGGCCGGAGCGGGAGCCGCGATACCCCCTCGCCGAGGACGCGCAGACGACCGGCCATTCGGAAGGAATGGCTCTGGCCTCCGCCGTCTCGACGCCGGCCGGCGGTCGCCCGGCGGCGGCAAAGCCCGAACCGTCGCCGGCCGTTGCGGCCGGAGCCGGCGCGGAACGGCGAGGGCGCCGGCACTTCCACGAGCCGGCGGCGGAAGCGGACGAGCAGGCCATGGACCGGACCAGGCCGTGGCGAAGCTTCGGCCAGTTGCTTCGGCTTGCCCGTCGGCTGGGCTTTTAGCGCGCGAGAGTAGCCGCGGAGTCGCGAATCACCTAAACGGGGGCCGACGTTCCAATGCGGGAGCCTCGGCATGTTCACCGTCGCGGTCATCGCTCAGAAGGGTGGCGTCGGTAAGACCACGTTGACGCTGCACCTTGCCGTGGCAGCCACCGCCCACGGACCGGTCTCGATCATCGACATGGATCCGCAGTCGAGCGCCGCGCAATGGGCCGATGAGCGCAGGCAGCTGCAGCCGGTGGTGATCGCGTGCCCTCCGGCGCGGCTGGCGATGTCCCTGCAGACCGCCAGACGCAACGGCGCCCGGATCACCTTCATCGACACCGCGCCCGCGGTCGAGAGTCCCGCGCTCGCGGCAGTCCGCGCCGCCGATTTCTGCCTCATCGTCTCGAGGCCCGGGATTCTCGACTTGCGGTCGATCGGCATCAATGTCGAGATCGCCAGGCTGGCCGGAAAGCCGGTTGCCCTGGTCATCAATGCCGCCCCTTCGCAAGGCGGGCACGCCACCGTTGCGAGCGAGGAGGCCCACGCCAGGTACGGGGTCGAGGTCTGCCCGATCGTGGTCCGCCAACGCGCCATTCTCGGTCACGCGCTGATCGAAAGCAGGTGCGCCCAGGAGGTCGAGCCCGCGAGCAAGGCCGCCGCCGAGATCGCCGCCCTGTGGGACTGGCTCGGCCGACGGGCCATGCCCCCGATCACCGCCCCGGAGCTCGAGCGGCTCTCGGCCTGACCGGAGGCTGATTTTCGCCGGTTGTGGCCTTCCCGCAACAGTCAAACCGCATCCTCAAGCTTATTATTTGCATTCAAGTGCTCGCCGGCCACCATTCCGGCGACCGCGTATCAGAATGCTTGACTATGCTTTGCGGCTCACAAGCCAGGGAACATTCGGCCGTCCGTAATTGCAAGCGTCTGCTCGCGTTCGCGTTGTGCGCGGGCGTGCTCGCGGCGTGCACGCAGACCGTCTGCCCCACCGGAAAAACTGCGGGTCAGAAATATTGCCTCGCCGCTGCAAAGCACCCGCCCGCGCGACCAGGCCCGCTCGTGGGCGTGGGCTTCTGAGCCCGGCTCCCCGCTCAATCAAACAATTGTGACCGCACCCTCCGAGGGGTGCGGCAAGAGAACCTCCCCGTGCAGCCCGCGCCCGGTCTGCCATCGCGCAGGGCGGCAGCCGAGCGAAGCGATCTCCGCCACTGCCGTTCCCGGGCGCCTCCCGACGCCTGCCCTGGGGAACCCGGCCATCCGGGCGGCAGTGCCGCCAATGTGAGCCTTTGCACTGATGGCAGCCGGAAGTGGTGCTAATATCCGCACGACCGGCGGCACGGAGCGCTTGCTGATGAAGATCGAGCTTGTGATGGGTTATCTGACGAGCCTCGCCACCTGGGCGAACGTGCTGGGCGCGATCGGCCTAATAGTCCATGTTGCCTCGATGACCATGAAGACGGTGATCCCGCTGCGCATCACCGCCATCGTGAGCGCCGTCTTCCTGCTCGCCGCCGCGCTCCTGTCGCGCTCGCTCGTGGCGATCGTGCTCTATGTGTTGCTGATCCCGGTGCACTCCGTCCGCCTCCACCAGGCGCTCGAGCTGATCAAGAAGGTGCGCGCCGCCGCCGGCACCGATCTCTCCATGGATTGGCTGCGGCCGTACATGAAAAAGCGGCCATACCGGAAGGGGGACCTCCTGTTCCACAAGGGCGACGCCGCAGATGAGATGTTCGTGATCGGCAAAGGCCGGTTCTGGATTCCCGAGCTGGAGGTCGAGCTCAAGCCCGGACAGATTTTCGGCGAGCTCGGGCTTCTGACGTCCGGATCCCAGCGAACCCAATCTGTCGAGTGCATCGAGGACGGCCATGTGCTGACGATCCCCTACGACGAGGTGCGGGCGCTCTATTTCGAGAACCCGCAGTTCGGCTTCTATTTCCTTCGGCTCGCCAGCGGCCGGCTGCTGCAGAGCATCTCCCGGGCGGAGGAACGGCTCGCGGCCGAGCGTCGAAAGACATCATCGGCAGTCGCGGCGTCCTAGCACCTTGAGCGAGAGCCGGGCGGTCTCGGGCGGCGCCGGCCGTGCCGCCCCCGCGAATTTCTTGAGCGCCGCGGCCACCTTGTCCGGGCATTCAACGTGCGGCCTATGTCCGCACCGGTCGATGACGACTAGGCGGGAGCTCGGCAGGTCGCGGTGCAGGCGTCTTCCCAGGCGCAGCGGCACCAGACGGTCGTCGCGCCCCCAGACGAGCAGGGTGGGCACACCGATCGTCTTCAGCCGCGGGACGTAGCGCGCCAGAGCGTTCGCATCGATCAGCCGCGCGGTGTTCAGCAATGCGGCACGCACGTTCCGGCGGCGGAAGCGAGCATATCGAGGCGGTGCCACCGCGAAGAAAGCCTCGACCATCATCGGCGGCAGCACGCGCATGAACGAGGGCAGGTTGACCGCCAGCGAGCCGAGCGGCGAGCGCAACGCGGCGAGCGCGAAAGGGAAATTCTGCGGATAGGCGACTGCACCGATCAGACACAGCGCCTTGAGCCGTGGCGCCAATACATCCCGGTTCCTGAGCAGCGCCAGCAGGATGACCGCGGCGCCGAGCGAGGCGCCGACCAGCGTCACTTCGCGCAGATCCTTCATCACGATGAAGTCCGCGAGCACGTCGCTCAGATGCTCGAGGGTGTAGCTGAAGTGCGCAGGGGCCGGGGATTCGCCGCAACCCGGCAGGTCGATTGCGTGACAGGTGAAATCATCCCGCAGCGCCCGGCATAGGCCCCTCCACACCAGGCGAGTGGAGGCAAAGCCGTGCACGAGCACCGCTGGCGCGCCGCTCCCGCTGGTGGAGACGGCGAGCCGGCGAACGTCGAACCTCGCCTGCTTTTTCATCCGCGCCGACCCGCCTTCCTGTGACCCGCATCACGTTCAGCTGTCATGCCTCCACCCAGTCGAATGAAATCGGCATCGTCATGGCCGGGCTCGTCCCCCGGGACAACGGATGAGCAGCACGTCGCCGCCTCCCGAACGGGATGGCCGGCCTGGCGCCGGCCATCCCGATCCTGAATCGGGATCGCCGGAACAAGCCCGGCGATGACAGGCCAAGGGGGGACGAGCCCGGCATGACCAGGCTGATTCGATCCGATCGGAACATGCACCAGATCCAAGAAACCGTCCGATTTCGGTTGACAAGCTTTTCGGCGAGCGTCACTGGCACCCTGCCGGAATTTCTATCCGGGCTGCGATAAGTTCGAGGCGATCATCAGGACCGGCATTGAACGACACTGCCGACCAATCCCGAGCTTCCCTCTCCGACGCCTGCCTGGGCGAGGTGCGCCACGATTGGATGCGGGCACAGCTGCGGGCGCTTTTCGCGCTGCCGTTTCCCGAGTTGATGTTCCAGGCGCAGAGCATTCACCGTCGCAATTTCAAGCCGACCGAGGTGCAGATTTCGACGCTGCTCTCGATCAAGACCGGGGGATGCCCGGAGGACTGCGCCTATTGTCCGCAAAGCGTGCACTACGACACGGGTGTCGAGCCGGAAAGGCTCGTCGCGCTCGAGCGGGTTCTGGCCGAGGCCCGCGCCGCCCGGGCCGCGGGCGCCAGCCGGTTCTGCATGGGCGCAGCCTGGCGCGAGCCGAAGGAGCGCGATCTCGACCGGGTTTGCGAGATGGTGAGCGGCGTCAAGGCGCTTGGCCTCGAGACCTGCGCCACGCTCGGCATGCTCACGCCCGGCCAGGCCCGCCGCCTGCAGGCCGCCGGCCTCGACTACTACAACCACAACCTCGACACCTCGCCCGAATATTACGGTGCGATCATCAGCACGCGCACCTACCAGGACCGCCTCGACACGCTCGATCACGTGCGCGCCGCCGGGATTCGGGTCTGCTGCGGCGGCATCGTCGGCATGGGCGAGACCGTCGAAGATCGCGTCGGCATGCTGGCGATGCTGGCGAATCTTCCCGAGCACCCGGAAAGCGTGCCGATCAATCTATTGATTCGGGTCGCGGGCACCCCGCTCGGGCGCGCGGAGCCCATCGACCCGCTCGATTTCGTGCGCACCATCGCGGTCGCCCGCATCTGCATGCCGCGCTCGGTGGTGCGGCTCTCGGCCGGCCGCGAGGACATGAGCGAGGAGACCCAGGCACTGTGCTTCCTCGCCGGCGCCAACTCCATCTTTTTCGGGCCGAAGCTCTTGACCAGGGGCAATCCCGGACGCGACCAGGACCGGCGCTTGCTGGACCGGCTCGGACTGACGCCGATGCGATAGCTTCGTTTCCTCGCATCCCCAAAGCGCCGCATCTGCCGCGTGTTGCACGGCGCGTCGGAAGACGCGGATCGTATGCCGCGCCGCAGGTGGTTCGATTCCGCGGAAAGATGCGCTAGGAATGCGGCGAACGCAGGAGGACGATCTTGGCACTCAACCGACACTCGCGCGCGATCACCGAGGGTGATGCCCGTGCGGCAAACCGTTCCATGCTCTATCCGGTCGGCTTCACCGCCGCCGATTTCGGCAAGCCGATCGTCGGTGTGCCGCATGGCCATTCCACCATGCTGCCGTGCAATGCCGGCATCCAGTCGCTCGCCGACCGCGCCGTCGAGGCGCTGCGCGCCGCCGGCGCCATGCCGCAGACCTGGGGCTTTCCCACCGGCAGCGACGGAATCAGCATGGGGACCGAGGGCATGCGCTACTCGCTCCCCTCGCGCGAGGAGGTCGCCCGATCGATCCAGATCGGCTGGGGCAGCCATCAGATGGACGGCCTGTTGTGCATCGCCGGCTGCGACAAGAACAAGCCCGGGTGTCTCATGGGGCTGGCCCTGTGCAACGTGCCCGCGGTCTACGTCGACGCCGGCACGATCAAGCCGGGCAGGTGGAAGGGCCAGGACCTGACGATCGTGTCGGCTTTCGAAGCGGTTGGCGCGTTCAGCGCCGGCAAGATGTCGCGGGAGGACTTCGAGGGCATCGAGCAGCACGCAATCCCGGGGTTCGGGGTCTGCGGCGCACAGTACACCGCCAACACCATGGCAACTGCTGCCGCGGCCCTCGGCATGAGCCTGCTCGATTCGCCGCTG
Source organism: Xanthobacteraceae bacterium (assembly GCA_036406655.1). Classification (GTDB taxonomy): domain Bacteria; phylum Pseudomonadota; class Alphaproteobacteria; order Rhizobiales; family Xanthobacteraceae; genus VAZQ01. The sequence continues at coordinate 5,041 of DASXAP010000201.1, read as the reverse complement.
ATGGCGGCGGAGGATCGGGAAAAGCTGGATTCGATCGGCGAGTGCGCCCGGGTGCTGGTCCGGGCGATCGAGATGGACCTCAAGCCGCGCGACATCATCAGCCGGAAATCCATCGCCAATGCCATCGCGGTGGTGATGGCGACCGGCGGCTCGACCAACGCGGTCCTGCATTTTCTCGCCATCGCCAAGGCAGCGGGCGCGCGCTGGGACATCGATGACTACGAGCGCGTGGCGCGCCGCACTCCGGTGCTGTGCGATCTCAAGCCGTCGGGTCGGTTCGTCGCTGTCGACTTTCATCGCGCCGGCGGGGTGCCGCAGGTGCTCAAGATGCTGCTCGAGCACGACCGCATCGACGGCGATTGCATCACCGTCACCGGCCGCACCCTCGCCGAGGAGCTGTCGAAGATCCCCTCGGAGCCCTCCGCCGAGCAGGAGGTGATTCGTCCCTGGCCCAAGCCGCTCTACCGGCGCGGTCACCTGTCGATCCTCAGGGGAAACCTCTCGCCCGAGGGCTGTGTCGCCAAGACCTCGGGGATCAAGCACCCCAGCTTCACCGGACCAGCGCGGGTATTCAACTCCGAGCACGATTGCCTGAAAGCGATCCTCGCCAGGAAGATCAAGGCCGGGGACGTGATCGTGATTCGCTATGAGGGTCCCAAGGGCGGGCCGGGGATGCCGGAGATGCTGGCAAGCACCGCCGCGCTGGTCGGCCAGGGCTTGCTCGATTCGGTTGCCCTGATCACCGACGGACGCTTCTCCGGCGGCTCCTGGGGCTGGATCGTCGGCCACGTCGCCCCCGAGGCTTTCGTCGGCGGACCGATCGCATTGGTGAAGAACGGCGATTCCATCACCCTCGACCGGGACAAGCGATTGATCCAGCTCGACGTGTCGGCCCGGGAGCTGGCGGCGCGCAGGAAGCGGTGGAAATCGCCGAAGCCGCGCTACACCGAGGGCATCCTCGCCGAATATGCGCGCCACGTCTCCTCCGCCAGCCAGGGCGCGGTGCTGGATTAGTGAATCGCGGCGGCCGGGCGCGGCATCAACGCGCCGGGATGGCGGATCACCTGTGCCGCAAGCCGATGGGCTGCCGCCGCCGCTTCGGCGGGAGCGCGGCCCGACAGTCGGGCGGCGATGTATGCGGCATTGAAGCCGTCCCCGGCGGCGGTCGCATCGACCGGCACCAGCACTTCCGGCACCGGAACAAGCTCGCGCTTGCCAGCGAGCGCGACGAGCGCGCTGTTGGGCCCGTTCTTCACCACGATCTCGCTGATGCCGAAGGCCTGCATCCGCTCGACCGTCGCCTCCGGGCTCGGATCGCCCCAGAGCACCGCTTCATCGTCATAGGCCGGCAGCGCCATGTCGACCCGCTTCAGCGCTTCCATGAAGACGGCGCGGGCGCGCGACACATCTCCCCGCCATCCCCACGGCCGAAAATTCCCGTCGAACGCCACCTTGGCGCCGCGCTGTCGCGCAGCCTCGATGACGGCGAGGAAGCGGCCCACTCCGATGTTGGAATAAAGCGACAGCGTGATGCCGGAAAAATACACGAGCTTCGCCCGCATCAGGCCGGCGGCGATCCGGGTCCATTCCGGAAGCTCGAACAATTCCCGCGCCGGTGCCTCGCCGCGCCACTCGTAGTGATGGCGCGCGCCGGGCGCGCCGCCGTCGAGCACGCTCACGCCCGGCAGCCGACCGCGCAGCTGCAGCACGAGATCGCTCGCGACCCCCTCGGCCGAGGCAAGCGCGAGAATGGCAGCGGAATAGGGATCGTCCCCGAGCGCAGTCGCAAAGGCGGAGCTGACCCCGGCACGGGCGAGATAGATCGCCACATTGAGAGTGTCGCCTGCGCAACTGATGCCGAAGCGGCCGTCGCCGCCGCGGATGAGCTCGATCACCGCCTCTCCTACGGCGACAACGCGGGGTAGCTCCTCGGTCAAGGCACTTCCTGATTGCACAATGGCATCACCGCCCGGCACTGCAGGCTGGCGCTTAATGCAGGCCGATGTTACATACTAACATCATTCATTCCGCACCGGCCACGATGCCGACCGACGTTCACCACCACCATCATCCCGGCCGAGGGCACCCGCCGGCCTCGATCTCGCCGTCGATCCTGCGCATGTCCGTGGTTCAACGGCTCGTGCTCGCCTCCGCCTGCGTCGTGCTGCTCTGGGCCGTGGTCATCTGGGCCATGCAGGCTTGATGTGAACGCGGCATTGCAGTTCCGCGATGTCACGCTCGGTTACGAACGCCACCCGGCGGTGCATCATCTCGATGGTGCGATCGAGACCGGCGCGCTGGTTGCGGTGGTCGGGCCGAACGGCGCCGGCAAGTCGACCTTGTTCAAGGGCATCGTCGGCCTGATCAGTCCGCTCGCCGGCGCGATCGAGCGCGGCACGCTCGACGCCCACGACATAGCCTATCTGCCGCAGGCGGCCGAGATCGATCGCTCCTTCCCGATCAATGTCTACGACATCGTGGCCATGGGGCTGTGGCGCCGCACCGGCCTGTTCGGCGGCATCGATCGCAAGGGCCACGCACTGATCGAGCAGGCAATCGCCGCCGTCGGCCTGAGCGGATTCGAGGATCGGGCGATCGGAACCTTGTCGGGGGGGCAGGTGCAGCGGATGCTGTTTGCTCGGCTGCTCCTGCAGGATGCCCGCGTCATCCTCCTCGACGAGCCGTTCAACGCGGTGGACGCCAAGACCTCGGCCGACCTGTTCGGGCTCATCGAGTGCTGGCACGGCGAGCGGCGCACGGTGCTCACCGCGCTCCACGACATCGATTTCGTGCGCACGCATTTCCCCGAGACGTTGCTGCTCGCACGCGAGCCGGTCGCCTGGGGACGCACGTCGACGGTGCTGACGCCGGAAAACCTCCTGGCCGCGCGGCGCATGTGTGAAGCCTTCGACGAGCATGCGGACGAATGCGCCGAAGACGCGGTCTCCGGGTCGGGCCTGCCGCAAAAGCTCGTGGTCGCGAAGCCCGACGGGAGTGCGCGCTGATGCTGCACGACCTCTTCATCGCTCCGTTCAGCGAATTCGAGTTCATGCGCCGGGCCTTCGCCGGCACCCTGGCGCTGGCCCTCGGAGCCGGCCCGATCGGCGTGTTCCTGATGCTGCGTCGCATGAGCCTCGTCGGCGACGCCATGGCGCATGCCATCCTTCCCGGTGCCGCCATAGGCTTTCTGCTCTCCGGGCTCAATCTGTTTGCCATGACCGCGGGCGGGCTGATCGCCGGCTTCGTCGTTGCGCTCCTGACCGGGGTCGTGGCGCGGGTGACGGAGCTCAAGGAGGACGCGGCGCTGGCGACGTTCTATCTCCTCTCGCTGGCGCTCGGCGTCACCATCGTATCGATCAAGGGCACGAACATCGATCTGCTGCACGTGCTGTTCGGCTCGGTGCTCGCGCTCGACGACCAGACGCTGCTGCTGATTGCCGCCAACGCGACGCTGAGCTTGATCGTGCTCGCACTGTTCTATCGGCCGCTGGTGATCGAGTGCGTCGATCCCGGCTTCATGCGCTCGGTGAGCCGGGCTGGCGGGCCGGCGCATCTGGCGTTCCTCGCGCTCGTCGTCATCAATCTGGTCAGCGGATTCCATGCGCTGGGAACCTTGCTGGCGGTCGGCATCATGATGCTGCCGACGGCCACCGGGCGGTTCTGGGCGCGAGATATCAGCCTGATGCTCCTGGTCTCCACGGCGAGCGGGATCGTGGCCGGCTACGCCGGATTGCTGATCTCCTTCCATACCGCGCTGCCGTCCGGACCGGCCATCATTCTGGCGGCGGGGGCAATCTACGTGCTCTCGCTGCTGTTCGGCCAGGTGGGCGGGGTGGTCCGGCAGGCCTGGCCGCGGCGCCATCTCGAGGCATGACCGCGGTCGTCTCACCCGCAATGGCCGCCGCACGCCGCCGCATCCTCGCTGCCGCGCTTTGCTTCACCCTGCTGCCGGGGGCCGCCCCCGCACCGGCGCAACCGGCATCCGCCGCGGGAAAGCTGAAGGTGCTGGCCTCGTTCTCGATCCTCGGCGACCTCGTCAGGAACGTGGGTGGCGACCGCCTCGATCTGGCAACCCTCGTCGGCCCCAACAGCGATGCGCACGTCTACGCGGCGGCGCCCGCGGACGCAAAGAAGGTGGCCGAGGCCAGGCTCGTCATCCTCAACGGGCTCGGCTTCGAGGGCTGGATGGAGCGGCTCGTGAAGGCGTCGGGCGGGCAGGCGACGATGGTGATCGCCAGCAAGGGGGTCCGCCAGCGCAGGTCCGCCGGCGGCCACGCCGGGCATGATGGCGGCCAGGTCGACCCGCACGCCTGGCAATCGGTGCCCAATGCCGAAATCTACGTCGCCAATATCCGCGACGCGCTCATCGCCGTCGACCCGTCCGGCCGGGACGCCTATGCCGGAAATGCCGCGGCCTATCTCGCGAGGCTCGATGCGCTCGACCGGGAGCTCGTGGCCGCGGTCGCAGCGATACCCGCCGACCGGCGGCGGATCATCAGCAGCCATGATGCCTTCGGCTATTTCCAAGAGCGCTACGGGATCGAGTTCGTCGCTCCGCAAGGCGTCTCGACCGAATCCGAGGCCTCGGCGCGAGATGTTGCCCGCATCATCACCCAGATCAGGAAGGAGAAGATTCCGGCAGTCTTCATGGAGAACATCACCGATCCGCGTCTGATGCAGCGCATCGCCCATGAAACCGGCGCCCGGATCGGCGGCAAGCTCTACTCCGACGCGTTGACCGACGGCCGCGGGGAAGCCCCGACCTATATCGACCTCATGCGCCACAACATGCGGACGCTGAGCGCGGCCTTGGGATCATGAGCGCCCCGCCCGCACCGGCCTCGTTTCCGGGTTGGTGCAGGGAGGGCAAGCCGCTATATCTCGCCGCGACATGGAGCACTCGATGGCCGACAAGACCCCGGTGACGGTGCTGACGGGATATCTCGGCGCCGGCAAGACGACCCTGCTCAACCGCATCCTCTCCGAGCCGCATGGCCGGCGCTACGCCGTGATCGTCAACGAGTTCGGCGAGATCGGAATC
>DASXAP010000200.1:0-53073 GCA_036406655.1 Xanthobacteraceae bacterium | reverse complement strand
TTCGTCATCCGGCTGGAACCGAGAAGGCCAGTGAAGCCGCAGACGAAGAAAAGCCGGGGTTGCTCAATGCGAAAGCAGGACCGGAACCGGCGGTCGCGACAGCATGCTTCTGGTTGCGCCGCCGAGGATGAACTCGCGCAGACGAGAGTGGCCGTACGCACCCATGACGAGGAGATCGGCCCGGCGTGAATTTGCACACGACTCGAGCACCTCGCCGATGCTGCGCCCGGCAGCGTCGACCGTCTCGAGGGCCACATCGATTCGATGACGCGACAAATGCTTCGCAAGCTCCGCCGCCGAGCGCTTGGCATCCATCGGCTTCTCGTTGGTGACGGTCACGACGCAGACCTGCTTGGCCTTTTCCAGGATCGGGAGCGCATCTGCAACGGCCCTGGACGCCGGCCGACTGAAGTCCCAAGCCACGATCACGCTGTCGAGCGCGAATGCACCCGCGCGTGTCCGGCTGCACGGGAGGACGACGACGGGGCGTCCTGACCCGAACACGACTGCCTCGGCCAGCGACTGCTCATTGTGGCCCTCTGCGGGCACCGGGATGATCGTGAGGTCGCGGAGCCGGGCAAGCTCGACCAGCAGGCGCGGCAGCTCCGAGCGCAAGCAGCGTTCCAGCAGCCGATCCTGGAAGACTCCCTGCTTCTCGGCCGCGGCCTGGAACGTCACCAGAAGCTGCTCCGCATTGGCCAGGCTCTTTTTCGACTCCCCCGCCGCCATGGCCGAGACATCCAGCAAAGTCTTCCCGAAAGGGCTGCCCGGCATCTGAAATCTGATCTCGCAGGCAACGGCCGAGATTCGGGCGCCGAGGGCGGCGGCAAATGCGATCGCCTCGTCCGCTGCCGAGAGCGGCGTAGGCTCCGGATAGCTCGTGAGCGCCAGAAGCAGATCCTTGAAGGCCATTCAGCTCTCCTTGTCGCCTCCGCTTGAAAGCACAGTAGCGGCGTGCATGGGCCTTGATCCACTGCAAAGTGTGCCATGTCCCGTCCGTCCCGCATTTGGCGAGGCACCGGAGGCAGATCGCTGCCGTGCAGGGGTACCCATGCATCCCACGTGTTCTGCCCGGCATCTCACGCGGCGAACACCTTGCCGTGAAGCTCGTGAATAAAGCGGGGATGGAGCGAGTCTCCTGTGCAGCGATCAACGCATCACGGGAAAGGGCACTTGATGAGCAAGCTCGAAATGGTCGTGCTGGCGGCGGCGATCCTGTTCACCGCAGTGGTCTACGGAGCGACCAGGCAAGCTCCCTTGCGTGCGAGTGGGCCGACCCTGAGCATTGCCTGCGCCGACCCGGGCACCCCCTATGCCGTTCGCGAACGCATGCTCACGAGCGGCAGATCGTAGGCGAGACGAGGTGGGAGCGACCGCTCCTGCGGCGGCCTCTCTCGCGCATCCGGTGCGGTCGCGGCGAGCGTGCAGCCTCGGATGCCGCGGCGTTGCATGTGGGCTGCCGCCGATCAGCACGCCGTCCGCACGCCGTGACGGACCAGGCGCGGCAGCACCTCGTCGAGGAAATAGGGAAGCTCGGCGAGATAGTTGACGAACGAGATGGCGATCCCCCGCACGCCCGCCTGGCTGATCATCGCGAGCTCGTCGGCCACCCGATCGGGGGTCCCGACGAACGGGTAGCCGCCGATGGCGTGGGAGGCAAAGTAGCGGCGCTTGACCGCGTATTCCTCGGGCGGGATGGTCTGCGGGGTGATGCTCTTGTTCGCCAGCATGCCGTCGATGGCGCCCCAATCGGCGCTCTCGATGATGGCATGGCGGTAATAGTCCTCGGCTTCCCGTTGGGTCGGGCGGCAAATCACCTGGCCCACGGTGAAGACCTCGATCTCGCGCCCGATGGCTCGCGCGGCGGCCTTGATCTCCGCCACGTTGGCCGCATTACCCGCAAGCGAGGTTCGCGATCCGGCAGTGGCGACGAAGAAGGCATCGCAATTCCGCAGCGCGAATGCCTGGCCCGCCTCCGACGAGCCCGCGTTCATCAGGATTGGTCGCGTTCCGCCATACGGCTTGGGATGGGCGCGCGCCCCTTTGAGGCGCAGGAAGGCGCCGTCGAAGTCGAAGCTGCCGGGATGACTCCACGCCTGCTTGACCACGTCGATCCAGTCCTGGGCGTAGTCGTAGCGCACGTCGTGCTCCCGCAGCGTGACGCCGAACATATCGAATTCGCCTTCATTCCACCCCACCACCAGGTTGACTCCGAGGCGACCCTCGCCGATGTGGTCGGCAGTGACGAATGCCTTGGCGGCAATGAGGGGATGAAACAGCGGCGCATGCACGGTGCCGAACACGGTCATGCGCTCGGTCGCGCAGAGAAGCCCCACCGCCCAGGTAATGGTCTCTAGCGAGCTGCCGTGGAAGTCGGTCTCCCCGCCGTAGCCCTTCCACCGCGCAATCGGCAGCATGAAATCGATGCCCGCCGCATCGGCGAGCCGCGCAAGGCGCAGGCAATCCGGCCAGCTGGCCGACCATCGCTCGGGTACCTTGGTCGCCGAGCGTCCCGATGAGCAATTGGCACCGAAAATGCCGATCTTGAGCGCATTGCCATTGTACATGGCAAGGCGGCTCTGCAGCGATACGCCACGCGCCAACATGCAGCCCCCAAATGGAGCGGTGCGCTGGTCTTGCACCGCCATCATGCTCGGCCCGGTCCGCCTTTCCCCACGCATGCCCCCCTCGTCCGACCGCCAGCCGGGAACGACTGCGGCAGGTCTGGGCAGGTGCGGCCGTGCCAGCGCCCCGAGATATCGCCTCAGGACGCCTTCTGCAGAATTTCCTCCGGCGTCGAGGAGACCACCTCGACATATTTGGGCACAAACTTGCCGCCTTCGATGTACTTGATGAACTCGGGCTTGATCTCGTTGGCGAGGATCTTGCGGATCCTGGCGTGCTCCTCGATATCCGCCCACTCGGCGATCAGGAAGAATCGCTGCGGGTCCTCGGTGTCGCGGCAGAGAACCCCGTCCTTCACCTGCGCTGCCGATTTGTGCATCGGATTGCCGTCCGAATAGTCGAACTGCTCGAAAAGCCGAACGAACTCGGCTTCCTTGCCGGGCGTGACTCGGAAATCGTAGATGTGCAGGAAATTGCCTTTGGTTGCGAGCGGTTCTTGCGCCATGCGATCCTCCTTGCGATCGCTGCGAGGCTACGCTGCTGCCTTGCCTGAGGCAATCGATGCGGCGAGCCGCAGGGAGCGGGGCGGTCTTACCCGCTCCTCGACGCCACGTTGGCAGGGATGCGGGGTTCGGAATATCATGCACTGGAGGCGAGAGGCTGCAAATGGCATGGCATAAGATCGCGTCCATCGATGCAATCCCCGACGGCGGCATTCTCGGTGTCGAACTGGCCGGCACGCCCGTGGCGCTCTACCGAATGGCGGGCGAGGTGCTTGCGACCCAGGGCACCTGCACCCACGCGTTTGCCCTGCTCGCCGACGGTATTGTCGAGGACGGCAAGGTCGAATGCCCGTTGCACCAGGCGTTGTTCGACGTGCGCACGGGAGAAGCCCTCGCTGGGCCGGCGATCGAGGATCTGCGCACCTATGCCGTGAAGGTCGAAGCCGGCGAGGTTTTCGTCAATCTCGAGCGCGCCGCCGAATCGGCAGCGGCCGACCTGCTACTTTCCGGCAATGCGGGTGAGGGTGGTCCGAGAGGCCCGGCCGGGGGTGCGGGCGATCGCGATGCCGAGGCGCCGTCGGCCGCTGCAACGCAAGGCGGCGAGCGGGGTGGGATGATCCCGGCCGAAACCGAGGATCGGCGGTCGCCCGGTGGCGATGCGCCAAGCGGGCGTCCTGACCCTCCCGTTCCCGGCCGGCGGGGCCCCGTCGCATCCGCCGAGGCAGCAGCGGCCGCGCCCGGAAGCTCCGGCGCAGCGGCACAGCCATACGTGTGGCCGCAAGAGGGCCTCACCCGCATTCCCGACTGGGTCTACACCGATCCCGAGATCTATGCGCGCGAGGTCGAGCGCATCTTCCATGGGCGAACGTGGAATTACGTGGCCCTCGAGTGCGAGATCCCGAACGGCGGCGACTACATCCGCTCGCATGTGGGCCCGACCCCGGTCGTGGTTGCGCGCGCGCGGGACGCGACCATTCATGTGTTCGAGAATCGCTGCGTGCACCGCGCCGCCGAGTTCTGCCGCGAGCTCAGCGGCAACACCAACGAGTTCGTTTGTCCCTATCACCAATGGACCTACGACCTCGCAGGCAACCTGATCGGCGTTCCGTTCCGCCGCGGGGTCGCCGGTCGCGGCGGTATGCCGGCGGATTTCGACCTGAGACGCCACGGTCCGCGGCGGCTTTCCGTCACCGCGCATCGCGGCGTGGTGTTTGCGTCCTACGCGCCGGATATGGAGCCGCTGCAGGATTATCTCGGCAAAGACGTCCTGGCCGAGTTCGAGGCGACCTTCGACGGCCGCCGCCCGAAGCTGCTCGGCTACTACCGGCACACGCTGCCGGGCAACTGGAAGCTCTATCATGAGAACCTGAAGGACCCCTATCACGCGACCCTGCTGCACACATTCCTGGTGACGTTCGGGCTGCTGGTCGCCGGCAATCGCTCGCTGATGCTGGCCGACCCGAGCGGTCGTCACGGCGTGATGGCGTCGGCCAAATCCGACGCCAAGACCATCGCCGGCGACGCCAAGAAGGAGATGCGCGCCTACCGCGAGGGCATGACGCTTGCCGAGCCGCGCTTCATGGACTTCGTCGACGAGTTCGACAGCCCGTGGTCGGTGACCATGCTGACGATCTGGCCCAATCTGATCGTCCAGCGCGAGATGAACACCCTCGGGGTTCGACAGATCGTTCCGACCGGTCCACACGAGTTCATCATGAAGTGGACGATGTTCGGCTTCGAAGGCGACGACGAGGAGATGACGAGGCATCGCTTGCGCCAGGGCAACCTGATGGGGCCGGCGGGATTCCTTGGCCTCGAGGACAACGAGGCGATCAAGTTCGTGCAGGACGGCATGCAGCGCGTGCCCGGCGGCGAGCATCTGGTGAAGCTCGACCCCTCGGCCGTCGCCGGAACGAGTGACAGCCTGATCTCCGAAGCCGCCATCCGCGCCATGTACAGCCACTGGCGCAGCGCCATGGGACTGTAGCATGAGCGAGGCTGCGACCATCCGCGTGGGCTCCGCCGCGCGCGGGGAAGATCGCCGGCTCGAGGCGATGCTGCTCAAGAGCGAGATCGAGAGCTTCAATGCCGCCTATGCGGCGGCCCTCGATGACCAGCGCCTCTCCGACTGGTGCGAGATGTTCACCGAGGACGCGCTCTACGTGGTTGTGTCGCGGGAGAATTTCGATCGCAACCTGCCGGTCGGCCTGATCTATTGCGAGAACCGCCGCATGATTCGCGACCGTGCCTTCGCCCTCGCGGAGACTGCGATGTTCGCGCCGCGCTACCTGCGGCACCTCATCGCCAACCACGCCGTCGTCGGCGCGCCGGGCGAGGTGATCAAGGCGCGGGCAAATTATGTGGTGCTTCAGGTCCTGCTCGACCGGCCCGACGCCACCCTGCATCAGGTCGGGGTCTATCACGACGTCTTCCGCCGCGTCGAGGGCGAGCTCAAGCTCGCCGAGCGCCGCTGCGTCTACGACAACCTGCTGGTGCCGAACGCGCTGTGCATACCGGTGTGAAACGCGCCAACCGCACCTGGAGTGAATCGAGCCGCCTGCCGCCGATCGGGGCTCAGCTCAAGGCAGCCGAGGGGCACCTGCTGCGCTTCTTCGCGAGCCGAGCCGAGGCATCACGCGGCTGCTCCAGGCTCGCCGCGCGCAGCCGGTATCCCTTGGCCGTGCGCTCGAGCTCGGCTGCTACCTCCGGGCTTTGCGAGCCACGCGCCAGCTCGATGCACATCTGCGCGACACCAACGAGCTCGTCATAGGCTCCCTGGTGCATGGTCCCTCCTTGGCCGGGAAGATGTTACCTTGCTCAGCAAGAAGGGGGTTGATCTATGTCAATATTCTCTCGTTTGCTGGGGAAAGCCGGGCGATCCGGGATAGCGGGCAGCTCGCTGTGCTCCATTACTGCATTTCTCGCATTGGCGGCCACGGTCGCCTCGGCCCAGGAGAGCTGGCCGCAGCGGCCGGTGACGATCGTGGTGCCGTTCGCGGCGGGCGGCTCGGCCGACCTGCTCGCGCGCATCCTGCAACAGCATCTGCAGCCCAGATTGCGCGAGCCGGTAGTGGTCGAGAACCGTCCGGGCGCGGGAGGAAGCATCGGCACGGGCTTCGTGGCCAAGGCCGCGAACGACGGCTATACGCTGCTGCTCGGAACGGTGAGCACCAACGTGATCAATGCGTTTCTCTACAAGAAGCTCGGTCACGATGTGGAGCGCGATTTCCAGCCCATCTCACTTCTCGTGCACCTTCCCAATCTGCTGGTCGTCAACAATGCGGTCCCGGCCAAGACCGTTCCCGAGCTGATCAACCACCTCAGGAGCAGGGACGCGACCTACGGCTCGTCCGGGCTCGGCACCTCCTCGCATCTCTCTGCCGTCATGTTCCAGCTCGCCAGCGGCACGAAGATGACGCACGTGCCGTTCCGCAGCACGGCGGACGAGCTCAACGCGATGCTCGGCGGTCATATCGAGGTGGCGATCGACAGCATGACCACGCTGTGGCCGCAGGCGCGCGCCGGCGCGGTGCGGGCGATTGCAGTCACCAGCGCCCGCCGGGTGCCGACAGCGCCCGACCTGCCGACCATCGGCGAGACCCTCAAGGGATTCTCGGTGAGCGGCTGGCAGGGGCTCTTCGCTCCCGCCGGAACCTCGCGCGCCGTGGTCGAGCGGCTCTCCACCGAGGTCCGGAGCATCTTCAGGCTCGACGAGGTGGGGAATGCACTGCGGAATGTGGGTGGCGAGCCGGCCCCGATGCGACCCGACGAGTTCGCCGATTTCATTGCCGGCGAACGGCCCAAGTGGAAGGAGGTCGTGCAGGCAGCCGGGGTGCAGATCGACTGAAGCGCCTGCTCTCCGGGGCACCGCGGCGCGGTGGGCGCGCGCACGGAAAGCGGCAGTCGCGGAAAAGCCGACGGGTCACGGCCCGAGCAGGGTTCTCCCCACCCGCATGCCGGTGTCGTTGCGACGATCCTCAACGAACGCCTTGGAACGGAAGGCCACGCGCAGGAGACGCGCGTAGCTGAGCCACGAGCCGCCGCGGACGACCCGGAATGGGCATTCGCCTGAGGCCCAGGCCGAGCCGTCGGCCGGCGCCCCCCGATAGCCCTGATTGTCATGGAAGCAGTCCTGCGTCCATTCCTTGACGTTGCCGAGCATGTCGTGGAGCCCGAACGCGTTCGCCGACAAGAGCCCGACCGGGCCGGTATATGCCTGTCCGTCGGAGCAGTGGAGCGCCGGCCAGGAGCTGGTGCCGGCGATGTTCTCTCTCGCAAACTGATCGAAGCCATTGGCGTAGGTGCAAATCCCGTCATCGCTGTCGCCGAGCCCATAGCGCGGTCTTGATCCCGTCGTCGTGGTGGCGCGCGCGGCGTATTCCCATTCGGCCTCGCTCAGCAGCCGATAGGGCTTGCCGGTCTTCTTGGCCAGCCACTCCACATAGGCAATAGCGTCCTGCCAGCTCAAGCAGGCCGCCGGATGCGAGCCTGCCTGCACGAAGCCGGGGTTGCGCCAGGAGCGCTCCGGCCGGCTGTCGAATTTCTGCTTCTCGAAGGTCCAGCAGCTGGTGCCGGCCTGGTATCCGCTTTGGCGCATGAAAGCCGCGAACTGGTCCACCGTCACCTCGACCTTCCCTACCGCGAACGGTCGCGCGAAGCTGACCGTGTGCGGCGGACCCTCCCAGGTATTGCGGCCGCTCTCGCTCTCCGGCGAGCCCATGGTGAACGATCCTGCCGGGAGCACGATCATCTGCGGGCATTCATCGCATTCGGTGAAGCTGTCTGCCGCCGCCAGCCGGCGCTCCTGCTCCGGCGCCAGCGGCTGAGCCGGGGCCGCTGCGGCGACTGCGCACGCCCACAACGAGAGTGCAGCCCTGAACAGGATTAAGCGACCCATGAGCTCCCCTCAGCATCGACCGAGTGCCCGGCATGTAAGCACCGGTGCGCGGCTTTTCCTAGCTGGACATCCCTGCTGCGGCAGGCGAGCCGCATGGGCGACATGCGACCCTGCCGCGCTACGGCTTTCGCGGTGCGACGAATATGAAAACCGGGAGCGAAATCGGGGGGGCGCCGGGACACCCGCTCGCGTGGGAGCAAGAAAGCCGATTGGTTATGCGAGCGATACCAGGCCCCCGCCATGTCGCTCGAGGCGTCCTGCGAGCTCGAGCTCGAGCAGGACCACTCGTACCACCGCAGGCGAAGCGCCCGACAGCCGCACAATTTCGTCCATGGGCGCAGGTGTGGGGCCGAGCAACGCGACGACCCGCGATCGTTGGTCGGCGGCCGGCTCCACGTTGATTGCGGGTCTCGCCTCGGGCTCGGTGGCGGCAAGCTCGATCGGCTGCCCGAGGATCGGACCCAGGACCGAGAGGACGTCGTCGGCGTTCGTCACCAGCGCCGCGCCCTGCTTGAGCAGCGCGTTGCTCCCCTCCGCCCGCGGATCGAGCGGCGAGCCCGGCACGGCGAACACCTCGCGTCCCTGCTCCAGCGCCAGCCGCGCGGTGATCAGCGAGCCGGAGCGACGCGCCGCCTCCACCACCACGACCCCGAGGGCCAGGCCGGAGATGAGCCGATTACGCCGGGGAAAATCCCGCGCGCGCGGCTCCCGGCCGAGCGGCATTTCGGAGATGAGCGCACCTTTCGCCCCGATCGCGTCGGCAAGCTCGCAGTGCTCGGGCGGATAGATCCGGTCGAGGCCGCCGGCGAGCACTGCGAGCGTGCCATGGCCGATGCTGGCCCGGTGTGCGGCCGCATCGATGCCCCGCGCCAAGCCGGAGACGACGGCAAAGCCCGCTCCCCCGAAAGCTCGCGCGAGCCCTTCGGCAAAGCGTATTCCCGCCGCCGACGCATTGCGCGCGCCCACCACTGCCACCGCCGGCAGGTGCAGCGTCTCCACCTTGCCCCGCACCGCGATGAGGGGCGGCGCATCCTCGATCATCTGCAGGCGATGCGGATAGTCGGCTTCGCCGGAAGCGATGAGGCGCACCCCCATCTCCCGCAGCGCCTCGAGCTCGCCCTCAGCCTCGCTGCGGGAATGGATACGCGCAGTACGGGTCGCGCCGCCACGGCGCGCCAGATCGGGAAGGCCGGCGAGCGCGGCCCGTGCCCCGCCGTAATGGGCGACCAGTGCCCGGAACGTGCGCGGTCCCACGTTATCGCTGCGGATCAGGCGCAGCCAATCCAGGCGCTCTTCGTCGCTGAGCCGGATGGAGGCACTGGCCGTGATGTTCACGTCCACAAGTCCGCAATTTCTTCGGTGACTTCAAGAACAAAACAAGTACAAAGTCAACCCCGAGCTCCGTCCGGGATCGTCGCGCGGGGGGTCGAGCCACGCGACGGCACTATCTGCCTGCAGCGGCGGGTCGCAATGGTCGGGGCCTCTAGTGGACCGGCAGGGCATTCGGAACAGCGGTGCGGGCAATGTGATTATCAATTGCAGGACCGGCTTGTGGGAGGGTGGGTCCGGTCGCACGTTGCCAGCGTAGTCTGGCGAGAGGAGAACCCGTCATGAATTTACCGGTCAAGACTGTGGGCGCGGCTCTGGTCGCGGCCAGCCTGTCCTTTGCTCATCCCGCCGAAGCGCGTTGGGGGTGGGGTGGCTGGGGGTGGGGCGGCGTGGGCATTGGGCTTGCAGCCGGCGCGCTCATCGGCGGCGCCATAGCGGCTTCGGCGTATCCGGGTTACGGCTACGGCTACGGCTATGGCTATCCTGCCTACAGCTACGGGTACGGCTATCCTGCCTACGGCTACGGGTACGGCTACCCGGCTTATTCTGCTGGCTGGGGCTCCCCAGGCTGGGGTTATGGTTATCGGCGAGGCTATTCCGCTTACGCCTTCGCTCCGCGACATCGCATTTATCGCCACTACCGCCGCTGGTAGCCTGGAAGGGCAGGCGCGGCGCCAAGCCGCGCCTGCCTCCGTGCTCCTGCCTGATGTTTTTTAGACGTTCCTCGGCCACGCTCACGGCGCCGCCGTGCCGATCTTCGCTTCGGTGCCCGAGAGCAGCCGCGCTATATTGCCGCGGTGCATGGCCCACAACAGCACCGTCAGGAGCGCGAACAGCTTGGCTTCGGCCATGTGCCCGAACCAGAGCAGCAGAAGCGGGGTCGCCGCGCTGGCGATCAGAGCAGCGAGCGAGGAGTAGCGGGTGAGGCCCGCGACTGCGACCCAGATCAGGCAAAAGGCCATTGCCGCGGGCCAGGCCAGCGCCAGCAACAGACCGATATAGGTCGCCACTCCCTTGCCGCCCTTGAAGCGCAGCCACACCGGAAAAAGATGGCCGAGGAACGCGCCGAGTGCCGCCGGGATGGCGAGCTCGCCGGCGAAATACGCGTATTCGCTCCCGTAATAGAGGTGAACGAGGAGGACCGCCGCAGTGCCCTTGAGCGCATCGCCGATGAGGGTGGCGGCCGCCAAGCCCTTGCGGCCGGTGCGCAGCACGTTCGTGGCGCCGATATTGCCCGAGCCGATGCCGCGGATGTCCGCTGTCCCGGCGAGCCGTGTCAGGATAAATCCGAACGGGATCGAGCCGCAGAGATAGCCGACCGCGAGCGCGGCAGCATAGGCCGGCCACAGCGAGGCATTGAAGGGCAGCTGCACCTATCGAGCTACTCCGCGTTCAAACGTATTCGTAGACCGTGCGGCCGGCAACGATGGTGCGGACCACCCGGCCCTGCAGTCGCGCTTCGTCGAACGGGGTATTCCTGCATTTGGACTTGAGCTCGGCGGGATCGAGCACCCATGGCGTGTCCAGATCGAGCACGACGAGGTCGGCGGGGCTGCCCTGCCGCAGTGATCCGCCGGGCAGCCCGAGCAGCTGCGCCGGCGTGCTCGACATCGCCTTGAGCAGCGTCATCAGCGGCAGCTCGCCCGCGTGCACCAGGCGCAGGCCCGCGACCAGCATGGTCTCGAGGCCGATCGCGCCATGGCTTGCCTCGGCAAACGGCAGCCGCTTGCCTTCCACGTCCTGCGGATTGTGATCCGACATCACCACATCGACAAGGCCGCGGGCCAGCGCTGCCACCAGGGCGGCGCGGTCCTGCTCCGTCCGCAAGGGCGGGCTCAGCTTGAGAAATGTCCGATAGGGCCCGACATCGAGCTCATTGAGGCTGAGATGGTTGATGGATGCCGAGGCGGTGACCTTCAGCCCTTGCTCCTTGGCGCGCGCCAGCACGTCGAGGGCTTCGGCACAGGTGATCGAAGCAGCGTGATAACGGCTGTCGGCGAGCGCAGCCAGGCGCATGTCGCGCTCGAGCATGATGGTCTCGGCGGCGCTCGGCACCCCGGCGAGGCCAAGCCGGGCGGCGAACTCGCCCTCGTTCATGACGCCTTCGCCCACCAGGTCGGGATCCTCGACGTGGTGCACCACCAGCGCATCGAAGTCGCGCGCATAGGTGAGCACCCGACGCATGACTTGCGCGTTGGTCACGCTCCTGGCCCCGTCGGTGAAGGCGATGGCCCCGGCCGCCTTGAGCCGGCCGATCTCGGCCATCTCCTCCCCGCGCAGCCCCTTGGTAAGCGCTGCCATGGGCTGCACGTGCACGATCGCGGTGTCGCGGGCACGCCGCAGCACGAAATCGACCAGCGCCGGATCGTCGATGACCGGCGAGGTGTCGGGCTGGCAGACGATCGTGGTGACGCCGCCGGCTGCCGCCGCCTGGCTGGCGGAGGCGATGGTCTCGCGGTACTCCGCGCCCGGCTCCCCGACGAATGCGCGCATGTCGACGAGGCCTGGCGCCACCACCTTGCCCTTGCAGTCGATGACCTCCGTGGCTTCGGGCACGCCGGCAGCGCCGATCCCGCGCTTGGCGTCGCGGATCAAGCCGTCGGCGATCAGCAGATCGCCGTGGAGCTCGAGATCACGCGAGGGGTCGAGGATACGCGCATTGGCCAGCAGGATCGGGCGGCGCTCGGTCGTCATCTCTCTACGCATTGGGCAGGTTGCGCGACAGCGCTTCGAGCACGGCCATGCGCACTGCCACCCCCATCTCCACCTGCTCGCGGATCAGCGATTGCGCACCGTCGGCCACCGCGGTCTCGATCTCGACGCCGCGGTTCATCGGGCCGGGATGCATGACCAGCGCATCGGGCTTCGCATAAGCAAGCTTCTTCTGGTCGAGGCCGAAATAATGGAAATACTCCTGGGTCGAGGGCACGAACGAGCCGTTCATCCGCTCGCGTTGCAACCGCAGCATCATCACGATGTCGGCGTCGCGGAGCGCCTGGCGCATGTCCCGCGTCACCTCGACGCCGAACCGCTCGATCCCGGGAGGCAGGAGAGTGGACGGCGCCACGACGCGAACCCGCGCACCGAGCGCGTTGAGCAGGATGATGTTGGAGCGCGCCACGCGGGAGTGGAGAATGTCGCCGCAGATGGCGACGATCAGCCGCTCGATCCGTCCCTTGTTGCGGCGGATGGTGAGCGCGTCGAGCAGCGCCTGGGTCGGGTGCTCATGCGCGCCGTCGCCGGCATTGATCACCGAGCAATCGACCTTGCGGGCCAGAAGCTCGACCGCGCCGGAGGCGTGGTGGCGCACCACGATGAGGTCGGGCCGCATGGCATTGAGCGTCACCGCGGTGTCGATCAGGGTCTCGCCTTTGCGCATGGACGAGGAGCCGACCGACATGTTCATCACGTCGGCGCCCAGCCGCTTGCCGGCGAGCTCGAACGAGGCTTGGGTGCGGGTCGACGCCTCGAAGAACAGGTTGATGAGCGTGCGCCCGCGCAGCGACGTCTGCTTCTTCTCGATCTGCCGATTGAGATCAACGAAATGCTCGGCCAGATCGAGGAGCCCGAGAATCTCCTCGCGCGACAGCCCTTCGATCCCCAACAGGTGCCGCTGGTTGAGGACGAATGCGGGCTTTTGCGCAATGTTCATCAAAGCGGGTTCTATAGGCCCGCGCCTCCCGCCCCGCAAGGGACGGCTCGCAACCGGCAACGGGCTGTGGACGTTTTCGCCGGCACGCAGCCGGCGGCGTGCCGGTTCGCGCGTTCGCGACCGTGCGGGCGGCCGCCTGTGCTAGGATCTGCTCGAGCAGGTATCGTCGGGGTAGCTGATGGCCGCGCCGCTGCGGTTCGAGACTGATGCGATCGCCAATCAGTCGCCGCCCTATGTGGACATCGATCTCTACGGCAGCGATCCGCCGTTGCAGGCCGCCGTCGCGGCCTATGGCGGCAGCGACGCGGCGCGAGAGCTTTCCGCATTCGGATGCCGTTGGGGCAGGCAAGAGATGTTCGAGCTCGGCCGGCAAGCGAACGGGAACCCGCCGGAGCTGAAGCGATACGACGCCCGCGGCAATCGCAGCGACCTCGTCGAGTTTCACCCTGCCTATCATCGGCTCATGGCCGAGAGCATTGCGGCGGGCCTGCATGCCTCCACCTGGTGCGACGATGCCACCCCCGCGGCGGCCCCGGCGCAGCTTGCGCGCGCCGCGCGTTTCTACATGGCGGCGCAGGTCGAGACCGGGCACCTCTGCCCCATGACGATGACGCGCGCCGCGGTCGCAGCGCTGGCGGTCGAGCCGCGGCTTGCCGGCCAATTTTGCCGGCGAATCGTCGCCCGCGAATACGACCCGCGGCTGCGCCCCTGGTGGGAGAAGGGGGGCATCACCCTCGGCATGGGCATGACCGAGCGGCAGGGTGGTACCGACGTGCGGACAAATACCACCCGCGCCGCCCCCGACGGCGAAGGTTATCTCCTCACCGGCCACAAGTGGTTCATGTCGGCGCCGATGTGCGACGCGTTCCTCGTGCTCGCACAGGCGCCGGGCGGCCTGACCTGCTTTCTGATGCCCCGCTTCCGTCCCGACGGCGGCACCAACGGCCTCCTGTTTCAGCGCCTCAAGGACAAGCTGGGCAACCGGTCGAACGCCTCCGCGGAGGTGGATTTCGTCGAGGCCTTTGCCTGGCGCGTCGGCGAGGAGGGCAGGGGAGTGCGCACCATCATAAACATGGTCCAGCTCACACGTCTGGACTGCGCCATTGCATCGGCGGCCTTGATGCGGATGGCGCTGGCCCAGGCCACCCACCATGCCCGCCACCGCACCGTCTTCCAGAAGCATCTCGTCGACCAGCCGATGATGCAGTCGGTGCTTGCGGACATGGCGCTGCAGGTCGAAGCGGCGACGGCGTTGGTGCTGCGGCTTGCCCGCGCCTATGACCTCGCCGGGAGCGATCGGCAGGAAGCAGCGCGCGCTCGCCTGCTCACGCCGGTGGTGAAATTCTGGGTATGCAAGGCGGCGCCGGCGTTCATCTACGAGGCCATGGAATGCCTGGGCGGCAACGGTTATGTCGAGGAAAGCCTGCTGCCGCGGCTCTATCGCGAGGCGCCCGTCAATGCGATCTGGGAAGGCTCGGGGAACGTGATGTGCCTCGATGTCCTGCGGGCGCTCTCGCACGAGGAGGAGGCCGCGCGCGATCTCCTCGCCGCGATTGCCGCCGAGAGCGCCGATCTGCCGGGGGCGACCGAGGCACGGGGCTTGCTCGCCAGCTCCTTGGCATTGCCGCAGCTCGAGGCACGTGCCCGCGCCGCGGTCGAGCGCCTCGCACTGCTCGCAGCGGCAGCGGCATTGCAGACGACCGCGCCGGAAATTGCACCGCTGTTCGCGCGAACCCATCTGGCCGAGCAGCATCGGGCGATCTTCGGCGCCAGTGCCATCGACCCCGATACGACGCGCCGCCTGCTGGAGCGGGCACTGCCGGAGCATGGAAGTTGACCGCGGCCGTGTAACGGTCGAGAGCCGGCATGCCAGCAGGCATTCTTAGCGTCTTTATGCACGCCTGGGGATGGTGCGCGAACCCGCGGTGCACCCATGAATCCGTGCACGATCGGCTGCGCCCAGTGCCGCCGAGTCGCCGCGCATTCATCAAAGGCATTGACCGCGGTGGACCGCATTGCTGACGCAGCGGCTCAAGGCTGGAGGTCCCGGCGTCCGAGCCGGTCGAGCGCGCCCTGCAGGATGTAGGTGGCGGCGTGCATGTCGATGACACGCGCCCGACGGGCTCGGCTCACGTCGGCCCCGATCAGGTCCCGCTCGACCGCCGCGGTCGACAGCCGCTCGTCCCAGAGCGCAATAGGCAGCTCCGTCAGGCGTGAAAGGTTGCGGGCAAAGGCGCGGGTGGATTGCGCGCGCGGTCCCTCGCTGCCGTCCATGTTGATCGGCAGTCCGAGCACGACACCTACCGCCTTGCGCTCGCCGGCCAGAGCCAGCAGCCGCGCCGAGTCGGCCGCGAAGCTCCTGCGCGGGATGGTTTCCACCCCGGTCGCCAGCCGTCGGTCGGGATCGCTCGTCGCCACTCCAATGGTCTTGCTGCCCAGGTCGAGGCCGAGCAGGGCTCCGCGCGGCGGCAGGTGCGCCGCCGCCTCGTCCAGAGGCAGGATCAAGCCCGGCATCGCGATCGACTAGCACGGAGCCAGCGCATGGAGCCAGCCGGACGGCCAACGCGGTTCACTCTCCCCTAACCACTTACGTTCTCGCCATCTTAATCACGCTCGGTCAGCTTGGCGCGCTCCCGCTCGCCCAATCAGAATAGCCGGAGCGGCGAGGGAGACGGAGAGCGCATGGCCGAGACCGACCGAGCCTGGCTGCTGTTACGGCTGAACTGGGGCCTGCTCGGTGCGATTGCTGCCGCTTTTGCACTCGGCACGCTGCTGGCGGGCTTCTCGATCGACATCCCCGGCCTGATCTTCTCGCTCGGCTTCGTCGCCGTCTACGGCGGCTTCGCGCATGCCAATGCCCGTTCGGCGGATCGTCGCGATCCGCAGGTGGTGTTCGTTCTCGGAGGAACGGCGCAGATCGTCCTGGTGACGGTGCTGATGGCCCCGTTCACCTATGTCGCCGCTGCCGCCAATTTCCCGCTGCAGGACGCCAATCTCCTGGCTCTCGACCGGACGCTCGGCCTCGACTGGGCGGGCTACATCCGCTTCGTCGATGCGCATCCGGCCGTCGCCGCAGTGTTGAGCTACGGCTACACGATGATTCGCTGGCCGATATTCGCCATTCCGGTCGTGCTTGCGGCGGCGGGCCGCTATCGGCGCATCGAGGAGTTCACGCTGGCTTTCGCGCTCGCACTTCTCGCAACCACCGCGATCTCGGCCGTGGCCCCCGCGTTCGGAGCGTATCAACAGATCGGGCTCGATCCTGGCCGGCTGCAGCATATCGATCCGCGCGCCTATCTCGACACGGTCCGCGATCTCGCGCCGGTGCGTGCCGGGACGCTGCGCCATCTCGACCTGTTCGGCCTGGCCGGCATCGTGACCTTCCCGAGCTTCCATGCGGGCTCGGCGGTGCTCTATGCCTGGGCTTTCTGGCCGGTCCGGTGGATGCGGCCGGTGGCGTTCTTCGCCAATGCTGCGATGCTGGCCTCGACGCCGGTCGACGGCGGTCATTACTTCATCGACGTGATCGCCGGCGTCGCCGTAGCCATCGCTGCGATCGGTGCCGCGCGGCTGGCCAGCGCTTGGGCAACCCGTTTTTCGTCTGCCGCGTTCGTCTGCGGCCTCGATCAGGTCGACGGCGGCGGTGCGAAGAAGCAACGGCGACTGCCGTCGGGCCGCTTGCAGCGCCAGAACGCACCATCGGGCGAGCGCTGCGCCTCCGCGAACGGGACCTTTTCGGCGCCGAAAATCAGATAGCCGTCGCCCAGCATCTTGACCTGCTCGGAGGGGATCACGAAGCAGTCGCCGATCCCGCAACACCACTCGCCAGTTGCATTGCGGTAACCGCCGCGGTTGATCCAGGTATCGTGAGCGAAGGTGTCGGAGGCAACGAACACCACGACAGCAAGCATCGAGGCAAGCCGAGCAAAGCTTCGGATCATGGTGGCTCCCTTTCGTAGGGCCCGGCACGGCGGTGGGAAGGCGATAGGATCTCCCTGGAGTAGCGGTGCCCGTTGCACGGACCTCCGCTTGCTGTCTCTCGAGCCGCACCTGCGGCGAACTGCCGAGGGCGGCGGCGAATCGATTCTGCAAACGAAAGTATAGCTGAAAGTGACGTCACTCCGGCTGCCAGTCGGACCACGGCGTCGGGACGATGAACAGGTATTCACCTGCTGTGGAAAAGGTGCTGGGCAGCTCGACGCTCAGTGCGCCGTCTTGGGAAGACCGAGCCTTTGATAGCTCGGGTCAATCCCGGGTGCAGGTAAGGGCCCGCTCGTATAGAATGCGCAAGACACGGAGGCGGAAAACGATGCGAATGACATTGCTCGGGCTTGCGATGGTATTGCTGGCGGCTGGGGCGCCGGGCACGGCCCGGGCGGCCGAAATCAAGGTGCTCACCGCGGGGGCATTCAAGCAGGTGCTGCTGGCGTTGGTGCCCGACTTCGAGCGGCAGACCGGCCACAAGGTCATCGTGCAAAACGACACCGTCGGCGCCCTGAGCAAGCGAATCGAGGCGGGCGAGCGGTTCGATGTGGCCGTGCTGACGCCGGCGGCGGTCGAGGAGCTCGCCAAGAAGAGCAAGCTTGTCGCCGGCAGCCGTGCCGACCTCGCGCGCGTCGGCGTTGGCGTCATGGTGCGTGCCGGGGCACCGAGGCCGGACATCAGCTCGGTCGATGCCTTCAAGCGCGCACTCCTGGCCGCCAGGTCCGTCGCCTATATCGATCCGGCGAGCGGCGGCTCGAGCGGCATCTATGTCGCGCGGCTGCTCGAGAAGCTCGGCATCGCCGAGCAGATCAAGCCCAAGGCCAAGCTCAAGCAGGGCGGCTATGTCGCCGATCTCGTCGTCAGCGGCGAGGCCGAGCTCGGCATTCATCAGATCAGCGAGATCGTTCCGGTCAAGGAAGTGGTTCTGGTCGGCCCGTTGCCGGCCGATATCCAGAACTACACCGTCTACGCCGCGGGTCTGGCCGCCGATGGCAAGGAGAGCGAGGCAGCCAAAGCGCTGGTCCGAGCATTGACCGGTCCCGCCGCCGTCGCCGTGCTCAAATCGCGCGGCATGGAGCCCGCCGGCGGGTGACCGCGCAAGTCGCCACACTTACCGGTTGAAATCCCGGCATCGAGCCTCGAAGACATGGCCGTCAGCTCGATGCCTGGGCGAGGCCCGTCCGGCGCCCGCGTGACCCGTTCGCCGTGCCTCAAGGCGGGCACTTGTAGAGCACCGCCTTGTAGGTGTTGTCCTGGTCGGCGAAGTCGAGCGTATTGTCCCCTCTGATCGTGAAATTGATGTCGCCCAGCATGGATGCCCCGCCCGGACCCTTGCATTCGACATGCATGAAAACTCTTTTGCTCTCGCGTTTTCTCTCGAGAATGCTGCAGAGCCCGAGTATCGGCGAGTCGATGTCGTGTTCCGTGATCTTGATGCGAACGACCCCGGGGTCGGCGCCGGGGCAGGGGGTGTTCTCGGTGTAAGTGCCGAGGATGGGGAATTGATCGTCGGCATGGACGACGATCGGTGCTGCCAACGCCGTAAACGCGACAATACGAACAAGGGCAAAACCGTGCCTCCGCACCTCGCACCCTCCACAGACGACGTTCGCGCAATGAAGCGGACTCCGCTCATTTGCATCCACGTCATGCGCGGGCTCGTCCCGCCCGTCCCGATTGTCGGTGCACCATGGCGCCCAATGCGTCGGGATAGCGGGGACGAGCCCGGCCACGAGGCGGATTTTATCCGATCGGAACATGCTTTAGGAAGAAGGGTGGAGATTTTCGCGCTCGCCGCCACTTGTCGATGTGGCACGGGCGAGGGAGCGCGATATGCCTGAAGCGACGCATCCGGCTCGGCTCTGGTACCAGAGCTTCGTGCACCCGACCGAGCAGGCACCTTACATCGAGCGGTTGCAGGGCTCGCTGGACGCCTTCTCGGCTCCCGGTTTCCGCTTCGAGGTGCATGGTCTCGATCCTCCCGACCATCTGTTTCACCCGCTGAGCGAATTCCGCTGCGCGGCACAGACCATTCGCAACGCGCTCGAGGCGGAGCGGGCCGGCTAC
Organism: Xanthobacteraceae bacterium; assembly: GCA_036406655.1. Taxonomy (GTDB): domain Bacteria; phylum Pseudomonadota; class Alphaproteobacteria; order Rhizobiales; family Xanthobacteraceae; genus VAZQ01. The sequence goes on along the minus strand of DASXAP010000200.1, from coordinate 34,016 downwards.
GACGCCTTCATCATCGGCCATTTCCAGGAGCCCGGGCTCTTGGAGACACGCGGCGCCGTCGACATCCCGGTGGTCGGGCTGGGTGAGGCGACGCTGCTCGCATCGTTGAGCATGGGACGCCGCGTCGGCCTGGTGACGATCGATCCCGTCTTCATCGAATGGCACGAGCGGCAGGTGCGCGCACACGCGCTCGAGCAGCGGGTGGTGGGCGTGCGCGCACTGCCAATGGATCTGCCGGGCTTCATGCGGGCCTTCGCCGATGCGGCGGCCTACGCGGCAGCGCGTGCCGATTTCGTCAAGCAGGCTCGGCCGCTGGTCGAGGCCGGGGCGGAGGTGATCATCCCGGCCGGCGGGCTGCCGATGCTCCTGTTCTCGCGCGAGAGCCCGTTCGTCGTCGAGGGGGCGCTGGTGCTCAACGGCATTGCGGTGGTGGCCAAGGCCGCGGAGATGGCACTCGCGCTGCATCGTCTCACCGGCTCGGTCGTCAGCCGGCGCGGCACCTACGCCAAGGCTTCGGCGGAGTGCGTCGAGGAGTATCGCCGCGGCCGGTGGTGACGAAGCTCATCCCCTGCCGGCCGTCGCCGCGAAGCTTACGCCGGCGCCGGCCAGGGGATGCTCGGATCGTCCGGGGGAACCGCGGCCAGGAGCGCGCGTGTGTAAGGATGCTGCGGATCGGCAAAGACCTGCTCGGTCCGTCCCTGCTCGACGATCTCCCCGCGATACATGGTCAGCACCCGGCTGCACAGATAGCGCACGACCGACAGATCGTGCGAAATGAGCAGCATCGCAAAGCCCAGCTCCGAACGCAGCCGCAGAAGCAGCTGAAGCAGCTGTGCCTGCACCGACACGTCGAGCCCGGACACGATCTCGTCAGCGATGAGGACCCTGGCGCGCGTGCCCAGGGCGCGGGCGATGTTGACGCGCTGGCGCTGGCCGCCGGAGAGTTGCGGAGGATAGCGCTCGGCGAGCTCCGGCGGCATTCCAACTTCCGCCAACAGGGTGCGCGTGCGCGCGAGCCGTTCCGTCCAGCTGGCGCGGCGGCTTCCTGCCTCCATTGCCTGGGTGACGATGCTCGCAACCCGGCGGCGCGGGTTGAGCGCCGATTGGGGGTCCTGGAAGATCATCTGCACTGTTGCAATCCGCAGCGCCTGCGCCGCCCGCGATCGGCCGCCCGCATCGAGCCCGTCGATCAGGATGCGGCCCGCCGAGGGCTGCTCGAGCCCCACCAGCAGTCTCGCAACGGTGCTCTTGCCGCTGCCGCTCTCTCCGACCAGGGCGACGAACTCGTTCTCGGCGATGCTGAAATCGACGCTGTTCACCGCGACGACCTCGGCACTGCGAAACAACATCCCGTGCCGGCTCGCATACCGCTTCGACAGCCCTTCCGCGCGCAACAGCGGCGCCCCCGGTGCCCGTTCGGCCGGCCGAGGGTGGATGCGCGGAGCCAGGATCGCCGGGGTAGCCGCGACCCGCAGACAGGCGGCGCTGTGGCCGGGCCGCAATTGCGCGAGCTTCGGCTCTGTGCGACGGCATGCGTCGACCGCGCTGGGGCATCGTGGGGCGAAAGCGCATCCGGCCATCCGCTTCAACTCGATCAGCCCAGGCATCTGCCCCGGCAGCAGCAATGGAATCCGGCCCTGGTTCGAGATTGACGGCTCGGCGAGCTGCAGGCAGCGCGTATAAGGGTGCGCCGGCGTCGAGAAGACCTCTCGACCGGGTCCGATCTCCACCGGGGTCCCGGCATACATCACCATGATCTCGTCGCAGATATGCGTGGCGAGCCGCAGGTTGTGGGTGATGAAGATCAGTGCAGTGCGGTGGCGCTGCTGCATCTCGGCGATCAGCCGCAAGATGCGCACCTGGATGGTCACATCGAGCGCGGTCGTCGGCTCGTCGGCGATGACGAGCTGCGGATTGCTGGAGAACGCCATGGCGATGAGCACGCGCTGGCACATGCCGCCCGACAACTGGTGCGGATAGCGGTCGAGCAGCTGCTCGCGCTCCGACAGATGGACGGCCGTCAGCATGGCCAGCGCCTTCTCCCTGCGCGCGGCGCGCGGGCCGCCGGCGGCGCGGCGGAGGTGCTCGTCGAATTGCCGGCCGACCGTCTGCAGCGGATCGAGCGCGGTCTGCGGCGATTGTGGAATGAAGGCAATGGTGCGGCCGAGCAGCGCGCGGCGTGCCCCGCGAGCCATCCGCACCAGGTCGGCGCCGGCGAACACGCAGGTGCCACTGGAGATCGAAAGTCCGGATGGCAGCTGTTGCGCGATCGCGCGGCCCAGCATCGACTTTCCGGCACCGGATTCGCCGACCAGGCCGAGAATTTGCGATGCCCGCAGGTCAAACGAAACCGAGCGGAGGACGGGGACGCGCTCGCCGCCGATCCGGGCGTCCACCCCGAGCTCGCGCACGCTGAGAATGGGGCTCATCGTTCGGTTGCAGCGGCGAGGCGAATGTCGAGCGCGCGTCGCAATCCGTCGCCGAGAAGGTTGAACCCGGTGACGGTCACGAAGATCGCGGCCATGGGGAAGAGCAGCCCACTCGGCGACTCGTAGAGATGCTGGCGGGCGTCGGCGATCATCTGCCCCCACGCCGCCTGGTCGGGGCCTACCCCCAGGCCGATGAAGGACAGGATCGCTTCCACCACCACTGCGATGCCCATCTCCAGGCTCGAGAGGGTGAGCAGCAGCGGCAGCGTCGCCGGCAGAACTTCGCGGGTGACCGTCTGCCAATGCGAAAAGCCGATCAGTCGCGCGGCGGCGACGTAATCGCGTTGCTTGACGACGAGCACCTCGCTGCGCAGCACGCGACAGAACCGCGTCCAATCGACCAGAACAATCGCGAGTATCACCTTGTCGAGACCGGTTCCGAGCCCGACCATGAGCACCAGCGACAATATGACGGGCGGGAACGACATCCAGACATCCACAACCCTGCCGATCGTCCAATCGACGGCGCCGCCGAGATATCCCGCGGCATGGGCGAGGATCGACCCGATCAGCATGGCTCCGAGCGAGGCGAGCACGGCCACGGTCATGGCGGTTCGCGCCCCATGGAGCAGCCGCGACAGCACGCAGCGGCCGAGACTGTCGGTGCCGAGAGGAAACGCCGCGTCGCCGCCGTTCGCCCAGGCCGGCGGCAGCAGAATATGCAGCAGGTCCTGCTCGCCCGGATCGGCCGGGGCCAGAACCGGCGCCAGCACCGCGCACGCCAAGACAGCCAATGCGATCGCGAGCCCGACCAGGACACGGCCTGAGCGAAGACAGCGCCGCAGCATGCGCATGGTCAACGCGCCCGCAATCTCGGATTGAGCACGAGGTAGAGGCAGTCGACGACGATGGTGATGAACAGGATGACGACGCAATAGGTGAGGCCGACCGCCTGGATGATCGGCAGATCGGCGTTGCGGACGGCATCGACCATCAGGTTGCCCATGCCCGGGTAGGAGTAGATCACCTCGACCAGCAGCGTGCCGCTGAACAGGAATCCGAACTGCACCCCCATCAGCGTCAATGTGGGCAAGATCGCATTCTTGAAGGCATGCGGGACCAGGATGCGGCGTTCGGACAGGCCGCGCAATCGCAACTGCTGGATGAAATCCTCCTGGTAGACGTCGAGCAGGCTCGATCGCAGCACTCGCATGATTGCGGGCGAGAAGGCGAGCCCGAGCGCGAAAGCCGGAAGGACAAGATGCAGCAGGGCATCGCCGAACATGTCGGGCCGTCCGGCGATCAGGGTGTCGAGCAGCAGAAAGCCGGTGATCTCCGGCCGCACGAAACCGGAGGAGAGACGGCCGGTGAACGGAAGCAGCTGGAAGATCACGCCGAACAGGAACAGCAGCAGCAGCCCCCAGAGGAATTCCGGAATGGACAGCAGCACGGTCGACGCGAGATCGCCGACCGGCTCGAGCGCCGTGCCGCGGGCCCGGAACAGCAGGAGACCGCCTCCCAGACCGAGCACCGAGGCGATGAGCATCGCGGCAATGGCAAGCTCGGCCGTGGCCGGCAGGGTCTCCCGCACCATCGCCCCGGCGTCGCGGCGGAAATGAATCGAGCGTCCGAACTCGCCGTGCGCCGCGGCTGCGAGCCAGATCAGGAACTGGCGCGGCAGCGGCTGATCGAGGCCCATCTCGCGCCGCTTGGCCTCGATCTCCGCCAAGGTGGCAGTGGGAGGCAGCGACATCGCCGCCGTGTTCACCGGCAACAAGCGAAGGATCGAGAACAGGAGGGCGCAGACCAGCAGCAGGATGGGAATGAGCGCCAGCAGCCGGCGACCGATCACCTGGACGAGAGTCGCGAGCATCCCGAAGATCCCCCGAACCTCAGCAGGGCATTTTGCCGACCTGTTGCGGCATCAGAGGATCGTGCTGGCCGGGCTTGTGTTCAGGCTTGCGCCGGCCATCCGGTGCATGCCGCGGCGAGGAAGGACATGGAACGCGGGAGGAGCCCCGTCTCAAGACCGAAGGAGGTGAGCCGTGTCGCGGCAATCCGGGCCTGCTCAGCTCCAGGCCATGGTCTGCGGCAACACCCAGCCGTTGCCGTACTTGCTGTAGCTGAGATCCTTCTTCCGCACCAGCGTCTGCACGCTCTGCAGCAGCGGCATCGTGGCCCCGGTCTCGACCGCGAGCTTGTTGAGCTCACGATATCCCGCAATGCGTGCCTCGTAGTCGGCCACGTTGAAGAGATCGAGCACCTTTTGTCCCACCTCCATGCCTTTCCACGCCGAGAACGGCATCTTCGGATTGAGCAGATACCCCGCAAAGATTTCCGGGTCTCCCGTCGCATTATCCCAGCTGTAGAGGGTCGCCTCCGGCAGCTTGCTGCCGCGATTGAGCTCGAAGTATTTGGCGTATTCGATCACCTCCAGATTGGCCTCGATGCCGACGCGCTTCCACATCTGCACGATTGCCCTGGCAATGTCGTAGTCGCTCGGGAATTGCCCGTTGGTAGAGGCAAATCCGATCTTCACCGGCTTGTCCGGTGCAAAGCCGGATTTCGCCAGCAGGCTGCGCGCGAGCTCGGGGTCGTGCTTGAAATGAAAATCGGGCAGGAAGGCCGGCGTGCCGGGGGTTGCCACCACCGAAAGTGGAACCGCCGCTCCCGCGTAAAAGGCCTTGGCCAGGGCATCCTTGTCGATGGCGTGGTGGGCGGCAAGCCGCACATTCTCATCCGCAAAAGCGAGATCGTTGCGCACCTGCAGAAGCACCACGCGGGTGATCGGATTGAGCTCGGCGGCGAATGCCGCATCCTGCTGCAGCCGCTGCGCCTCGCGCACCGGGATGTTGACGGTGCAGTCGACCTGCCCCGACTGGATTGCGGCGATCCGCGCCGAAGGATCCTTGATGATCTGGATCGTCACGCGGCCGATCTTCGGCTTCGCTCCCCAGTAGCGATCGTTGCGCTCGAGCACGATCCGGGAGTTGAGCTCGTAATCGACGAGCCGGTAGGGTCCGCTGCCGACAGGCTTCTTCATGAAGCCCTCGATGCCGCTGCTTTCGAGATATTTCTTCGGCACGACGTAGCTGCCGAGAAAGGCCAGCCACTGCGGAGCCGTGGGCGCAGGCGAGCTGAACCGCATCGTCGCCTTGGTCGGCGAATGGATCTCGATCTCCTGCAGCTTCTTCCAGGAATTGGCGGTATCGAGCGTCGGCGTGGCCTTGGGCCGCTCCAGGAACGTGTAGCGAAAATCCTCGATCGTGAGCTTGTCGCCGTTGTGGAACACGACGTCGTCGCGCAGCTCGATCGGCATGCTGAGGCCGTCGCGGGCGAGCTCCCAGCTTCTGATCAGATGCGGGACGAGCTTGAGCTGCGGATCCTGGTCGAGCGGCTGCTCGAATATGGTCTTGAAGATGGGCTGCGAGTCCGGCGAGAAGCGCTGATTGGGATCCCAGGTGGGTACATCGTTCGGCCAGCCGATCGTCACCGAATCGGAAGCGGCGGCAAACGCTCGCTGCGGTCGAGCGCTCACCGCCGTCGCCCCGGCCGCAATCAGCTGCAGGAATTTTCGACGGGGTAGCTCATCTGTCATCGGCATGACCCTTCGCGTGCAGGGTTTGAACTATAGGGCGCAAGGCAACCACGCTCAACGGGCAGCGGCCCGGACCGGACGACGCAGCATCGGCGCGGCTTAGGAGCTGCCGCATGCCTGATGCAGTCGAGAGGGGACGCTCAGGCCGCCCGCGCTGGCGGCGAGCGCAGCGATGCCAGGAGCTCGGTTTCCCGCGTCTTGGCGCGAGCGATGCTGGCGGCTTTGACATGGCCGTAGCCGCGGATCTGCTCGGGCAGCCCGGCGATCTCGGCGGCAACCCGGTAGTCGCCATCACCCTGCTCGACCGCATCGAGGAGCCGCTCGATGGTCGCTTCGTATTCCTTGACGAGCCTGCGCTCCATCCGTCGCTCGCCGGTATAGCCGAATGGATCGAGCCAGCTGCCGCGCAAGGGCTTCAGCCGCACCAGCAGACGAAGCACCCTGCCCATCCAGGCACCGTAGCTGCGCTTGCGGACGCGGCCGCTGACGGGATCCGGTCGGGCGAGCAGCGGCGGAGCGAGGTGATAGCGGATCCGATACTGCCCCGAGAATTGCCGCTGCAGCGCCCGTGCGAACTCGCCGTCGCTGTAGAGGCGGGCGACCTCGTACTCGTCCTTGACGGCGAGCAGCCGGAAATAACCGCTTGCCACCGCCCAGGCGAGCGCGTCATCGCGGCGTCCCCGCGCCCGCTCGGATTGCCGCACGCGGGCGACCAGCCGCAGATAACGCTGCGCATAAGCCGCATCTTGGTAATCGACCAGATAGGCGGATCGACCGGCGATGAAAAAATCGAGGTCCTCCCGCCTGGTACCGTCCTCGGCCGCAGGCGAGAATTCACTCGCTCTCCCTCCCGCCGCAGCGCCGGGACCGGGAGAAGCCTCCTCGCGGAACGGCTGCAGCGCCCGGGCAACGCTCGCTGCATCATGGGCTGCGCGGCGACCCCATGCGAAGGCGCGGCGATTGGCGTCGACTTCCGTCCCGTTGAGGGCGATAGCCTGCCCAAGAGCGTCGCAGGGCAGGGGAATGAGCCCCCGCTGATAGGCGAAACCGAGCAGCACCATGTTGGAATAGATCGAATCGCCGAGCAGGTGCTCGGCAATCTCGTTGGTGTCCACAAATTCACAGCACTCGCTCCCCGCCGCCCCGATCAACCTGTCTCTGAGCTCGAGGCTCGCTGCCGGCCCATCCAGCGCGAGGCGCTGCTTGAGCGTGGGCGTCGCGGTTGCATTTCCGATCACCCGGCTGCGGCCGGGTTCGATCTTTGCCAGGACCGCGGGAGTAGCCGCGGTCACCAGATCGCCGGCGAGCACGAGGCTGGCCTTGCGATCGGGGATGCGGGCGACGTGAATCTCCTCCGGACGTGGCGCGAGGCGCACATCACTGGTGACAGCACCGCCCTTGCGGGCAATGCCGGTATTGTCGAGCAGCGTGCAGCCGATCCCGCTCAGATGGGCCGCCATGCCGAGAAGCGCGCCGACGGTGATCACCCCGGTGCCGCCGATGCCGACGATGAGGATGTCGCAAGGGGTGCTCAGCACCGGCACCGGCGGAAGCGGCGGCTCCGGCGGATCCTCGGCGGGCGGAGCGCGGCGGAGCTCGCCCCCCTCGACCGTCACGAAGCTCGGGCAGAACCCGTCGAGGCAGGAGAGGTCGACGTTGCAGGCGGATTGGTCGATCCGTCGCTTGCGGCCGAACGCGGTCTCGACCGGCAGCACGGCTGCGCATTGCGAGCGCTCGACGCAGTCGCCGCAGCCCTCGCATACGCGCGTGTTGATGAAGGGTCGTGCGCTCGGCTCCGCGATCAGGCCGCGTTTGCGCCGCCGCCGCTTCTCGGTCGCGCACACCTGGTCATAGATGATCGCGGAGACACCGGACCGATCGCGCAGCTCGCGCTGCAGCGCATCGAGCTCGTCCCGGTGATGGATCGTCACGACGGACGGGAAAGGCAGGCCCCTGTGTTTCTCCGGCTGGTCGGAGACGATGGCGATGCGCTCGACCCCTTCGGCGGCCACCAGCCGCGCAATCTGCTCGACCGTGAGCGCACCTTCCACCGGTTGCCCGCCGGTCATGGCGGTCGCCTCGTTGTAAAGGATCCGGAACGTGATCGGGCGCTTTGCGGCCACCGCCGCCCGGATCGCGAGGCTGCCGGAATGGGCGTAGGTGCCGTCGCCCAGGTTCTGGAATACGTGCCTGCTCTCGACGAACGGCGCAATCCCGAGCCACGAGGCCCCTTCGCCACCCATTTGCGGCATCAGCACGGTCTGGCTCTCCGGCATCCAGACCCGGAGCGAGTGGCAGCCGATCCCGGCGATGCCCACGCTGCCTTCCGGCAGTCGGGTGGAGCGCGCATGCGGGCAGCCGGCGCAGAAATGGGGGAGCCGGACGAGATCGGGATCGACCGTGATCGACGCCTGCGCCTCACCGCTGCCGATCGCGCGGGCGCGGTCCAGAACATGCGACGGTGGTGCAAGCCGCTCCAGTCGCGCCGCGATCGCGCGCGCCACCAGGGGAGGCGACAGCTCGCCGCCTTCCGGCAGGAGCCTCGCCCCGTGCTCGTCATGCTTGCCGACGATCCGCGGCCGGCGATCGGCAGGCCAATTGAAGGCGAGGTCCTTGAGCTGCGGCTCGATTACCGCACGGCGCTCCTCGACCAGCAGCACGTCCTCGGCACCCTCGATCACGGCGCGGATCCGCGTCGCCTCGAGCGGCCAGACCATTCCAACCTTGTAGACTGCGAGACCGAGAGCGGCGGCGAGCGTCCCGTCGATTCCGAGCTCCCGCAGCGCCTCGCGCACATCGCCGTGCGCCTTCCCCGCCGCCACGATCACCAGGCGCGGCCGGCGCTGCGCTCCGAAGCTGATGCGGTCGATGCGGTTGGCGCGGGCGAAAGCCTTGGCCGCAGGTAGCCGCCAATCCAGCAATCGCGCGTCCTGCTCGCGGCGCTCGTCCGGCCAACGCACGCCGAGCCCGCCCGGCGGCACAAGATCGTCAGGCAGGGTAAACGCCGGCTGGGCAGGCCGGACAGCGATCGATCCGGTGCATTCCACCACATCGGCAACCGCCTTGATGCCTACCCACAGTCCCGCGTAGCGCGAGAGCGCGATGCCGAGCAGGCCGAGCTCGACCAGCTCCGCGAGATTGGCGGGGCTGAGCACCGGGACGAGTGCGGCGATGAAGGCCTGATCGCACTGGTTCGGCAGGCTCGATGAGCTCGCTCCGGGATCGTCACCGGATATGGCCAGTACCCCGCCGTGGGGGGCGCTGCCTGCGGCATTGCCATGCTTCAGCGCGTCCGCGGCGCGATCGACGCCCGGGTTCTTCGCATACCAGATGCCGAATATTCCATCAAAACGACTCCTGCCGACGATTGCCGCCTGCTGGCTGCCGGCCACGGCGGTCGCCGCGATCTCCTCGTTCAGTCCCGGCTCGAAGTGGATGTCATGGGCGGCGAGGAAGCGATCAGCCCGCCAGAGTGCGGTGTCGACCCCGCCCAGCGGGGAGCCCCGATAGCCGGAGATGAACCCGGCCGTGTGAAGCCCGGCAGCTGCATCGCGCCGGTGCTGGTCGAGTGCCAGCCGGACGATGGCCTGCGCCCCCGAGAGGAAGATCTCTCCCTCCTCCATTGTGTATTTGTCGTCGAGCGAAACGGGGCGCATTCAAATCTCGTAGAGCGCGCCGACTGATCAGGCCAGCCGGGTACGGACCATCGGGTAATGGGTGTTGCGACCGGAGAAAGCCGGAAATTTCCTGAAGTGGGCACGCAGCTCGTGGCGGACCGGAGATGCCATTGCCGCATTGAAGTGCTCGAGCGAGTCGAAGACGACCTCGTTGCCCAGCATGTAGTCGGGGCTGGCAATGCCATTTGGATCCTGCCAGGGGATCGGCAGATAGCAGAGCACGGACCTGATCCCCGGGAGCCTGGCAAGCAGGGCCGGGTGGTCGGCGAGATAATGCTCCACGAAGCGCCGCTCGTCCTCCGCCGGCCGGTGGTAGCGCACGACGTAGGAAAACGGCGCCGCGAGAGCCTGCTCCCTTGTTTCGCCGCCGGTCGAATAGAATTTGCGCACCATTGCCTCGGCGCTGACCGGCACGTTCGCCGGGCGGCCTTCCAGGCCGGATCTGAAAGCGGGCTCGCCAATCGCCGTGCGCAGCGAGGCTTCGTCGGCGAAGCTCAGCATGCAGAGCAGGCAAGGACCTGCGCCGTCGGCAACATGAGGGTCGGATGCTCCCTCCTCGCAGGGGACGTAAACGTCGAAGCTTTTCAATTGCGGAAGCTCTCGCCACAGCTTGGCGGTTCGGGCTTCGAACCAGCGCCTGATCTCGTTGCCCTGCTCGCCGCCCGTGCGGAGCGCGACCTCGTAAACGACCGTCATGGACGTCGCTCTATCGTTTGAGCCGGTAACCGGAAGCCTCGCGGTCCCAGGTTGCCTTCGTAACTCCGCGCTCGCGCAGCTTGTACTTCTGCACCTTGCCGCTTTCCGTCATCGGCAGCTCGGTTGCGAGCTCCATATAGCGTGGCACCGCAAAATAGGGCATGCGCGGCTCGCAGAACTCGACCAATTCGAGCTCGGTGACGCGCGCCCCCCGTGCGGGGATGACCATCGCCATCACCTCGTCCTCGGCAAGTGAGGAACGGACAGGAAATACCGCCGCGTTCGCTACGGCGGGATGGCTCAGCAGCACCTGCTCGACCTCGAACGACGAGATGTTCTCGCCGCGTCGCCGTATAGCATCCTTCAGCCTGTCGACGAAACGGAAGTAGCCGTCGGGCTCGCGGATGACCCGGTCTCCGGTGTGGAACCAGAGGTTCTGCCAGGCTTCGACCGTCTTCTCGGGCTCGCCGAAGTATCCGGTCGCGAATGCGAAGGGAGCGTCGGCGCGCACGATCAGCTCGCCCGGCTCGCCGTCCGGCAGGGCATTATCGTCCTTGTCGACCACGCTCGCCTCGAAGCCACCGACCACGGGCCCCATCAAGCCCGGCCGCTGCCGGTCGGCCGTCGTGCCGAGCACCACGTTGGTCTCGGTTGAGCCCCAGCCGTCGACCAGGCGAATGTGAGTGCGCTCGACGAATTCATGATGGAACTGGGCGGGCACTCCCGGCGCGAGCGCCACCCGCACCCGGTGGGCGCTCTCCGCGGCTGTCCTTTTCCGCGAGAGCAGGATCGGCACCATGGCGCCGAGGAGGTAGGTCACGGTCGCGTTGCGAGCGGCGAGGGTGGAGAAGAACGCGGAAGCGGAGAACCGCGGCTCGTAGACGACGCAGGCGCCGGCCAGCAGCGCCTGATAGAAAGTGTTCAATGCGTTGGTATGAAACAGCGGCAGCGTGGTGCAGAGCACATCTTCCTCGCCTATCTGCAGCAACGAGCCGGTATTGAGCCCCCACCAGAAGTATTGCGCGTGCGGACAGCAGACGCCCTTTGATGGTCCGGTGGTCCCGGAGGTATAGAGGATCGTGAGGAGGTCGCGCGGATGCAGCGCCGCCGGCGCGATGGGCTCGCCGTCCCTCGGCATCGGCAATGAATTCAGCCTCGCCGGCGCCACCTCCTTCCCGTCCTCGATGAGCCAGACGGTCTCGAGCGCGAGCCTGGAGAGATCGAGCTGCTCGAGATTGGCGAGGTAGGTCCGCTCGATGATCATCAGCCGTGCGCCGCAATTGGCGAGAATATGCTGCAGCTGCGCGCCGCGCGACGCCGTATTGATCGGCACGGAAACAGCACCGAGCCAGGCACAGCCGAGATACGCCTCGATGAACTCCATGCGGTTCGAGCAGATGAGCGCGACGCGCTCTCCCGGCCTGATCCCGGCTCCCTGCAGGGTACCAGCAAACCGGGCGGCAGCGCTCGAGGCATCGGCAAAGCTGAGCCCGCGGCCGCCGGCACTGACCAGCAGCCGGTCGGAGAAACGCTCCACCTGCCGCGCCAGCATCGCGGGCAGCGTGCGCTCATGCGGGGCGAACAACCGCGCAGCTTGCAGGAGGTCGAGGCTGGTCATCTGGGCATCGACAATCGATCGCTGCTGCCTGGCCGAGGCCTCCTCGTCGCCGCGTGAGGTCGAGACATCCCGCGGTTTTAATGCTTGGCAACTGCTAGACAAGCGGTATGGTCGCGACGCGTGCACAATTCGGCGGGATGCGCGGTCATGTGGCAATTGCGATGGCTCGAGCCGGCATCCGCCGCGATTTTTGCAGCCTCCCGGGACAGAGCTCGAGCGCCTCATTCGACCGGGCAAGGTTGGCAACGAGCGGCTGCATGAGCAGCGCGTCAGCGGGGCGTCAGCCCTATGATGGCGTCATTGCCTGCCTGCCGGTCACCATCCCCTATCGGCGATATTCCACGAACAGCGCGCATTGGTGGATCGGGCGGGCGCTGCACGAGCTGACCGGACGCGGGCGGCTGCGGCCAAGGGACATCGATGGCCTCGTGGTGTCGAGCTTCACCCTGGCTCCCGACCGGGCGATCGGTCTCACCCAGCATCTCGGCCTGTCGCCGCGCTGGCTCGACGAGGTGCCCCTGGGCGGCGCGAGCGGCATCGTCGCGCTGCGCCGTGCGGCGCGGGCGGTGCAGGCGGGCGATGCCGATCTCGTGGCTTGCGTCGCCGGGGACACCAACCACGTGGATTCGTTTCGCAGGATGCTGTCGACGTTCTCGCGCTTTGCCCAGGACGCCGTCTATCCCTACGGCTCGGGCGGGGCGAACGCCTCGTTCGCGCTGATCACCAGGAACTACATGAATCGCTACGGCGCCAAGCGGGAGGATTTCGGAAAGATCTGCATTGCCCAGCGCGAGAACGCATTAGCCAACCCCCATGCGATCATGAAGCGCAGCTTGACGCTGGACGACTACATGGCAGCGCGGCCGATCGCCGAGCCGATTCATCTGTTCGACTGCGTGATGCCGTGCGCCGGCGCAGAAGCCTTTCTGGTGTGCCGGGAGGGCACGGCAATATCGCTCAGGCTGTCGGGTGTGCGGGTGCTGTCGACGATCGAGCGGCACAACGCTTTTGCCGACGACCCCGTGCAAATCAGGGGCGGGTGGGCCGCGGACATCGGCGAGCTTTGGGCCATGGCGGGCGTCAAGCCCGACGAAATGGATTTCATCGAGACCTACGACGACTATCCGGTCATCTCGATGATGCAGTTCGAGGACCTCGGCTTCTGCTCGAAGGGGGAGGGGCCGGAATTCGTGCGGTCGCGGTCTTTCACCAATCAGGGAACCTTCCCGCACAACACCTGTGGGGGTCAGCTGTCCGCCGGGCAGGCGGGCGCCGCCGGCGGCTTCCTGGGGTTGGTCGAGGCCATTCGTCAGCTCACGGGAGCGCCGCTCGGCACGCAGGTGCCCGACGCCCGGTTCGGGATCGTCTCCGGCTTCGGCATGATCAATTACGACCGCGGTCTCGCATCCGGCGCCGCTGTGCTGGCGAGGACCGGGTGACGAAGCAGCTGCTGCGTCCCCGGCGCAAGGATCCGCTCAAGCGGACCCGACTTCCGCTTGCGCCGCAAGCCGTGCGCAGCCGTGCCGCCCACGGCCTGACCGCCGCCGCAGCCGAGGGTCGTTTCGCCCTGCAGGTCTGCCTGGACTGCCGCGCTGTGATCTATCCACCGCGCGATGCCTGCCCCTCCTGCCTATCGGCCCGCATTCCATTCACCCCCGTCGAGAACGGCGGGTTCCTGCTGGCGGAGACGACGGTGCACAGCTCCACCGACGTCTATTTTCGCGAGCGGGCGCCCTGGCGCATCGGCATCGTCGAGCTCGATCGCGGCCCCGCAGTCGTTGCACATCTGCACGGCGACAGCATCGAAGGAGCGCGCGTGCGGCTGGAGCTCAAGCTCGACAAGAGCGGCGCACCCGTGATGATCGCATTGCCGGAGCAGGACACCCCCGATATGGCCGATGATCCGCAGTTGCGCGAGATGACCTGCGATCCGAAGTTCCGTCGCGTGCTGATAACCGACGGGCGCACCGCCGTGGGCCAGGCAATGGCGCGCGCGCTTTGCGAGGCCGGATCGTCCATCATCTTTCTCGGGATTGCCGAGCCCTGGAAGCCGTTTCCCGGCATGAGCTCGCTCCGGGAGATCGAGCGTCTGGAGATCGTGCCGCTGGATTTGACCGACAGCGAATCCGTCACCGAGCAGGCGCAGCAGAACGGTCCGCGTGTGGACATCCTGGTGAACACTGCCGAGCACGTGCGTGCCGGTGGCTTCGTCGATCGTCACGGGCTCACGGTCGCGCGCGAGGAGATGGACGTCCGCTACTTCGGCCTGATGCGGCTCGCGCAGGCTTTCGGCCCGGTCATGCGTGCGCGCGGAAGCGATGGCGTCAATTCCGCGACCGCCTTCGTCAATCTCCTCTCCGTGCACGCCTTGACGAGCTGGCCGGCCTACGGGTCCTATTCGGCGACCGAGGCTGCTTGCCTCTCGGCCGCCCAATGCCTGCGCGCCGAGCTGCGCCCGGGCGGGGTCAAGGTGCTGAACGTCTTCTTCGGACCGTTGGAGACCGAGTGGTTCCAGACCGTCCCGCCGCCCAAGCTCGGCCCCATTGTGCTTGCCCGCGCTGTCGTCGACGCGCTCAGGCGGGGGCTCGAGGACGTCTTTGTCGGCGACATCGCCGAGGACATCCGGCAGCGGCTCGCCGTCAACCCGAAGGCGCTCGAGCGCGAGCTGGGAAGCTGAAATCGAGTGGACCGGGAGCGGTGGCGGCCTTCCGGCAGCGCAATTCGCCGGCCGCGCGGCGTCTCGACTGCTCCAGCTTCTCAATATTGCTCCCGCCGCCCGTGCCTTCAGATGGCGGCGTCATGCACGGCTCTGCTGTCGTCGGGCGCCTGCTCGCGGCGCTCCCTCATGGTGTAGTCGCGCATCACGCCGGCGACACGCAGACGATAGTCGCGGAAAATGCCTTGACGACCCGCTTTTTGGGTCGCGCGATGCCCAGCATGGGAGCGCCAGCGTGCAACGGCGGCTTCGTCGCGCCAGAAGGAGAGCGACAGCAGCTTGTCCGGGTCGGTAAGGCTCTGAAACCGCTCGACGGAGATGAACCCATCCATTCGCTCGAGCTCGCCGCGCAGGCGCGCGGCGTGATCGAGATAGTCGCTCTTGCGCCCGTCGGCCGGCCAAACCTCGAAAATAACCGCAATCATTGCTCCATCTCCGCCTTGCCTCAGCGCTTGCCCGAATTGTCGGCCTTGAGCCGCGCGACCGCGGCGCGGATCGGCGCGAAA
Source organism: Xanthobacteraceae bacterium (assembly GCA_036406655.1). Taxonomy (GTDB): domain Bacteria; phylum Pseudomonadota; class Alphaproteobacteria; order Rhizobiales; family Xanthobacteraceae; genus VAZQ01. The sequence continues at coordinate 18,776 of DASXAP010000200.1, read as the reverse complement.
GGCCCGTACTTGTGCTGCTCGATGCCGAAGCCATCGGCATAGGGGCCATAAGGGGTGTCGACCGGCTTGTCGAGCAGATCGGGGAAATCCCGCTCGAGCCCGGACTTGTGCGGACGCGGCTGGGAGAGCATGTAGGCCGCCACGTCCCAGGCATCTTCCGGCGTCATCTGCGGGTTCAGGTAATCTGCGCCATGCGGCATGTTGAAATGGATGAAATTTGCCGCGTTGATCAGCCGCGCCATCCCGGCGCCGTCATTGAAGCTGTCGGCTCCCCAGAGCGGCGGCACCATGTAGCCGAGATCGACTGTCGGAAGGCTGCGGCGAATGCCTTCGCCGTTGCTGCCGTGACAGGCGAGGCAAGCGCTGGCATAGAGGGCTCGGCCCCGAGCCGGGTCGGCCGGCCGCTCGAGCTCCGCCATTCCGCCGACGCCGAGCCCGGGAAGGCGTCGGCCCGGCGGCACCCCGGTCGAGAGAAACCTGATATAGGCGACCATCGCCTGCATCTCGGGGCTGTCGCCCGGCAGCGGACGCCCGTTCATGCTGCGCGTCATGCAGGAATTGAGCCGCTGCTCGATGGTGATCTCCGAGCCGGAGCGGGCGCTGTAGAGGGGAAAATCGCCGAACAGGCCGAACAGTGGGATGGCGAATTTCACGGTGCCGGCTTTGAGATGGCAATTGCCGCAGGCAAGATTGTTGCCGGCAAATCGCTTGTCGGGATCGGCGACCTCCGGACCAATATGGGCGTAGGTCGCCACGATGAGATCGCGCCCGTGCCGCACCTCCATGCCGCCGGCGTCACGGGGCAGGGCGCCGACTTCCGGCACGGTCCAGATTGCCGGCGCATCCTGCGCCGCACTCGATACCGTTCCGCAACAGCCAAGCACCAGTGACATGCTCGCGAGGAACACACCGCCATAGAAAGCTCGACGATGTTTGTTGATCTTCTCGCCTTTGCCAAGGCGGTCGCCACCGGCGCGATCCGCGTGATCGATCTCACGCAGACACTCGCGCAGGACTTTCCCATCATCACGCTTCCCCCGGAGCTCGGGCAATGTGCGCCGTTCCGGATCGAGGAGCTGTCGCGCTACGACGAGCGGGGGCCGGCCTGGTACTGGAACAACTTCAGCATGGGCGAGCATACAGGGACCCATTTCGACGCTCCGATCCATTGGATATCGGGAAAGGACCTGCCGAACAATTCGGTCGACACGATCGAGCCGAGGAAATTCATCGCGCCGGCAGCGGTGGTGGACTGCTCGAAGCAATGTGCGGTCGACCCGGATTTCGTGCTGACGATTGCCTTCATCGAGGCCTGGGAGGCGCAGCATGGCAGGATCGCGGCGGGAAGCTGGGTGCTGCTGCGGACGGACTGGTCGAAGAAGCCTTACGCAGGCTACGCGGGCCTCACCGATGACGGGGCGCACACCCCCGGTCCCGACCCGGCGGCGGTGAAATGGCTGGTGGAAGAGCGCGACGTGCATGGCTTCGGCACCGAGACGATCGGAACCGATTACGGGCAGGGCCAGCACTTCAATCCGCCCTATCCCGCGCACTTCTACATGCACGGCAAGGGCCGCTACGGCCTGCAATGCCTGACCAATCTCGACCTGCTGCCGCCGAAAGGCTCGGTCATCCTCGCCGCGCCGCTGAAGATCAAGCAGGGATCGGGCAGCCCGCTGCGGGTGCTGGCGCTCGTTCCCGGCAATCGATGATCGCCGTCGCTGCCGCACTCGGAGAGGACGATCGCAGCGCGGGCGGTCAGCGCAGCGGCTGCAATTGCGGCGCGAACGGCTTTCCGCCCACGGGTGCCCGATGCTCGCGCTCGCCGACCGCCATCCGCCGCTCGAGTGCCCGGATCAGCCAAGAGGCGGCGAGGATCAGCACGAGATACTCGAGGACCAGAAAGCTGTAGATCTCCAGCGGGCGATATTCCGTGACCACGAGCTCGTTCGCGCGCCTGGTGAGCTCGGTGAGGCCGATCACCGAGAGGAGCGACGATGTCTTGAGCATGTAGACGAATTGGTTGCCGAGCGGAGGCAGTACCCGGCGGATGGCTTGCGGCAGAACGATGAAGCGCATCTTGTCGACGTAGCCGAGACCAAGCCCATCTGCCGCCTCGTGCTGACCCCGATCGATGGATTGGATCCCGGCGCGGAAGATCTCGGCTTCAAACGCGCTGTCGCACAGTGCGAGCGCGATCACCCCGGAGGTGAACACGTCGAGACTGATGTCGAGGATGACCGGCAGTCCGTAATAGACCCACAGCACCATGACGAGCATCGGCACCGAGCGCAGTAGCTCGACATATCCCCGACTGAGGGCCCGGGCCAATCGACTCGAGGACATCGCGGGGAGGGCAACCATGAGGCCGAGCACGACCGAGATGCTGATCGCGCACAGCGCGACGGCCAGGGTATAGCCGAGCCCGCTGAGCAGAAACGCGATGTTGCCCCGTCCCCGCTCCAGGCCCGGCCAGACCACGTGCCAACCCCAGGTATAGCTCTTGCCGCAGCCGGCCAGCACAATGGCGAGTGCCGCGAAGAAGAGGGTGCGTTTCAAGCTCGTCGACATGGGAAGCGAACCCTCAGTGGGACAGGACTCGGCTCAGAAAGAGCTTTGCACGATCGCTTGCGGGGGCTGAGAAGAATTGCCGTGCGGGCGCCTGCTCGACGATCTCGCCCTGATCCATGAAGACCATCGTGTCGGCAACCCGGCGCGCAAAGCCCATCTCGTGGGTGACGCAGATCATGGTCATTCCCTGGCCGGCGAGGGCCACCATCACCTCGAGGACCTCGCCGATCATTTCCGGATCCAGCGCCGAAGTGGGCTCGTCGAACAGCATTATCTTCGGCTTCATGCACAGTGCGCGCGCGATCGCCACCCGCTGCTGCTGGCCACCCGAAAGCTGCGCGGGGTACTTTCGCGCCTGCTCCGCTATGTCGACGCGCTCGAGATACTGGATGGCCAGGTCCTCTGCTTCCCGCCGTGCAAGCCCGCGCAATCGCATCGGCGCGAGCGTGAGGTTGTCCAGCACGGTCATGTGCGGAAACAGGTTGAACTGCTGAAAAACGATCCCGACCTCCATCCGGACGGCCGCGAGGCTCCTGGCATTCTTCCCAAGCTCGATGCCGTCCACGATGATGCGTCCGGCGTCATGGGTCTCCAGCTGATTGATGCAGCGGATCATCGTCGACTTCCCGGATCCCGACGGGCCGCACACGATCATCTTCTCGCCCGATCGCACCTTGAAATTGATGTTGTTGAGCGCCCGGAAGCTGCCGAACCACTTGCTCAAGTTCTGAACGTCGACCATGATCGTGCGGTCGGAGCCGATCGCCATGTGCGGGCTTTCCCCTCTGCCGTCACGCTTGACTGCCCGACGGCACCGATGCCCGGACACCGGAAATCCGTCGATGGCTGCACAAGAAGCTCAGTCGTGGCGATCGAGGCAGGTTGTACCACCGATATGGGTTTGTCTATAGAATGACCTGTCGCCGACGGCGCATGCGGGGAGGAGGGCACAAGATGAGATACCGCGGAAAGACATTGGTGGCGACTTTCGTCCTGGCACAGCTCATGATGCTGGCGCAGGTCGGCGCGCAGGATCGCGGCGACGGCTCGCGGGTGTCGCATCTCAATCGCATCCTCGACAGCGGAACGCTGCGCGTGGGCACGACAGGCGATTTCCCGCCGCTCACCTCGCGCGATCCCGAATCGAGGAACTATGTCGGCTACGACATCGATGCGGCGATGGAGCTCGCCAAGGATCTCGGCGTCAAGGTCCAGTTCGTCGCCGCGGATTGGAAGACCCTCGTCAACGGCATGGTCGCCGACAAGTACGACATCGTGATGTCGGGCGTGTCGATGAGTCTCGAGCGGGCGAAGGTCGCCGGGTTCACTCAGCCTTATCTCGAGTTCAGCACGGTGCCGCTGCTGCACAAGAAGAATGCCGACCGTTTCAAGAGTTGGGCCGACGTCGATCAGAAAGGGGTGACCGTGGTGACGACGCTCGGGACGGTATTCGATGCGCAGGCGCGGGAGTACTTCAAGGTGGCGACGCTGCGGCAGGTAGAAGCGCCGGCGCTCGGATTCCAAGAGGTGCTTTCCGGGCGCGCCGACGTCACCATCACCAGCAACGTCGATGCGGCGGCGCTCGTGCGGCGCTATCCGGAGTTGACGATCGCGCCGGTCGATCGACCGCGGGGGCGCCGGCCGGCGAGCTTCCTGATGCCGCAAAACGATCAGGTCTGGCTCAACTATATGAACAGCTGGATCACCATCAAGCGGATGCTGGGTTTCTTCGACGCGCTCGACAAGAAATGGCTCCAGAACGCCGATTGAGCGCGAGCGCCCGCGGCGACAGTCGGAAGCCAACCGCTCGAGACGGTGCCGTCGAGAACCCGAGCCATGGATCTCCTGCTCTGCGTCTGGAACGATGTCGAGGAGTATCTCGGTCGCTGCAGGACGATCATCGTGCCGCTCGGCTCGGTCGAGCAACACGGCCCCAACGGTCTCATCGGCACCGACGTGATCTGCGCAAACGCAATTGCCGAAGGGATAGCCGCCGAAGCCGAGGCAATGATTGGGCCGCCGATCCCGTTTGGGGTTTGCCCGTTCAATCTCACGTTTCCAGGGACGATCTCCACCCGCGCAGCGACCCTGATGGCTCTCGTGCACGATTACGTCGCCTCGCTCGCCCGGCAGGGCTTCGAGCGGTTCTATTTCCTGAACGGGCACGGCGGCAATGTCGGCCCGTTACGGGCGGCCTGCCATGATCTGCATGCTGCATGCAGCTTTGCCGCCGCAGGAAAAGCCGACCGCATGCGCTTCCGCATCCGCAGCTGGTGGGAATACCCCACGGTGAGCAAGATGCGGCGAGACCTCTACGGAGACTGGGAGGGCATGCACGCCACCCCGAGCGAGATCGCCATCACGCTCTCGCTGCACCCCGATCGGGTGCGAGTGCAGGTCATGTCGCCGCCGGAGAAGCTGTCGCCTGAATTCCTGCGCGATCACGCCGGCGACAATCACGCCGGCGCCGACGAGCACCGGCGTCGCTTCCCGGACGGGCGAGTGGGCTCGGACCCGACCCTCGCCACTCCCGAGGACGGCCGTCGTATCCTCGCTGCCGCCGTTGCGGATGGGCTCAGCGACTATCGTGCCTTCCTGGCCGAGCCTTGACCGGAGGCCTGGGCTCGCTTTCCGGTGCAGCTGCCGCAGCAGCGCCGGCGCGGTGAACGGAGAGGACGTGTGGGAGCGCCGCCATGGCCATCGACATGCATTCCCACTACTACGGCGGCCTGATCGAGGCGCTCCGGCACCGGACCGCGCGACCCCGCATCGCTGTCGATGCCGCTGGCCGGAACGTGCTCCATGCCATGACGGCGAGCACCATGGTGTCGCCCGGATACACCGAGGTGCCTGCGCGGCTCCGCTATCTCGATTCATCGGGCATCCGCACCCAGCTGATGACCTTCCCCGGTGCGCTCGGCATGGACGTCATCGGCGAGCCCGAGGTCAGCACGATAATTCGCAACTACAACGATGAGCTCGCCGCGATTTGCCGCGCCTCCGGCGGCCGACTGCTGGGGCTCGCCGGGCTGCCCTTGGCCGACATGGGCAAGGCGGCCCACGAGCTGCGCCGTGTGCGGCGTGAGCTGGGGCTTTTGGGCGCGATCCTGCCCGGCAACCTCTTTCTCAGCATCGAGCGCGCCGAGCGGCTGCGTCCGGTATTTGCCGCCGCCGACGAGCTCGGCGCCCTGCTGATGATTCACCCGGGCCTTGCCCCGAATGAATCCGCACCCGGGCCGTTCCCCGACTGCTCGCTCTATCGAGCCTCCGTCCTCGCGCTGCAAGCCTCGATCGCGCAGATGGGAATCACACTGGTCTGCAGCGACTTGCTCGATCGCTATCCCAATGCCGCCATCCAGCTGGTGAACCTCGGAGGCACGCTGCCTTTCGTCCTCGAGCGCATTGAAGCCGTCGACAAGTCGCGCCGGCCGCAGGCCCCGTTCCCGAGCGAGAGGCTGCGGCGGCTCTATTACGACTGCGCCTCGCTGGGGCCGCGCGCGCTGCAGCTGGCCGTGAAGACATTCGGTGCGGACAGGATCATGCTGGGGACCGACTATCCGATTTTCGAGTTGAACCCCGTGGCGGACACCGTCGGTAAGGCCGAGATCGATGATGATGAACGCGATTTCGTTCTCCGGCGGACCGCCGAGTCGGTGATTTCCCGCTTGATGTAGGCTTCGGCGCCGGCAGCCGCGCGTGGTTGCCGAGACCGTACGGACAAATCGCCACGAGGAGACCTCAGTGTTCCTGCGCAACGCCTGGTGGGTCGCCGCCGCCTCCGCCGAGATCGGCCAGAGCTTGCTTCCGCTGAAGCTCCTCGGCGAGAGAATCGTGGTCTTCCGCAAGGAGGACGGCGATCCGGTCGCACTCGAGGATGCCTGCTGCCATCGCAAGCTGCCGCTGTCGATGGGGCAGCGCAGCGGCGACCATGTTGTCTGCGGCTACCATGGGCTCACCTTCGACGCCGCCGGCAACTGCGTCGCATCCCCGACCCAGAACCGGGTTCCAGCGAATGCGAGGGTCCGCAGCTATCCCGCGACGGAAAGATGGGGGCTCGTCTGGATCTGGACGGGAAATCCGGCCCTGGCCGACGAGCGCAAGATCATCGCGATCCACAATCACGACGATCCGGCCTGGGGCTTGAGCATGGGCGGGGCGATGACCGTCGCCTGCAACTACCTTTACCTGACCGACAACCTGCTCGACCCCTCGCATGTGGCGTGGGTCCACCGCGGCTCTTTTGCCGGCTCGGGGACCGAGGACACCCCGCTGCAGATCGATGTGCAGGATCAGGGCGTCGTGGTCCGACGCTGGATTCTCGATCGAGAGGTCCCGCCATTCTATGCGCCGCTGGTGAAGTTCGCCGGCAGGTGTGACCGGCTGCAGCATTACGAGGCTCGCTATCCTTCGCTGGCGATCAACAAGTCAATTTTCACCCCTGCCGGCACCGGCGGCTCCGACAAGCCGTTGCACCGAAGCGCCTACGTAATGGTTTCCTATCACTTTCTCACTCCGATCGACGAGAGCTCGACGCGATATCATTGGTTGCAGCATCGCAACACCGATCCGGAGGATGCGACGATCACGGCGAAGATCGCTGCGAACGCACGTTCGGCGTTCGAGGAGGATCGGATCGTGCTCGAAGCCGTGCATGACGGGATGTCGAGGGCTGCCGCACCGCCCATCAACCTCGCGCTCGATGCCGGGGCGCTGCGCTTCCGCCGCAATCTGCAGGCGCTGATAGAGCAGGAGCAGCAGCCCCGGGCTTAGCCGTGTAGGGCGGTCTGCGCTTGCGCGATGTGGCGGTTCCTGCGCAGAGGTGTCGTCCGCCCAGAGCGCCGGCGCCGGCTTTCGATTCCGCGGCGACCGCGCAGGTTGAGCAGCAAAGCCATTGCCAGCTAATGTAGGCTTCCGCCGATCTCACGAGGGAGGGTCTCATGCCGACCAGGTCCATGCAGGTTACCCGCCGCCGCCTGTTGCAAGCCGCCGCAGGGGGCGTGACCGGGGCCGCGAGCGGGCTCCTCGGCGCGCCGGCGCTGCTCCGGGCGCAGGCTGCCGCGGTCAAGATCGGGATGCTGCATCCGGTCTCGGGCGCGCTGTCGTATTCAGGCCAGCAGGGCCGGCTCGGCGCGACAATGGCGATCGAGGAGATCAACGCGGCGGGCGGCATCAAGGCGCTGGGCGGAGCCAGGATCGAGCCGATGCTGGGCGATGCCCAATCGACCCCGGAGGGCGGCAATGCCGAGGTCGAGAAGATGAATTCAGCCGCCGTCGCGGCGATCGTCGGCGGGTATGCAAGCTCGATCTGCCTCACGGCCAGCCAGACCGCCGCCCGCTACGACCTGCCGTACCTGGTCGACGTCGGGGTCGCCGACAACATCGTCACCCGCGGGCTCAAGAATACCTTCCGGTTCGGTCCCGGTTTCGGTGTCATCGCCAAGACCGCACTCGACAACCTCGTGACCATCAATGACACGGCCGGCAAGCCGGCCAGGACGGTGATGATCGTGCACGAGGATTCCCTCTTCGGGTCGGGGCTGGCCAAGCTCCTCAACGCGCAGCTGCCCGACCGCGGGTTCCAGGTGCTGGAGACCATCGCCCATCCCACGCCGACCCGCGACTTCAACAACGTCGTGCTGAAGATCAAGGCGCAGAACCCGGACCTCGTGATCCCGGCAAACTACTACAACGAATATGTGCTGCTTGCCCGCACCCTGCAGCAACAGCGCGTGCGCCCGAAGGGAATCTATTCGGTTCTCGGCGGTGCCGCCTCGTCCTACAAGTTCGTGAAGGAGTTCCCCGAGGCCGCGCAATACATCATGGACTGCAATCACTGGTTCGATCCGCGCAATCCGAAGGCGTTGGCGCTCAAGAAGAAGGTGGAGGACGCGGGCCAGTTCTACACCTACGAGGTGTTCATGAACTACTCGTGCGTGCTGCTCCTCGCCGATGCGCTCGAGCGCGCTAAGAGCGCCGACCGCCCCAAGATCATTGCGGCGCTGGAAACCTCGACCTTCTCGGGACACGTCATGCCATACGGCCCGACCAGGTTCGTGAATGGTCAGAACCAGGGGGCGGCGCCGGTGAACACCCAGGTGCTCGCCCACGACATTCAGGTTATCTTCCCGCAGGAATTTGCAACCACCAAGCCCGTGTTCCCGATGCCGCGCGGGTGAGCCGGATCCGGGCGCGCTTGGTCGAGATCGAGCAGGCAGCAGCAACGAGCTCGGGCGGGATTTCCTCTCTGCATCTGCCGAGTGGGAGGATGCGGACTGTGCCGTTGCGACGCTCCCGGCTCACCGGATCCGAATCTGGACGCCGACGCACGGCGGCGCGCCGGCCCGCATCTTGAACGCCGCATGCTTTCGCCGGGCATTCTCGTTGCTGCCATCCTCAACGGGCTGCTGACCGGCGCCGTCTATGCCCTGGTCGCGCTCGGTCTCACCCTGATCTACGGGGTGCTGCACATCATCAATTTTGCGCATGGCGCGCTGCTCACCGCCGCGATGTTCGCGGCGTATTTCGCGCATCGGCTGCTCGGGCTCGATCCCTACCTCGTCGCAGTCGTGCTCACGCCTGTGTTCTTCGGCCTGGGCTATGCGCTCCAGCGTTTCGTCATCGGCCCGGCCGCCGGTGGCGACGAGCGCAACGTGCTGCTGGTCACTCTCGCGCTGGCCGTGGTCATCGAGAACGCGCTGCTCTATGTCTTTCGTGCCGATACCCGCACCGTGAATCTCGCCTATGCTTTCGACAGCATCGACCTGGGTTTTGCTTTTCTCGCGGTTCCGCGGGTGGTGGCTTTCGGCGTCGTGCTGGCGGTGGCGCTGGTGCTCTGGGCAGGCATGATCGCCACCGATACCGGCAAGGCCATCCGCGCGGTCGCCAGGGAAAAGCTCGGGGCCGAGCTCACGGGCATCGACGTCGCCCATATCCATGCCCTGACGTTCGGCCTCGGCACCGCCTGCCTGGCGATTGCCGCCTGCCTGCTGCTGCCGACCTATTATGTCGATCCCCACGTCGGCAATGCCTTCGTGCTCATCGCCTTCACCATCGTGGTGCTCGGTGGGATGGGTTCGGTGGTGGGGGCGCTGGCGGGCGGGCTTCTGGTGGGCGTGGTGGAAAGCCTTTGCGGGCTCTATCTCGGGGAATCGCTCGGGCAGATCGGGATTTTCGTCGTGTTCATCCTGGTGCTGCTGTTGCGTCCCAATGGCCTGTTCGGAGAGCGCGCGTGAGGCATGCTTCGCTGCCGCAGATCCTGCTCGTCGGGAGCCTGCTCGCGGTCATGCCGCTCATTGCTCCCTCGAACGTGGTCCTGAACTTTTTGATCGGGGCCCTGCTGCTGGCGCTGGTCGGGCAGGGGTGGAACCTGCTCGGCGGCTATGGCGGCCAGTATTCCTTCGGCCACGCGGCGTTCTTCGGCACCGGCGCCTATACCAGCGCCATCCTGCAGATGCACTATGGCGTCAATGCCTGGGCGGCCTTCGCGTCGGGTGTGGTCGCCGGCGCCCTGCTCGGCACTGCCATCGGCGCGCTCAGCTTCCGCTCCGGGCTGAAGGGATCCTATTTCGCGCTCGTCACCCTCGCCTTTGCCGAGGTGCTGCGCATCCTCGCCAGCGTCGCGCCGATCACCGGCGCCGGCGTCGGCATCCTGCTCACCCTCGACCTCCGCCCGCAAGCCTTCCAGTTCCAGAGCCGTGCTCCGTTCTATTGGATCATTCTCGCGCTCGTTGCCGCGTCTGTCGCCATCGCGCGGCAAATCGAGCACAGCCGGTTCGGTGCCTGGCTCGTCGCCGTGCGCGAGAACGAGGACGCCGCGCGGGCGCTCGGCGTCGATGCCGAGCGGGTGAAGCTCGCTGCCATGACGGTTTCGGCGGCGGTGACCGCGGCGGGCGGGGGCTTCTACCTGCAGTATTTCCTGTTCGTCGATTCCGGCATCGGCTACGGGCCGTGGATCTCGGTCGAGGCTTTGCTCGCGCCCATCATCGGCGGGGCCGGCACCGTGCTTGGGCCGCTGCTCGGCGCCTTGCTGGTCAAGGCGCTCGGCGAGCTGACGAAGCTTGTCGTAGGCGACGCGCCCGGCCTCGATCTCGTCATCTTCGGCGGCGTGCTCGTGCTGGTCGTGGCCTTTGCCCCGCGAGGGATCGCGGGGCTGCTGGCCGGATTGCGCCTGCGCCCTTCGCGCCCGCGCTCGCCGGCCGACGAGCTCGCCCATGGGTGAGCCGCTGCTGCGCATCGAGGGCGTGTCCAAGCGCTTCGGCGGCTTGCTCGCAGTCGACAATGCTTCAGCGGTGATCGAGGCTGGCCGCATCACCGCGCTGATCGGCCCCAACGGCGCCGGCAAGACCACGCTGTTTGCCATCATCAGCGGATTTGTGCGGCCGAGCGCCGGCCGGGTCCTCCACCACGCCGTCGATGTCACCGGCTTGCCGCCGCACCTGCTGGCGCGGCGGGGGATCGCACGCACCTTCCAGATCACGCAGTCCTTCACCGGCCTCACGGTGCTGGAGAACATTGCGATCGGCGCACATCTGTCGCGCCGCTCGCGTGCCGCCGCGCTTGCAGCCGCAGCCGAGATTGCGACGACCGTGGGATTGGCCGACCTCCTCCATCGGCCGGCGGCAAGTCTCACCACCGCCGGGCGCAAGCGGCTCGAGCTCGCGCGCGCCCTGGCGATCGGGCCCGAGCTCCTGCTGCTCGACGAGGTGCTGGCCGGCCTCAACCCGACGGAAGTCTCGGGCATCCTTCCGATGCTGCGCGGGCTTGCCGGCAACGGCATCACGATCGTGCTGATCGAGCACGTCATGCAGGCGGTGATGAGCCTTGCCCAGCACGTGCTCGTGCTGGCGCAGGGCCGCATCGTCGCGGAGGGCTCGCCGCAGGCGGTGGTGGGCGATCCGCGGGTGATCGAAGCCTATCTCGGCAGCGGCGCGGCCGCGCGGCTTCGGGGCGCGGAAGGGGCAAATGGCTGATCTGCTCCTCTCGGTCAGCGGGCTGGCCGCCGGCTACGGCGCGACCGAAGTGCTGCACGGACTGGACCTGGAGGTCGCAGCGGGCGAGATCGTGGCCGTGCTCGGCTCGAACGGTGCCGGAAAATCGACGCTCAACCGCGCCATCTCCGGCGTGGTGCGCGCGACACGTGGATCGATCCGCTTCGCCGGCGCCGCGATCGAGCGCGAGAAGCCGGCGGCGATCGTGGCGCGCGGGCTCATCCAGGTTCCCGAGGGACGCTGCATTTTCCCCAATCTCAGCGTGACGGATAACCTCGATCTCGGCAGTTACCTGCGTGCGCGCGCTCGGCGCCGGCAAAATCGCGATCGGGTTTTCACCTTGTTCCCGCGGCTCGGCGAGCGGCGGTCACAGCGCGCCGGCACGCTGTCGGGCGGCGAGCAGCAGATGCTGGCCATCGGCCGGGCATTGATGGCGGAGCCAAGGCTGCTCATTCTCGATGAGCCCTCCCTCGGGCTTGCGCCGCTGCTGGTCGAGGAGCTCTTCGCGTTGATCAAGGGCATCAATGCGCAAGGCGTGACGCTCTTGCTGGTGGAGCAGAACGTGGTGCAGTGTCTGGAGCTGGCGCGCCGCGCCTACATCCTCGAGAAGGGGTTGTTCGTGCTGCAGGGAAGCCCGGCCCATATCCGTGACGACCCCAACCTCCGGCGCGCTTATCTGGGGCTGTGAGGGGAGCGGTTGCGCCGGCGTGCGCTTCGGGAGGGAGCAAGATCGAGGAAGATTCGAATGGCAGAGTTATTCGACCTCGTTATCAGGAATGCCCGCATCGTGCGTCCCAACAGGAGCTCGGTCGAGCGGCTCGATATCGCCGTCAGCGGGGGCAAGGTCGTCCGCCTGGCGCCGGAGATCGAGCCGCAGCAGGCGCGCGAGACCTTCGACGCCCGCAATCTGCTGGCGTTTCCCGGTTGCGTGGATGCGCACATGCACATCGGCATTTATGCGCCTCTGGCGCAGGACGCCGTCTCGGAGAGCAAGGCGGCCGCCATGGGCGGAGTGACCACGAGCCTCAACTACATCAGGACCGGCCATTACTACCTGAACCGGAACGGGCCGTATCGGCAGTTCATGCCACAGGTGCTCGAGCAGTCGGAGGGGCGTTTCTGGGTCGATTACGGTTACCACGTCGCCCCGATCGAGAATGCTCACATCGGCGAGATGGAGCATCTCGTAAGCGACTGGGGCATCCCGTCGTTCAAGATCTTCATGTTCTACGGAGGATACGGCCTGCACGGCCGGTCCGACCATCAGAACGAGTTCCTGATGATCGGGCCCGACGAGCGCTACGACATCGCCCATTTCGAGTTCGTCATGCGCTCGGCTCAGCGGCTGATGACGCGCTATCCCGAGCTCGCCCCCCACATCAGCGTCAGCCTTCACTGCGAGCTCGCCGAGATCCTCAACGCCTATACCAGGCTGGTCGAGCGGGAGGGGAAGCTGACCGGGCTGCACGCCTACAGCGCCGCCCGGCCCCCGCATTCCGAGGGGCTCGCCATCTGGATTGCCTCCTACCTCGCCAACGAGACGAATTGCCTGAACATCAACCTGCTGCATCTGAGCTCGCGCAAGGCCATCGATGCGGCCTGGACCATGCAGGGGGTCTTTCCCCACATTGCCTTCCGGCGCGAGGTCACCGTCGGCCACCTCCTGCTCGATGCCGACTGCGCGGGCGCCGTGCATGCGAAGGTCAACCCGCCGATTCGCCCGCGCGAGGATGTGGAAGCCCTGTGGCAAGCCGTGCTCGACCGCAAGATCGACTGGATCGTCAGCGATCACGCCTGCTGCTCGGCCGAGCAGAAATGGTCGAAGGCCGACCCGACCAATATCTGGCTGGCCAAGGCCGGCTTCGGCGGGACTGAATACCTGCTGTCGGGGGTCCTGAGCGAAGGCGGCAGGCGCGGCATGTCCTACAACCACATGGCCGAGCTGTTGAGCTGGAATCCGGCGCAGCGGTTCGGGCTGCACAGCAAAGGCGATATTGCGCCCGGCTATGATGCCGATATCGCGCTGGTCGACCCGCACGAAAGCTTCCTCGTTCGCGCCGCCGAATCCGCCTCCCTCCAAGGGTATTCCCCGTTCGAGGGTCTCGAGCTGACGGGCCGGGTGAAGAGCACGTTCCTGCGCGGAATTCTCATTTATGACGCCGGCAGAGTCGTGGGACCGGCACGCGGGCGATATTTGCGGCGGCCCGAGCGCCGCGAGCCGGGGGCGGCCTGTGCTCCGGTCCCGGCGGCCGCGGCACAGGCTTGACATCTGCGGACCGAGCGCGCGACCGCTCCGCCCCAATGTCGGAATTGAACCGGGAAGCCTGCTCGCGCGACAAACGATCAGCAGCCCGTTCTGGCTGCCCCTCACGACAGCGAGCCGACATGTCCCTCATCCCGATCGAGCTGATCTGGCTGGCAGTGCCGTTCATCATGCTGATGGCGGGACTTCTTGCCGCCATCACGGAGTAGGGCGATGAGCCTGTCCACGGATACTGGTCGCTCCGGTCCGCCTTCCGCGCGCCTTCCGGTCGAGGAAGTGGACCGTTCCATTCTGCTTGCCCGGTGGTCTGCCATGCCGGCACCGGCGCCCCGGCTGGGATTTTACGGCGGACGACGCGACAGGCTTCGCCGGACCATGGCAACCGGCCTCACCGCATTGACGGCGCTCCTCGCCGTGCTGGTCGTCGCCGCGGCCACGGTGATGGTCGCCCTCGCCTGAAAAACCCGTCCGGGCACAGATAGACGGCGGCTCGCCGGCCGGGTCGAACCCGGTCGGGAGAGTTCGTGGAGCCGGCGGGACCAGGCCTGCCTTGCTTGCCGGTGTCCCCGCCCTGCCGTTGCCCTCAGACCCAGCCCCCTGACGGGAGGAAAACGCAAGGCGGCGCGCACGCCGGTGCGCGCCGCCTGCGATCAATGCCCGTTCAATGGGCGAGCGGATCGGGCCGCAGCTGGATGTGCACGGCGCGCGGCTTCGAGCCCTTACCGGTCTCCATCAGCCACGGCGTGCGATCGCCATTGGTGCTCCAAAGCCCGCGGCCCTTCCAGCCGGCGTTCGGATCGTCGATGCGCCCGTCGAGACCCTTGGCGTAGAAGCCGAGCGGGTAGGGGATGCGCAGCGTGACCATCTGGCCGTCCTTGAGGGCGGCAAAGCCGTCGTTGAGGTTGGCGGTGGAGATCGGGACGTCCTCGCCGAGCCCGAGCGTATTGTGCTGGTCGACCCAGGTGTAATAGCTCGACTCGGCGCTGTTGTCGCCGAGCCCCTCGAACCCGGGGCCGGGATACTTGTAGAGGCTGAAGCCCTCCGGGCAATGATCGCCGGTTGCCTTCGGCCCGTTGAGCGGACCCTTGCACTTGCGGCGATCGAAGCTCACCAGGTGTCCGCTCGATGCCGAGCCCCACACCACCCCGTTCTTGTCGATGTCGCCGCCGCGGATGCCGAAAGCGGGCAGCGGCACGTGGTACACCTCGGAGAGCCCGGTGGCGGGATCGTAGCGGAGGAAGCCGGGTGGACCGCCGAAGATTCCGACCGTGTACCAGATCGAGCCGTCGACCGGGCTCGGCATCACCGCATAGGGGCCCGAGCCGGCGATGATCCGCCTGTCCTTGGCCGGATCGAGCGGCTGGTTCGGCTCGACATAGTCGTCGCGCTTGCCGTTGCCGTTGGTATCGAGAATGAACGGCGACCAGCCCTGTGACTTCGCCGGATCGCCGGTCTCATCCAGCGTCCTGGTATTCACCCAGCCGGCCACCTGCCCGGTGCCGCTCAGCCACAGCGTCTCGTTGGCATCGTAGCCGAACTGCAGGTGATGCGTGTTGAAGCAGGTGTCGACGAAGGTGTACTTCATGGTCTTCGGGTCGAGCATCGCCACCTGGCGCGCCGATTTCTCGAGCGGGAAGACCTTGGCCGAGGGGTGATCGGAGCCCTTCTTGCAGAAGGCGGGATTTTCCTGCCCGCGCACGCTCGCTGAGAGCCACACCCGGCCCTTCTTGTCGATCATTGCGTTGTGGTTGTTGGCGCGGGTATCCCAGTTCTTGTGATCGCCCCAGTAGGCCGACGGCTGCAAGGGCTTGAGGCTTGCCGCGTGTCCCGGGCCCAGCGATTCCGGCATTTCCGGGTCCTGCACCGGCATGTTGAATGAGGTCGCCTCGTTCGTCTTCGGGTCCAGGATCGCCATGGTATCAGTCGAGTATTCCGGCGAGCCGTAGAGCGGACCGTAGGCGTTGACGGTCGGGTAGCGCCGGTCGGTTGCGATCTCGTCGTGCAGATAGCGATTCCCCTCGCCCCATTCCCAGGACGTGACGACGAGGTTGCGCTCGACCCCCTGCGGGCGCGGGGGCTTGTTTTTCGGCAGCTCGCCCTTGGCCACCCGATCGGTCCATTCGCCGAGATACTTGAACGGCGCACCGCCGAAATTGCCCGCGAGCTGGTTCGTCATCTGCTCGCCGGACTGCCCCGACTGCACGCGCCGCATCCAGGCTTCCTCGCCGGACTTGAACGGACCGAACTGCGCGGGGATGGTGCGGGTGGACTCCTGACCGAGCTGATGGCAGCCGACACAGCCGATGTTCTTCATCTGCTTGAGCCAGTCGACCTGGGTCATCTTCTCGGGGATGTTGCTCTTGCCGCCGAATTGGCCCTGATCCGGGATCTTCATCATCGAGTACCAGTAGATCGCCGGATAATAATGCGCCGCCGCCGCCTCGCTCGGCGCCGGGACTGCCTTGAGGTCGACGTGCTGGCCCGGCTTGACGCGCAGCCTGGGCGAGTCGACGAGGCCGTAGCCGCGCACCCAGATGCTGTAATTTGCGGCCGGCAGATCGGGGATGACGTAGCGTCCCTGATCGTCGGTCACCACCATCTTGGCGTACCGGGTGGGCAGCTCGTTGGTCTCGGCGATCACCCAGACCCCGGCTTCCGGTCCGTTCGGACCGGTCACCACCCCGCCGATATCGTCGTTGTCGATGGCCACCATGGTTTGCGCGCGCAGCGGCGCCGGGGCGCCGACCACGAGGCCCAACATGCCGATCGCCGTCACGCTGAGATAAAGCCGTTGCTTCAGTGTCATCGCTTCCTCTCCCTTCACCCCGCGAGCGGGAAACGACCGCCGGCGGGCACCCGATCGCCATTTCAGCGCCATCAAATCCGCTTGGCAATCCCCGCGGCGGCGGTGCACCGCTCGCGCGCAAGCAAGCGCCGCGCGCGGGCGAGCCATCTACCCCGCCGGGAGCCCCATGGTCGTGCCGGCGACGACGGGATAATCTCGGTCCGAGGCGCTGATTTCCGTCCAGCCCGCAGATGTGCGCCGGTGCTGCCGCCCGCTCGAACAGGACCCGTGATGGGCATCTCTCGCATGCGCAAGGCGCTCGGCGCGGCGCTGATCGTTTCAGTCGCCTTCGCCGGCCCGATCGCAGCCAGCGTTGCGGCCGCCGCGCAACCCGGCTGGGTCGACGAGATCGTCTCGGCGGTGGTGCGGCTAAAGACCCACATCAATCCGGAAGGAAGCACCGTCCCGAGCCTCGGACGCGAGCGCGAAGGATCGGCCATCCTCATCGACGACAGGGGCCTGCTGCTCACGATCGGCTATCTGATGGTCGAGGCCTATGCCGCCGAGGTGGTCGACAACGCGGGACATTCGATCCCCGCCGACGTGGTCGGCTATGACGCCGAGAGCGGGTTCGGGCTGCTGCGGAGCATCCAGTCGCTCAAGCTCAGGCCGACGCCGCTCGGCAGGTCGGCGCAGGTGAAGGAGCAAGATCCGGTCCTGATCGTGAGCTTCGGCGGTGCCGCGATGGCGGGTGCCGCCTACGTCGTGGCCCGGCGCGAGTTCGCCGGGAGCTGGGAATACCTGCTCGAGGACGCGCTGTTCACCGCCCCGCCGCATCCGGCCTGGAGCGGCGCGGCTCTGGTGAGCCGCGACGGCAAGCTCGTCGGGGTCGGCTCGCTCGTCCTGCGCGATGCAACCGGGGGCCGCGAGCAAATCCCGGGAAACATGTTCGTCCCGATCGATCGCCTGTCGCCGATCCTCGGCGAACTCATCGCCAACGGCCGCCCCTCCGGTCCCGCACGGCCGTGGCTCGGCGTCAACACGGAAGAGCTGGGTGGGCATCTGCTGGTCACGCGGGTGACGCCGGGCAGCCCGGCCGAGAAGGCCGGGCTCAAGTCCGGCGACATCGTCGGCGGCGTCAACGGCGAGCAGGCGCATGGCTTGGCCGACTTCTACCGCAAGGTGTGGGCGCTGGGCGGCGCGGGAGTGAGCGTTCCGCTCGACGTGCTGCGCGAGGGGGAGATGCGGCGCTTCGATGTCAGATCGATCAACCGGCTCGACCAGCTGAAGCTCAAGTCGACGTTCTGACGTCGAGGGCGCAGCCGGAAAACGCCTCGTTTACCTAGCCGCAAGGCTTGCCTGCGCGGAGCCCCATTCCTGCCGCTATCGATCGGCCTTATGGGCGCACGGCTGGGGGCAGGGCGGATGTGGTCCGCGGGGCAGCGCTGGAGCCTGATCGCGCGCGCGGGTGCGCTCGTCGCCGGTTGCCTGACGCTCGCGCACTGCTCGGGGTCGTTTTCCAGCAGCGAGTCGCGCTACAGCAAGCGCGTGGTGGAGGAGGGTGAGCCGGTGCCGAAGGGCGGGGGCAGCTACCGCGTCGGCAGCCCTTACCAGATGAACGGCCGGCTCTACTCTCCAGCCGAGAACCCGAGCTACCGCAGTGAAGGCATGGCTTCGTGGTACGGCCCGGATTTTCACGGCCGGCTGACCGCGAACGGGGAAGTCTATGATATGCACAGCATCTCGGCCGCGCACCCGACCATGCCGTTGCCGAGCTATGCCCGCGTCACCAACCTGGACAACGGTCGCTCGATCATCGTGCGGGTGAACGACCGCGGCCCCTATGCGCGCAACCGCGTCGTCGACGTGTCGATCGGGGCGGCAAAGGCCTTGAGCTTCTATGGCCATGGGGTCGCCAGGGTCCGCGTCGAATATGTCGGGCGGGCGCCGCTCGAAGGCAGCGATGACCGAATGCTGATGGCGACCCTGCGCGAAGGGGCGCCTGCACCTGCGCCCTCGAGAGTGATGGTTGCTTCCGCGAAACCCCCCGGTGCGGGGAAAGCCCATTCGCTGCCGGCCGAGCGACCATTCGCGCTCGGCGGACATTACGCGGCAAACGTCGCGCCGCCGATGGCGAGCGGGGGTGCCTCTCGCAATATCCTGAGCTCGA
>DASXAP010000199.1:0-51999 GCA_036406655.1 Xanthobacteraceae bacterium | reverse complement strand
AACGCGAACGCCACGGCCGCTCCGATCAACTCAACGATCCCACCGCCGATAAAGGCGGGCGCGAGGCCCCGCGTGCTTTCGCCCTCCGCCATATGCATTGCGAATACCGCACCGAGCACCGCTACGCCGAGCGTTGCACCGACCATGCGGGCGGTATTGATGAGACCCGATGCGGTGCCCGATCGGGCCGCCGGCACGTTGGCCACTGCCACTGCATTCATCGGTCCGACATTGAGACCGAGCCCACAGCCGACGGCGAGCAACCCGCTCGCGATTAGTACGAGACTGTCGTTGAGCGGGATCAGGGCCAGCATTAGCAGGCCGAGCCCCATCAGCCCCATGCCAGCCGTCATGGGAACGCGAGGCCCGAGTTTGTTAGCAATGCGGCCTGAGAGCTGCGATGTTGCCATGTAGCTCAGGGACATCGGCAGCAGCGCGACTGCGGCATTCAGTGCCGAAGCGCCGCGCGCGGTCTGGAAATAGAGGGGGGTGAGGAACAGCATCGCGTAAGCGCCGAAGTTCATTGCGGTAGCCACAGCAAGGCAAGCTGCAAACACGCGGTGACGCAGCATGGGCAGCGGGACCACCGCGTCGGTTGCACCCGCCTGGCGGCGTAGAAACAGCACCGCCGCCAGGACCGAGAGCGAAAACGCGGCCACGCTTCCGGTCGAAGCCCAACCCCAGCGCGGCCCCTCGATCGCTGCGAGCGAAAGGCTGCCCAGCGAGGCAATCGCGAGCGCCTGCCCCGGAAGATCGAGCCGGCGGCCTTGCGGGTTGCTCGATTCCGGCACCACGGTCATGACCAAGACAAGCGTCACGAGGCAGAAGGGAATGATCAGAAGGAAAATGCTGCGCCAGCCGGACGCATCGACAAGCGCGCCGCCGGCGGTCGGGCCAATAACAATGGCAATCCCGTAGCAACTCGCCCAGATTCCCAGTGCGCGGGTGCGTTCCTTTGTGTCCGGATAGGCGATGGTTAAGATCGCAAGGGAGGCCGGCACTTCCAGGGCAGCGCCAAGACCGGCTACGGCGCGGCCGGCAACGAGGGTGGAGACGTCGGGCGCTAGCCCGCACACCACCGTCCCCAACGTGAACAGCACGATCCCAAGCCCAAAGATGCGACGCCGTCCGTACAGATCGGCGAGTGTTCCGGCTGTGAGAAGCAGGCTCGCGTAGACGAAGTTGTAGACATCAACGATCCACTGCAGCTCAGTCACGCTGGCCTTCAAATCTGTGCCGATCGGTTTGACCGCTAGATTGACGACAGAGGTGTCAATCTGCGCGATCAGCACGCCGAGCGACATGGTGAGAAGAATTAGACTGCTTGCGGGACGCGCTTCTCTGGCTGTGAGTGTGATGGACATTTTTAAAAGCTCCCGCTGGCGCCCTGGAATGACGGAAAGTCAAGCGCTTACGCGCCCTTCGCACGCAGCGCACCGCCGATACCCTCGGGATCGCGCTGCCAACGCGCGTAGGTTTCGGCATAACGGCTGGTGCGGGCATCCACTATCCTGTGTTGCGCAGGATTCACGCCCGCTCTCCAAGCTTTGCACGTCCGAAGTCTGCCTTCACAATTGCGGCGACCAAACTGATCTTGCGCATTTGAATTTCTCCCAGAGGTCCCCAATACCGAGCGATCTCCTTGCCTTGACGCACGATACGCACCATGATGCGAAGCGTCCGTCGTCAGGCCGTAGCAATCTGAGCCCGGACCGGCCGGAAGTCATGAAACTGCGCTGAAAAAGTTCTTAAGCGTTTTTGAACTGGCGCTAGATCGGAGATGGCCGCAACGTACATCCTCGGTCCGTTTCGCCTTGATGCGGAGACGGACACATTGTTCCGCCGCGGCGAGCCCATTTCGTTGGGCCACCGTGCAGTCGCATTGCTGCGCGTGCTCGTGGAGCAACGGGGTATCCCGGTTTCCAAGGACGCGCTGATGGATGCGGCTTGGGCCGGTCTCACTGTCGAGGAGAGCAACCTCGCAGTGCAGATCGGGGCCCTACGTCGGGTGTTTGGGGAGGAGCCTGGCGGCGAGAATTGGATCGAGACCTTGCCCAGACGAGGCTATCGGTTCATCGGCCCGGCCAGCATACGGGACCAAGGTGCCGTTACCGCCTCGCAGGGCGCTTCCTCGAACCCCACGCTTCCGGATAGGCCATCCATCGCCGTTCTGCCGTTTCAGAACATCAGCGCGGACCCTGAACAAGAGTACTTCGCCGATGGCATGGCCGATGATATCATCACGGCGCTGTCACGCTTTCCGTCGCTGTTTGTCATCGCGCGGAACTCCAGCTTCACTTACAAGGGCCGGGCCGTCGACGTGAAACAGGTCGCGCGCGAACTCGGGGTGCGTTACGTGCTCGAGGGGAGCGTGCGTAAGGCAGGAAATCGCGTGCGATTCACCGGGCAGCTCATCGATGCGACAACCGGCGGCCACATTTGGGCGGACCGCTTCGATGGTGCCGTGGAGGACGTATTTGAGCTGCAGGATCAGGTAACCGCAAGGGTCGTGGGGGCCATTGAGCCACGGCTCCAACGCGCGGAGATCGAGCGTGCGGGACGGAAGCCGACCGAGAGCCTCGACGCTTACGACTACTTCCTGCGCGGAATGGCCAGTTTTCATCTGCACAATAGAGACAGCCTCTTGGAAGCGGTGCGGCTCTTCGTGCGCGCGACGGAACTCGACCGCAATTACGCCTCTCCCTACGGAATGGCGTCGTGGTCCGGCGCGCTCAGGAACAGCCATGGCTGGATGGTTGATCGCGAAAGTGAGATCGCGGACTCCGTGAGGCTGGCGCGTCGCGCGGTCGCGCTGGGCAAGGATGATCCGACCGCGCTGTGGTCAGGCGGCCTTAGCCTGGCTTATCTGGCTAAGGAGGTCGAGGCTGGCGCCTCGTACATCGACCGAGCGTTGGTTCTGAACCCGAATTCGGCGGCGAGTTGGAATGCGAGTGGCTGGGTACGCATGTACCTTGGCGAGTACGCAAGCGCTATTGACCATTTTGAGCGAGCTATGCGGCTGAGCCCGCTTGATCCGCTGACCTACTTTGCTTCAACCGGCATGGCCTTCGCGCATGCCTTTGCCGGTCGTTACGACGAGGCGATATCCTGGGCGACCAAGGCCCTCCATGAGCAACCGAACTGGGCCACGGCACTGCGGGTGGCGGCGACGGCCAATGCTCTTTCGGATCGGATGGTCGAAGCGCGGGCGGCGATGGCCTGCTTGCGCGAGGTCGATCCCGCGTTGAGGCTTGGCAATCTTGACCGGGTAGCGCCGCCGCTCCGGCGGGCGGAGGACCGCGTCCGCTTCATTGAGAGCCTGCGCAAAGCAGGATTGCCGGAGTGACCCGTCTGTCAGTTTGCATCCATTGCCCCTAGCCAGGGCATCAGGATAGCGGATTGCCAAGGATCAAGTCAGGGGCTTGCTGCGGTGCGGGATTTCGGCCCGGCTGAAGTCCGCTTCTCGCGCAAGTCATCGTCATTGGAAGAGCCAAAGCGAGCATCAAACTGTAGATTTGTGCTGGGGAGCCAGCCAAGGTCCTGCAAACCATTTCGAAACGCCGCAATGCGCGCCGCTATTTCTTCGTCCGTTTCGGGGCCGTTCACCAACATGCCAATGCGCCGCACCCGGTCTGGCTGCTAGTTACTTCAAATGTACGCTTATATACTCCAGGTCTCTCATATCGATATTCTCGACTTGGCGGTTGTCTGCTTTCTGGTAGACGACGTCCCCGGTTTTCCACACTGCGTCCTCCGTTTTGCCGCCCGGGTAATGGAACCGAACCTTCGCGCCTTGTAAAATATACAGCAGCCGATCTGGACGCTCTCTCATCGCCCCTTTGTCTCCTGGCGCCGAGACCATACGGATGACCTCAAGCCGCTCGTTGTCTAATAATCGGGTCACGGTCGGCTGACGCTTTTTTTCTCCGTCCGCCGCCAGCGCACTGCCGCCCTTGCTCACCAGTAGTGCCGACGCACCTACGAGAGTCAGTTTCAACGCCAACCTCCGATCCAGGTCAGTTTTCTCCCGTTGCCATTTCGCGGTCATATTGTTCTCCTTTGTTGTTCGGCTTACGCCGACCCAACGCCAAAGATCATGGACCAACACAAAACATAGCAAATCATCGGTGGAGTGCGTCGCAACAAAGAGCGGCGCCTGATGTCCGAATCGGGTCAAGGGCGGAGCCCTGACCAGCCGCGCTATGTCCCCTTCTTCCAGCTGCGGGCATTGGCTCCCGAGAGCAATCCGTTGGTCAGACCGTCCAGCTCTGCTCACGTGAAGTAAGCCTGCCTGATCTCGTCGCTGCTCGTCGCATCCCGCGCGGAGCCGCGCCAGACCACGCGCCCCGCGGCGAGCACGATGCAGGCATCGGCGAGGGCGGCGGCAATCTCCAGGTTCTGCTCGACCAGCAGAATGGCGACGCCGGCTTCCCGAATCCTCCTCACCGCGTCCACGAAGGCGCGGACGATGCCGATGGCGAGCCCGGCTGACGGCTCGTCGAGCAGCATCACCTTGGGATTGCTGACCAGAGCGCGGCTGATCGCGAGCATCTGCTGCTCGCCGCCCGAGAGCGAGCCGGCCAGCTGCCTGCGCCGTTCGGCCAGGCGCGGAAACAGGTCGTAGACGGTGTCGAGCGGGGTGGCCGGGCGGCCGCGCGCGGCATTGCTTCCGGCGAGCAATGTTTCCTCGACTGAGAAGCCGGGAAAGAGCTCGCGCAGCTGCGGGACGAGCGCCAGGCCGCGGCGGACCACGCTGCTCGCGCTCAGATTGGTGACGTCGGTCCCGTCGAATGTCACCCGGCCCGCCGCCTTCGGGATCAGTCCGGCGATCGCCTCGACGCTGGCGGTCTTGCCCGCTCCGTTGGGACCGAGCAGCGCGAGGCAGCCGCGCGCGGAGAGCGAGAGATCGAGCCCGTCGACCCGGATCATCGCGCCGCTCGCCACGCGCAGCCCGGACACCTCCAGCATCACGCCGCCGCCTGCCGCTCGCCGAAATAGGCGTGCCGCACGCGCGGGTCGGAGACCATGGCGGCGGCATCGCCTTCGGCGAGTATGCGGCCTTCGCTCATGACCGAGACGCGCTGGCAGAGCGACACCAGGAAGCCGATATTGTGCTCGATGACCAGCATGGCGACGCCGAGCTCCCGGTTGATTGCCAGGAGGAGTGCGCGCAGGTTCTGCGCCTCCTCCGCCGACACGCCGGAAACCGGCTCGTCGAGCAGGATGAGACGCGGCCGCGACACGATCGCCCGCGCGATCTCCAGGCGCCGCTGATCGCCGAGCGACAATGCACCGGCCGGCTCCTCGGCGCGGGCGCCGAGCCCGACCGCCGCCAGCGCCGCGGCCGCCGCCTGCCGTTCGGCCCGAACCGTCTCCCCGTCGAAGGCCGCCGCGATGCTTCGCCGCGTGCCCTGCACAATCGTGTTCCGGCCGAGACCGATGATGACGTTGTCGAGGCAGGACAGCCGTCGAAACACCGCCGCGTGCTGGAAGGTCCGCGTCATCCCCAGCCCGATTCGCTGCTCGAGCGGCACCTTGTCGAGAGCGGCGCCGGCGAGCAGAACCTGCCCGCGGTCGGCGGTGATGAAGCCGGAAACGATGTTGAACAGCGTGGTCTTGCCGGCTCCGTTGGGACCCATCAGCCCGTGCAGCGACCGCGGCGCCACCTCGAGCGATACCCCGTCGACCGCACGCAGCGCGTCATAGGATCGGCAGACGTTCTCGATCTGCAGGATCGGGATATCGAGCGAGCCCGGCTCGCCAGCTGCCGGCCCGTGCGACCCGGTCGCGGCACAAAACGCGGCGATGCCCGCCTCAACGTCGGCGGTCGCGGCCGCGCCGGCGGCGTGCTGCGGGCGGCGGCTCGCATGCCGGCGCCAAAGCGCGGAAGCAAGCCCATCGGGAAAGAATATCAAGGTCCCGACCACCAGAGCGCAGAAGATCAGCTCGATGTAATCGGCCAGTGGCCGCAGCAGCTCGGGAACGACGCGCAGGACTCCCCCGCCCAGGATGCCGCCCCAGATCGAGCCCATTCCGCCGATGATGGGATAGGCGAGGGTGAATATGGAGGTGAGGACGCCGTAGCTGTCGGGATCGATGATGCGAAACCGCGGCGCCGATACCGCCCCGGCGAATGCGATCAGCGCCGAGCTCCAGACGAAGGCGGCAATGAGATGCCGGCTCACGTCGATGCCGAAGGCGCGCGCGGCGTTCTCGTGCGAGGCGAGCGCCCGCAGGTTCTTGCCGAACGGCCCGTCGAGAAGCACGGCCATCGGCAGGACGGCGATGGCATAGAGCAAAGCGCAAAGCAGCAGAAAATACGCGTCGTCGGCGAAGGAGATACCGGCGATGACCGGCGGCGGCACGTGCATTCCCTCGGCGCCTCCGGTCAGCGTCTTGCTCTCACGCAGCACGATGATGACCACCGCCTGGAAGACCAGCGTGACCATCGCGAGATTGTGGCTGCGAAACCGGACCCCCGGGACGGCGAGGATGAACCCGGCCAGGGCGCCGGCGGCGGTGGCAAGGACGAGTGCCGGCAGGAACGGAACCTGCGCGGATACCACGGGGATCGTCGCTGCATACGCGCCGATCGCCAGCATCGCTCCTGTCGCGATGGTGATGCAGCGGGCATAGCCGACGAGCATCGCCAGCGCGCCGCCGGTGACGGCGGCGCTGATCGAGATCGCCAGCACATATTGCCAGTAGGTGTCGAGCAGGAGCCCCAGGATCGCTACGGCGAGAAGCGCGGCGCTCGGAGCGAGGACTCGCGCGAGGGCGCGCAACCGCTCGCTAGACATCGCGGGTCCGTGCCTCCGGGAAGAGCCCCTCCGGACGCCACAGCAGCACGACGAAGAGCAGGAGAAAGCTCACCGCATTGGTCATCGCGCTCGACACATAGGCGGCGGAGAGGGTCTCGGCGAGACCGAGAATGAGGCCGCCGAAAAGCGCGCCGCGCAGCGAGTCGAAGCCGCCGATGGCTGCCGCCACGAACCCCGCGGTGATCATCGAGATCGAGAGCTCGGGCGAAACCCCCTTGCTCGGCGCGGCAAAGATGCCGGCGAGCCCCGCCAGCGCGCCGCCGAGAAACCAGGCCAGCGCATTCATGCCGTCGGTCGAGTAGCCGCAAAGCACGGCGCCGCGCGGATTGGCCGCCATCGCGCGCAGGCCGCGGCCCAGCCGCGCATAGCCGAAGATCGCAACCCCGATCAGCGAGGCGAGGATCGCGCCCACCAAGACCCAGATCTGCTCCTTGGTGATGATGACGTCGCCGATGAAGATGGGCCGCCCGGGAAACGGATTGGGCACACCGAGCATCTCGGTGTTCTGGACGAGCCGATAGATCTCGGAGAGGCCGATGCCGATGAAGATCGTCGAGGTGATGAGCGCGAACATGTCGGCTTGCCTGATCGGCCGCAGCGTCAGCATCTCGACCGCGACCGCGAGCAGCCCGGTCGCGATCGGCACCGCCACATAGGCGGGCCAGTAGCCGAGATTGAGCCCCTCGACGACCCCGTAGGTCGCATAGGCGCCGGCAAGGACGAACGCGCCGTGGGCGAAATTCACGACGCGAGTCGCCTTGTGAATGACCACGATGCCGAGCGCCGCGAGCGAGTAGATGGCCCCGAACTTGAGGCCACCGACGACGAGCATCACGAGCTCGGCAAGCACGCGCCGCCGTCCGCCTCAGGCGGCCAGGCCGACCACCCGCCAGGCGCCGTTGACGATACGCGCCGACGCCACCTTCTTGTTGCCCTGGTGGTCCGAGGGCGTGACCGTCTCGGGGAAGATCACGTCGTAGCCGCCGAGGTCGGAGGGCTTTGCATCCTTCAGCGTCTCCCACGCGTTGATCACGCCCGACCAGCTCAGGTCGCGGCCGGCTTTCTTGAGCACCTGGGCGAGCACGTAGGTGGAGCCGTAGCCGATCAGATCGTAGATGTTGGGGCGGCCCTGCGGCAGCGACCCGATCTTCTCGATGAGCGTGCGTCGATAATCGGCGATCGGCGGGTCGTCCTGGGTGGGGAAGTACGGACCGTTGAAATAGCCCCACGTGACCTTGGTGTTCTCGTCGCCGATGATCGGGATGATGGCGTTGTTGACGGCCGAGCCGTCGACCACGAACATGCAATCGGTCAGGCCTTTCTCAGGCGCCTGCTTGATGGCGAAGCCGGCCTCGGTGAAGCTGCCGAGGATCAGCACGACCTCGACCCGGCGACGGGCGAAGGACACCAGCTGCGCGGTGTAATCGCGCGCCGCCGCGTCGAATTTCTCCACCACGACCTCGAGCCCGCCCTTCTTGGCGAGCCGCGGCTCGATCTCGGCGAGGTGTGACTGCGGGAACGCGTAGGTCCCGGCCAAGACGCCGATCCTGGTCGCCTTCGGAACCGCCTGAAAGCCGATGTCGATCATGGCTTGGCCGGTCACGCTGGCCGGCGGAATGGTGCCGTGGAACACGTTGCGCGCAAACGGCTCGCGGATGATCGGGGTGGCGCCGACCGTGTTGTAGGTCGGGATCTTGGCGGCGCGCACGTAGTCGGCGGCTGCGGCGGCACCGGTGCTGCCGGTGGCGATGACCAGGACGAACACCCGGTCGTTCTCGACCAGCTTCTTGGCTGCTGCCACCGACTCCGCCGGCGTCGAGGCATGCTCGAAGATCAGTCGCAGCTTGCGGCCGTTGACGCCGCCAGCCGCGTTGAGCTTGTCGATGGCGAGCTGGATGTTGTCGCGCCCCGGCGCGCCGATGAACGCAAAGGGGCCGGTGAGCTGCCCGAGCGCGCCGATCAGGATCTCGCTGTCGGAGACGCCGGGAGCCGGTTGAGCCATTGCCGGTCGTGGCCGCAATCCCGCGAGCCCGGCCGTCGCCAGGCCGGCCGCGCCGCGAAGAACGGTGCGCCTGTGCATGCGGTGCCTTTCGACCATGGTCCCCTCCGATCTCGTTGCAGCAGCGGGAAGAAAATGCACGCGGATGTGACGGCACTCGCGCCGTGCGGCCGACGCGCTTGCGGAAAAAGATTATACCCATAACCGCGATTAGTATACAATATTAGGGCGAGCCCGCGGCCGGCGCCGTCATTCGCGTGCCACCGTCGCTGAGCAAATCCAGGAATTCCCTTGAACGGCGCCTGCCTCCTTCTGACGCGCGGCCGTGTGCTGCGGACCGGAGCCAGCCATCCGGAGCGGCTGGACCTCGCCATCGCCGGCGACGGCAGGATCGCCCGGCTCGAGCCGACGCTTGCCGCCCAGCCGGGCGACAAGGTGATCGACCTTCGCGGCAGGCTCGTCGTTGCGGGACTGGTCGATGCGCATCAGCACCTCGACAAGTCGCGCACGCGCCGCCTCGTTGCCAATCCGGCGGGAACCCTCGAAGCCGCCTCGGCCGCCTATCGCAGCTATGCGGCCGGCGCCTCACGCGAGGACATCGCGCGGCGAGCCGAGCGCACGCTCGACATCTGCCTTGGGCATGGGACCGTGGCGATTCGCAACCACACCAATATCGAGTCGGAGAGCGGGCTGCGCGCGGCCGAGGCCATGCTCGAGCTGCGCGAGCGCCGGCGCGGCAGCGTCACCCTGCAGGTCGTCGCCCATCTCACGGGTGACGCTCCGCGCAATCTCGGCATGGCGCGGCAGTGGCTCGATGCGGCGATCGGCGCCGGCGTCGACGCGATCGGCGGGGTGCCGCAATACGCCGACGAGCCGCTCGCGTTTCTCGACCTGCTGTTCGAAGCTGCCGAGCGAAGCGGGTTGCCGCTCGACATGCACGTCGACGAGCACCTCGACGCCGAGCGCATGCTGTTCGATGCCATCGTCGAGCGGACGCGCGCGCACGGCATGCAGGGGCGGGTGACCGCCGGTCATTGCTGCGCGTTGAGCGCGGCGCCCCCGGCCGAGGCAGAGCGGATCATCGCCGGCCTCGCGGATGCGGGCGTCTCGGTGATCACGTTGCCGTCCGCCAACCTGTTTCTGCAGGGCCGCGATGCCGGTCGGCTGCCGCCGCGTGGGCTGACGCGGGTGCGCGAGCTCCTGGCTGCCGGAGTGCGCGTCGCCGCCGCTTCCGACAATATTCAGGATCCGTTCGTTCCGATCGGCTCGGGAGACCTGCTGGAGGTGGCGCGCTGCGCGCTCGTCGCCGGCCAGCTCGGGCTCGGCGATCTCGACACCGTGTTCGGCATGGTGTCCGCCGCCCCGGCCGCCATTCTCGGTCTCGGCGCGGACTGGGGGATCCACGCGGGCGCCCGCGCCGATCTGCTGATCACGGAGGCGGAGGACGTCGACGATCTCGTCGCCACCGGCGCGACAAGCCGGACCGTGCTCGTCGGCGGGCGGGTCGTCGCCGGAGCACTGTGATGGACGGAGAGGCGCGGATTGAGCGCTGCGCCGGAAGCTGGAAATTCAGCCAGGAGGCAGGAAAAATGCGGGATGGCTCGGTGCTGGAGAAGGTCGGCTCGTCGGCGGCGGTGGATGCTGCGATCGGGCTCACCCAGCAGATGGTGCGGATCGACAGCACGAACGGGCGGGAAGACGCGCTTGCCCGCGATCTCGAAGCGCGGCTGAAATCTCTCGGTGTCGGCAAGGTGTGGTGCGAGAAGACGTTCGAGGGCCGCTTGAACACGTTGTGGGAGCTCGACAGCGGCCGGCCCGGCCCGCGTCTTCTGTTCACCGGCCATCTCGATACCAAGCCGGTCTGCGAAGGCTGGCAGCGCGACCCGTTCGACGGGGCGATCGAGAACGGACGCCTGCACGGTCACGGGGTGATGGACATGAAGGCCGGCCTGGGCTCGCTCATCGGCGGCATCATGACGCTGGTTGACAGCGGCATCGAGCTCAAGGGCAGGCTCACCTTCGCCGCGGTCGCCGATCACATGGGCCAGCAGACCGGCAGCATCGACCTGTTCCGGCGGCACAGCTTCGATCACTGCGTGCTGGCCGAGCTCACCGACATGCAGATCTATATCGCCCATCGCGGCCGCTACTACTTCGACATCTCGACGATCGGCCGTTCCGCCCATACCTGCCACAAGCACCGGGCGATCAACGCGATCGAGAAGATGCTGCCGGTCGTCGACGAGCTCTCCAAGCTCGAGTATTTCCCCGCCATCCCGCAGGACATGAAGGAGCTGGTCGGCGCGGAGCTGTTCATCGCCGTCGGCCGCATCTACGGCGGGCTGTTTCCCGGCGGCCCCTCGATGATCCCGGATCGCTGCACCATCCGCGTCGATACCCGGCCGCAGCCGGGGGTCCCCATCGAGGAGGTCAAGGCGGTGATCCAGTCGGCACTCGACCGCGCCAGGGCCCGCGATCCCGAGATCGTGCTGGAAGTCGTGGAAGCGGACGTCAAGAGCTCCTTCATGGTCGCTCGCGATGTGCCGATCGTCGCCGCGCTCAAATCGGCCTGGGAAAGCATCATGGGCAGGCCGGCCACGTTCCATGGCGGCTCATGGCTCGGGGACACGGCGAGCTTCGGCCAGCTCTGCGAGACGGTGATCTTCGGTCCCGGCGGCGAGCCGGTCTATCAGCCGAACGAATCCCTTGCGCTCACGGACATTGGAGCGGCGACGCGCATCTACGCGCGCACGGCGGCGAGCATCCTGGCCGCCCGCTGAAGCGGCGCAGCCGGGCGGGGTCGTTGCGGATCGTGCCGGAAACGACGGGCATGATGATCACCACCTCGGATGGGATCAGGCTCGAGGCTCGCTCGTTCGGGAAAGGCTCGCACCTCGTCTTCGTGCACGAGCTCTCGGGCGATGCTCGCAGCTGGGACCAGCAGGTGAGTTTCTTCTCCCGCTATTACCGATGCACGGTCTACAACGCGCGCGGATATCCGCCGTCCGATGTGCCTGCCGGCGTCGAGCGCTACGATCAGCTCCGTGCCGCCGAGGACCTCGCCGACGTGCTGCGCGCCGTCGCCGGGCGGCCGGCGCATATCGTCGGGCTGTCGATGGGCGGCTTCGCCGCGCTGCATCTCGCGCTGCGGCAGCCGCGGCTCGCGCGATCGCTGGTGATCGCCGGGGTAGGCTATGGCGCCAAGCCCGAGCAGCAGCCGGAATATGGCATCTCCATGCGCGCAGAGGCCGATCGCGCGGAGGCGATCGGCATGGCCGCGTACGCGCGCGAGCTCGCCCACAGCGGCTACGCGCAGTGCCTGCGCGGAAAGGATACGGCGGGCTGGCGGCGCTTCGCCGAGCAGCTGGGCGAGCATTCGGCGGCGGGGATGGCGATGACGCTGCGCGGGGTTCTCGCGGCGCGGCCCTCGCTCTGGCACCTCGCCGACGGCCTGCGCGGGCTCGAGGTGCCGACGCTGCTGCTCACCGGCGACGAGGATGCCCCCTGTCTCGAGCCGAGCCTGTTTCTGAAGGCCACGCTGCCCGATGCCGCCCTCTGCGTCATGCCCCGCGTCGGCCACCTCGCGAACCTCGAGGAGCCGGAGCTCTTCAACCGCATCGTGCTCGCCTTCCTGACGGCCGTCGACTGCGGCCGCTGGAGCGAGTGGAGAGGCCGCGCCGGCGATCCCGCCGCGTCACAGGGAGACGGAGAATGAGCCAGGGAAGGCTGCACGGGAAAGTTGCGCTGGTGACAGGCGCCAGCCGCGGGCTCGGTCGCGGGATAGCGGAAGGGTTCGCGGCGGAAGGGGCGAAGCTCATCGTCAACTATGTCAGGGACGAGAAGGCAGCCAATGCGGTGGTCGAGGCCGTCAGCAAGGCCGGCAGCGAGGCCATCGCGGTGCGCGCCGACATCGGCGAGGTCGAGGATGCGACCAGGATGGTCGAGACTGCGGTGACGAGGTTCGGCACCATCGACATCCTCGTCAACAATGCCGGGATGCTCAATTCCTTCAAGCTCGCGGACATGCCGGTCGAGACCTGGGACAGCATGATCAAGGTGCACCTGCGCGGAATGTTCCTGTGCACGCGGTTCGTCATCCCCCACATGCTCAGGCAGAGGAGCGGCAGGATCATCAACATGAGCGGCACGTTCGGCGTGAGCGGCGGAGCCGAGTTCACGCACATGTCGGCGGCCAAGGCGGGGATGATCGGCTTCACCCGCGCGCTCGCCCGCGAGGTTGGTCACGACGGCATCAACGTGAACTGCATCGCGCCCGCCATCATCCGCACCGATCTGTACAACTTCATGCCGGACGACGTACGCGACTCGATCGTCGGCGCCTATCCGCTCGGGCGGGTCGGCGAGGTCGCGGACGTGGTGGCGACCGCTCTCTTCCTCGCCACCAAGGACGGGTCCTATTTCACCGGACAGACGCTGTGCCCGGCCGGCGGCGACGTGATGGTATGACGCCGGCGCACGCCGGACGGGAATGGAGACGACACCCTCGGGGGAGAATCTTCGATGATCGTTGAAGAGCGCTGCTACACCGTCAAGCCCGGCACCGTGCAGCTCTACTACCGGGACTACGATCCGCGCGGCCGCGAGATCCAGACCCGGATTCTCGGCAATCTCATCGGCTATTTCCATACCGAGATCGGCGAGCTGAACCAGATCGTGCACCTGTGGGGCTACGCCTCGCTCGCCGAGCGCGAGCGGCGGCGGGCGGAGCTTGCCGCCGACCCGGAATGGCAGGCCTATCTCCGGCAGTCGCCCGATATCATCGTCAGGATGGAAAGCCGCATCCTCATCCCGGCGCCGTTCTCGCCCATCCGGTAGGCGCGTGGCCGGCGGCAGGGCGAACGAGCCGGTGCAGCAGAGGGAAATCATGGAGCACGTCGATATTCTGATCGAGAACGGGATCTTGCTGACGCTGAATCCGCAGCGGCAGATCATCACCGACGGCGCGGTTGCGATCCGCAAGGACCGGATCGTCGCGGTGGGCAAGACCGCCGACCTGCGGCAGCGGCTCGAGGCCGGCAGGACGATCGATGCGTCGTTGCGGCTGGTGATGCCGGGACTGGTGGACGGGCATGCGCATCTCGGCGAGATCGCCCGCGGCCTCATTCCCGACACGCTGCGCACCAGCGACTGGCTGAAGTTCTGGTGCTACCCCTACATGGCCGCCATCACCGAGGAGGACGAGTACTGGTACTCCAAGTGCCTGATGGCGGAGATGATCCGCTCCGGCACCACCTGCTTCGTCGAGCCCGGCTGCATGTGGCTCGGCTCGACGATCAAGGCCATCGCCGAAACCGGGATGCGCGCCACCACCGGCAGCTGGGTGTGGGATCATGCCGGGCCCGACGGTCACAAGTGCCCCGACTACTTCAAGCGGATGACGCTCGATCAGGCACTGGCTCTGACCGAAAGCAACATCAAGGCGTTCGACGGCATGGCCGACGGACGCATCAAGTGCTTTGCCACGATCGAGGGCGTCGGCACCTGCTCCGATGCGCTCATGCTCGGCGCCAAGGCGATCGCCGACAGATACGGCACCTTCACATTGATGCACAAGGCGAGCTCCCGCGAGGAGGTGGCGAGCGAGCTCAGGGCGACCGGCCACCGGCCGGTCGAGCACATGTACCGCATCGGCGCGCTCGGACCGAACGTCTATCTCAACCACATGACCGCGGTGGAGCCCTTCGAGGTCGACATGCTGGCGGAGACCGACACCAAGGTGTGCCAGAACCCGCCCGCCGCACTGAAGCTCGCCAAGGGCACGACCCAGATGAGCCGCTTCCTGGAGATGCGGGCCAAGGGCGTCACCGTCTGTCTCGGCTGCGACGGCGTCAATTCCGCCGATCACAAGGACATGTTCCGGTCGATGTATCTCGCCGCGACCCTGCCCAAGGATGCCAAGCTCGATCCGGAAGCAATCACCGCCGAGGAGGTGGTCGAGATGGCCACGCTCGCGGGCTGCCGCGCGATCCGCTGGGACCACGAGCTGGGCTCGCTCGAGCCGGGCAAGAAGGCCGACATCATCCTGATCGACATCGACCGGCCTGAATGGGTGCCGACCTACAATCACGTCTACACGCTCGTCTACACCGCGAGCGGCGACTGCGTCGAGACCGTCATCGTCGACGGGCGGATCCTGATGGAGAACCGCGAGCTCACGACGATCGACCTGGCCGAGGTCCATGCGCGCTGCCGCGCGCTCGCGCCTGGGCTCGCGGCGCGCGCCAAGGTCAAGCCGCAGTCGCGCTGGCCGGTGCTGTAAGGGCAGCACTCACGGTCGTGCTAGTGTTGTGTCTCTGACGGTTCTCTCAGATGCGTGTCCCGGATGCGGTGAGCACGAGCGCTCCGAAGGCATTCGAATTGATCCGGACGATAGCGCGCTCGTGATGCGCCGCTGATCCGGGACCGCCACAAACACTGAGTTTCGGGTGGTCCCGGGTCTGCAGCGCAACACTTCGTGCTGCGCCGCGCCCGGGACACACGCATACTAGAGCGGATCCCGCTCAGTTGTACGCACGTCATGCGCGGGCTTGTCCCGCGCATCCACGTCTTCCCGAGGCGCGCAAGGCGTGGATGGCCGGGACGAGCCCGGCCATGACGACCATTTGATTCGATCCGACCGGGACATGCGCTAGCGTCAGACTCGCTACTCTAGAACTCGGAAACCCAACGAAACCTGAACTGCTGGCGTTCGAAGTTGAGCAGATCAAGGCTCTGGTCGGGCTCTTCGCTGGCCTTGCCCGCGAGCTGGAAGGAGTAGGCGAGGGTTATGGTCGTCTTGGGGGAAAGGCGCGCGTACAAGGTTGGCCCCAGATACAATGCCCGCCCCTCGAGATGATTGAGAAAGCTGCCCTCATAGGTCGCGAGATAGCGAACTTCTGCCCCGAGAAAGAGCTGTGGGGTGATGGCGGCGGTGATAGCGCCGCTGGCCGCAAATCCCGACTCCCGCTCCCATCTGGTGAACTGAGCCGTGTCGGGATCGAACTCCTTCGCGAGCACCGCCTCCGGCTCGTAGG
The DNA here is from genome assembly GCA_036406655.1 of Xanthobacteraceae bacterium. GTDB lineage: Bacteria > Pseudomonadota > Alphaproteobacteria > Rhizobiales > Xanthobacteraceae > VAZQ01. The sequence goes on along the minus strand of DASXAP010000199.1, from coordinate 36,145 downwards.
TCAGATTGCCTGCAATGAACAGCTTTCCCGGGATCAGCTCCTTGTCGGCGTAGAGCTTGAGCTCGACAGCGTAGCTGCTCTCGCTGCGGCCGCTGAGCTCGGAATAGAGGTGCCACTCGGGCTCGATGGAAAATGCCACTCCGAAGCCATGCACGTTGCGGTCCAGCAGGCGATACTTGATCTCCGCGGAGGCGCCGTTGAAGCGTACGCCGTTTCGGTCCTCGAAATCGGGGACGTCCCGGATGCGGTAATAGGCGCTGAAGACTCCGAATTCGACGGTCAGGTTGTCGGCAAGACCATATTCAAGCTCGGTCTTGTTCTGCAGAGCCGTGTAAGAGCCGGCGCGTTTTGCAAGTCGTCCCTGCAGATCGTTCTCGATCTCTTTCTCGCGCGCCTGCTCGGTGTCGGCCCCCTCGGTGAAGCCGAATATGTAACGCGTGTTGATGCCCCGCTCTCCGCCCTCGCCTCCGTCTCCAACCTGCCCGGTGCGCAGCCGTGTCCCAGGGCGTTCGCTGCGCGGCCGATAGCCGCGCTCGCCGCCCTCGCCGCCTTCGCCGCCGGGGCCTCGGTGCGGCTTTGCCTTGGGCTTCTGCTGCTGGATATTCTTGGTGGTGGGGACGGCTCGCCGACGCGCACCAGCCTCGCCGCCCTCTCCGCCTTCCCCTCCCTCTCCGCCTTCTCGGCGCTGCGCCTGAGCGAGAACGACGGAGCCGCCGGCAGGGACCTGATCGAAGGCTGCTTGGATTCGGACGTCAGAGCTCGCCGATTCCATCAGTTGAGGAGAAGCGGCCGCGGACGAGCCTGCGACCGCGAAAACACCAAGCCGCAGCCAAATCTTCGGCGTGAACATCTGCGCCCCCCGTACACCCGATCTCCCAAGTGTATCGATGTCACATTCATGGAAGTAAATCGAGCACTCTCTTTTGGAATATGTTCAAAATGCTTCTTTGGAATAGCTGCAAAAGCCTGCTCTTTAGAGCTCTTGTAGAGAGATCTGCTCGTCAGCTCGTGTAATCAGGCGTGAGGAGAACTGAAATGATGCTCTGCATCGGCAATGTCCTGGAGCCGAATGAAACCGCGGCGATCCGCGCCCGCGTGGAGGCGTCGAGCTTCGTGGACGGACGCTCGACGGCAGGCTGGGCCGCTCGCCTGGTCAAGGACAACGAGCAGGGCGATCCTGACGATGCGGAGCTTGCGGCGCTGCGCAGCCGGATCGAGGAGCGCATTCTCGCCAATGAGCTGTTTCAGCTGGCGGTTCGGCCCAAAGCCCTGACGCCTCTGATGATCAGTCGCTACAAGCCGGGAAAAAAGTACGGGACGCACGTCGATGATGCGCTCATGCGCGGAATGCGCACCGATGTTTCGTTCACCCTGTTTCTGGCTGAGCCGGAAACATACGAAGGAGGCGCGCTGGTGATCGAGACCGCTGCCGGAGAGCAGGATTTCAAGCTCGCCGCCGGCTCGATGATCGTATATCCCTCGAATACGCTTCATCGCGTGGCCCCGGTCGAAAGCGGCGAAAGGCTTGCAGCCGTCGGCTGGGCGCGCAGCTTTGTTCGCAGTCCCGAACGACGCGAGATCCTGTTCGATCTCGAAACTGCGCGTCGGGAGGTGTTCGAGTTGCAGGGCAAGTCATCGACCTTCGACCAGTTGTCGAAATGCAGCGCCAATCTGCTGCGGATGTGGGCCGATGATTGATGGCGATTTCCTTGTAATGCTTCTAATCGAAATCGCATCTGATTTTCTTGACAATGAATATTTTCCTGATCTTGTGCCGGGAGCGCGCCGGCACGGAGAGAATCATGAAGGTCGCATTTGGAGCATGTTCCGATCGCATAGAATCAGCATCGTCATGGCCGGGCTCGTCCCGGCCATCCCGATATCTGAGGCACCATGGTGCACCGGCAATCGGGATGCGCGGGACAAGCCCGCGCATAACGTGCCTGCAAATAAGCGGAAACCGCTCTAAAGCTTGCAGTATTGCTTTCTTGTTGGCTGCTTTGGCTGCCAGTCACGCGGATGCAGATGGGTTCAAGAACTGCACGAAGGCAGCCAAGACCTCCTGGAAGCCCGCTAGCGATGCAGAGGCCGCCGCGAAAATGGCCGGCTATGAGGTCAGGAAGTCGAAGATCGAGGGATCGTGCTACGAGATCTACGCGGTGAAAGACGGGAAGCTGTTCGAGCTGTTCTACAGCCCGGAAGACCTCACCTTGAAGCATACCAAGGAAAAATAGCAGACGATCAGCCGTGGTGTCGGACGAAGCCTTGGTCACAGGGGCGAGCCCGTCGAAGCCGGTGGACGTCTGGGACCTGCCGCTGCGGTTCGTCCACTGGGGTTTGGCCGCAGCGGTGCTCACCGCCTATTTTTCTGCGAACGTGCTGGACGCCGTGCATGAAACCGCGGGTTACACAGTCCTCGCCCTTGTGGGCTTCAGGCTGGTTTGGGGTTTTGCCGGTTCGCGCTATTCCCGGTTTCGAAGCATCATAAGCTCGTTACGCGTCGTGTTCCGTTACGCGGCGCAGCTGCTGCGCGGGCAGCACCACCGTTACCTGGGCCTCAACCCGGCAGGTGCCGCCATGGCGGTAGCGCTGCTTGCCTTGCTGCTGGTCTGCAGCATCAGTGGTTGGATGCAGATTACCGAGCGCTTTTTTGGAATCGATTGGGTCGAGCAGGTGCATACGTGCTCATCCGACCTGGTTCTGCTCCTTGTGATCGTCCACGTGGCGGGTGTTCTGGCGATGTCTCTTCTGCAACGGGAAAATCTGGTGCGCGCCATGATCACTGGGCGGAAGCGAGACGACCCTGCCGACTGACCGCCTCGGATCGGAAGCGGCGCATGCGAGCGCGCCTGTGACGGGACGCTTCATGCCGGCCTGCCTCGGCGAGCCGGCGGCGATGCTACCTGAACCGCAGGTTCTCGCGCGAGAGCCGGCCGATCGCGTTGCAGCCCATGAGCTTCATTCCCCGCTCGATCTCCGCCTGCAAGAGCCCCAGCGCCCGCTCGACACCCGCCTGGCCCGCCGCCGCCAGCGCGTAGAGATAGAAGCGACCGATCCCCACCGCCTTGGCGCCGAGGGAAAGCGCTTTCAGGACATGCGTCCCGCGCTGTACGCCTCCGTCCATCAGCACATCGATCCGGTCGCCGACGGCGTCGACGATTTCCGCCAACTGATCGAACGAGGCGCGCGAGCCGTCGAGCTGGCGCCCGCCATGATTGGAGACCACGATGCCGGTGCAGCCGATCTCGGCGGCACGCTTGGCGTCGGCGACCGACATGACACCCTTCAGGCAGAACTGGCCGTTCCAGAGCCGCAGCATTTCCGTCACGTCGTCCCAATTCATCGAAGGGTCGAGCATTTCCGTGAAATAGCGTCCGATGCTCATCGCCCCGCCGCTCATGTCCACATGCTGCTGCAGCTGCGGCAGCCTGAAATCCTCATGGGTGAGATAGTTGACCGCCCACATCGGCTTGATGGCGAACTGGACCATGCCCGCGGGCGTGAGCCGGAATGGAATGGTGAATCCCGTGCGAAGGTCGCGTTCCCGATTGCCGCCGGTGATGCTGTCGACGGTGAGCATCATCACCTGGACGCCGGCCTCCTTGGCACGCTGCAGCATCGCCCGGTTCAGCCCGCGGTCGCGGTGGAAATAGAACTGATAGACCTGCGGGGTGTCGTGCGCCCTGCGCAGCTCCTCCAGGCTGACGGTGCCGAGCGAGGATACCCCGAACATCGTTCCGTACCTGGCCGCCGCGGCTGCAACCGCCCGTTCGCCTTGATGATGGAACAGACGCTGGAGCGCCGTCGGCGAGCAGTAGAACGGCAGCGCGAGCTTCTGGCCCAGCACGCTGACCGAGGTGTCGAGCGTCTCCACCCCGCGAAGGATGTTGGGCACCAGGTCGCAACGCTCGAAGCTCGCCGTGTTACGGCGATGCGTCGCCTCGTCGTCCGCCGCTCCGTCGATGTAATCGAAGATCGGCCCGGGAAGCCGACGCCTGGCCAGCTCCCGGAAATCATGGAAGTTGTGACAATCGCCCAAGCGCATCGCTTGCCTCGTTGGTCGCCGAGCCTGGGCGGGCGGATGCAACCCCCCGGCCGCACGTGCCTTCCGCCCTACCGCCCTGCGGCTCGCGAGCTTACCCGAACGCTGCAGCGGATTTCGCTCATATTCGTTCGCGTCATGCGCGGGGGCTTTGCGCGGGGGCTTGGCGTGTCGGAAGACGCGCGTGGACGCGTTCATGTCCATGCCGATTGACGTGGACCGTGCTGCCTCATGTATCGGGATCGCCGGGACGAGCCCTGCAGCGGACCGATACGCGCTTGCTCCTGCGAGCCCGGCGCCGCTCGCTCGCATTGAACCGCCCGGCGGCGCCGCCTCGCGCTGCCGCCGGGCGGCCACCCGGTAGCTTTATCGCGCGCTACTTTGCGGCGGAGCGAGCAGGACGGGGATGCTGCTTCGCCCCGCGACCGGCCGGTTTCGTCGGCATGCCGACGCGTTGCATTGCACGCTCCAACGTCTCTTCCCGCATGCCGAGGGAGGCATAGAAATGTCGCATCGAAGCGACGGCCTGCGCCTGGTCGAAGGCGCGCTGGGCAGGACTGCTCGCCATGGGGCCTCCATTGAGCCCCGCGCCTGACCTATCGAACTTTCGAGGCCGCGATTGGTTCCATGTTCCGCTTGCGCCCCGCACGCCATTCTGCGCCGGGCCGATACGGCTTGGCTGAAATCAGGCGACCGGCAGGGGCTCGGGAAAGAGCATGGAAAGAGCCGGGCCGATCGATAATATGCGCTCGATCATCGGATGCAGCTGGTGCGATCCGGCTGCCGGTGCGGGTGAAGCTCAATCAGGAGAAGCTCCATGGCACGAAAAAATTCGCGTCCCGACGTGAGCCGGCGCAAATTCCTGGCGGGCGTGGCGGTCGCGGGCGCAGCCACCAGCGTGACGCCGCCCGTCGCCGAGGCCGCACCCGGAGCACAGGCGCCGGCCCCCGCCGCGGGGCGCCGGGGCGCACCGCTGCCGACCATGCGGGTCGCGGCCGCCGAGACCGGAACGCCGCAGGAGCTCTCCGAGGCGCGCATCGGCGGGGTGGCCGGGTCCGACTTCATGGTCGACGTCATCAAGACGCTCGAGGTCAAGTATCTGCCGGCCAACCCGGCCTCGAGCTTCCGCGGCATCCACGAGTCGCTGATCAACTACGGCGGCAACTGGATGCCGGAATTCCTCACCTGCGCGCACGAGGAATCGGCCGTCGCGATGGCGCACGGCTACTTCAAGGTCGCCGGCAAGCCGCTGATGACGCTCTGCCACGGCACCGTGGGGCTGCAGCATGCCAGCATGGCGATCTACAACGCCTGGTGCGATCGCGTGCCGGTCATCGTCGTCGGGGGCAACGATCTCGACGCTGCGCACCGGCCGCCGGGCGTGCCGACCATCCACTCGGCGCAGGACATCAATGCCCTGGTGCGCGACTTCACCAAGTGGGACGACACGCCGATCTCGCTGCAGCATTTCGCACAGTCGTTCGTGCGCGCCTACAAGATCGCGATGACGCCCCCCTATGGCCCGGTCGCGATCGCGCTCGATGCCGGACTCCAGCAGGAGCCGATCAAGGGTAACGGCGAGAAGCTCTATATCCCGCGCTACGTGCCGGCATCGCCGCCGCAGGGAGACGCCGGCGCGGTGAAGGAGGCCGCGCGGCTCCTGGCCGGCGCCGAGCGTCCGGTGATCGTGGTCGACCGCGCAGCGCGAACCGAGAACGGAATGCGGCTCCTGGTCGAGCTCGCCGAGCTCCTGCAGGCGCCGGTGGTCGACATGGGGGGCCGCATGAATTTTCCGAACACCCACTATCTCAGCCGCTCACCCGGGGTCGTCGGCGATGCCGACGTCGTGCTCGGCATGGAGCTCACCGATTATTGGGGCGTCGTGAATGCCTGGGTGGACAACGGCGAGCATGGGATCGGCGTGAACCGGTCCAAGGTCGGGCCTGACACGAAGCTGATCAGCATCAGCTCCGTCGATCTCATCACCAAGGCGAACTACCAGGACATGCAGCGCTTCCAGACCGTCGACGTCTCGATGCCGGCGGACGCGGAAGCGACGCTTCCGGCCCTGATCGAGGCGCTGAAGTCGGCGATCCCGAGCGAGCGCAAGGCCGCGCTCGCCAGGCGTGGAGAGGCGATCAGGAAAGCCCACTCCGAAGCGCGCGAGCATATGCGGAAGGCGGCGGCGCTCGCCTGGGAGGCTAGCCCGGTCAGCACCGCGCGCCTGACGATGGAGGTCTGGGCGCAGATAAAGGATCTCGACTGGTCGCTGGTGTCGGCATCCGGCGTGCGCTTCGACTGGGCGAACCGGCTGTGGCCGATGCAGAGGCACTACCAGTGGCTCGGCTCGTCCGGCGGCTACGGCGTGGGTTACGGCGCCCCCGCCTCGGTCGGGGCCGCGCTCGCCAACCGCGATCTTGGCCGCTTCTCCGTCAATTTCCAGGCCGACGGCGACCTGATGTACGCGCCCGGCGTGCTGTGGACCGCGGCACGCCACAACATCCCGCAGCTCGCGGTGATGCTCAACAACCGCGGCTATCATCAGGAGGTCATGCACGTGCAGCGGCTGTCGAGCTTCCGCAACCGCGTCGCCAATCTCGGCAACGACCTGGGACCGATCGGCACCAGCATCGAGAATCCCGACATCGAGTATCACAAGCTCGCCGAATCGATGGGCTGGTGGGCGAGGGGGCCGATCAAGGATCCGGCCGAGCTCGCGCCCGCCATCAGGCAAGCCGTCGCTGCGGTGAAGGCAGGTCAGCCGGCGCTCCTCAACGTCTGGACCCAGCCGCGCTGAGGGAGGCCCCGCCGATGCGTCTTGCTCGCGCTTGCGGCCTCGTGGTCGTTGCCGCCGGGCTCATGGCCGGGAGCGGCGCCGCCCGCGCCGCCTCGGCCGAGAAGGGGAAGGCCGCCTTCGTCCAGCATGGCTGCTGGCAGTGTCACGGCTTCCAGGGGCAGGGCGGGACGGCCGGCAAGACGCTGGCTCCCGATCCGATCGCCTTCGAGGCATTCTCGGCAATCGTGCGCAGCAGCAACAGCGGGATGCCGCCCTATGCAGAAAAGATCCTTTCCGACGGCGATCTCGCCGACATCTACGCCTACTTGCAGTCGGTCCCCAAGGCCGACTACAGGAGCATCCCGCTGCTGAATCAGTAGACGGTCAGAGATCGAGCACCAGACGCTCGCTCTTGCAGCCGGCGCAGCAGATCATCACCTTGGTGTTTGAGGCCTGCTCCTCCTCGGTCAGGATCGCGTCGCGGTGCTCGGGTATCCCGGAGATCACGCGCTGCTCGCAGGCGCCGCAGATGCCGAGCTCGCACGAATAGTCGACATCGACGCCGGCATCGAGCAGCACCTGCAGGATGGTCTGCCCTTCCGGGATGACGAGCTCCTTGCCTGAGCGGGCGAGCTCGACGACGAAGCCGCCTTTCCTGGCCGGCTCCTCCTTGGGCGTGAAATATTCGACATGCACCTGCTCGTGCGGCCAGTCGGCGGTCGCGGCCTCGAAAGCCTTGAGCATCGGGGTCGGCCCGCAGCAGTAGAGGTGCGCATCCCTGGGCGTCTGTCCGACGAGGGCGGCGACATCGAGCACCTTCCCGGCGTGCTCGTCGTCGAAATGGAAGCGGGCCGGGGACATGGCTTCGAGCGTCTGCAGGAAGGCCATGTCGGCGCGCGAGCGGCACGCGTAATGCAGCTCCCACGAGCGCCCGAGCCTGTGCAGCCGCTGCACCATGCACCAGATCGGGGTGATGCCGATGCCGCCGGCGAGCAGAACCACATGGCCGGCATTCTCCACCAGCGGAAAATTGTTGCGCGGAGCGCTGATGCTGAGCGTCCTGCCGACCCGCAGGTCGTCGTGCACGGAGCGCGAGCCGCCGCGGCTCGCCGGGTCGCGCTTGACGGCGATGCTGTAGGTCGAGCCGTCGGGTTCGGCGGTGAGCAGCGAGTATTGGCGAACGAGCCCGTTCGGCAGATGCAGATCGATGTGCGCGCCAGGGGCGTAGCCGGGCAGCGGCTTTTCGTCGAGGCTGGCGAGCTCGTAGATATTGGTGTCGCGCGCCGCGTAGCGGATCGCGGTCAGGCGGACCTCGATCAGGCCTTCCGCGGCGGATTGCCCGGGAACCGCAATTTCCTTTGCACCGAGCGCGTTCACCAGCTCGCCTCCTCGCACGCCCAAGCGTCATCGGGCAGCAATCGCAGTTTGTCAAATTTTCCGAGCAGGGCTGCCGCGGCACAGCCGAACCGGTAATGAAACGCGCGTGGGGCTCAGTTGCAGTCTCGCCAGATCGCGCTGATCTCGGCAATGGTGCTGACCTCGCCGAAATAGCGGTCGAAGTTTCGCAGCGTTGCCGCATGATCCTCGGGCGAGAACGTCGCGGTTCCGTCAGCGACCACGACGGCATAGTAGTCGCGCATGAATGCCTCGCGCGCCGTCGTGCCGACGCAGACGTCGGTGGCGACGCCGGTCATGACGACGGTGCGGATCGCATTGGCCCGCAGGATCGTGTCGAGATCGGAATCATGGAAGGCATTGTAGCGGTGCTTGGTGACGATCGGATCGTCGGGCTGCGGACGCACCCCGCCGTAGAAGTCGCCTTCCCAGGACCCCTCGGCGCAGACCGGAAACCGCGTATAGCCACCCGCCTGCCTGCGGGCCGCCTGCTCGAGCCAGCAATCGGACAGATAGAGGTTGCGATCGGTCGAATAGACGTTGCGCACGAACACCAGCAGCACGCTGGCACGCCGCGCCGCGGCGATGAAATCCGGTAGCCGCTCGGCCATAGCCTGCGCCGCCGAGAGATCACGCCCGCTGCGGCCGACCAGGCCGCCGGCGCGATGAAATCGTTCTGCATGTCGATCACGATGAGCGCGGTATGCCCTGGCTTCACCTTTCTGGCGAGTCCTTCCAGGATGTCGCGGTGCGCGAGGTGGCCGGCGGCGGCGATGTCGAGCTCGGGAACTGGCATGACGGGTTACCTCGATCGGCCTAGGAGGCGGCGGCAAAGACCTTTCTCGACTCCGCCTGGATCAGACGCGAGATCTCCCGGCGGTAGGTGTTGAACGCATCCGAGGTCGAATCGCGCGGTCGCGGCAGATCGATCCGCACGATCGCCTTGACCAGGCCCGGCCGCGCCGTCATCACCGCGACGCGATCGGCGAGGTAGATGGCCTCGTCCACGCTGTGCGTGACGAAGACCACGGTCTTGAGCGTCTGCATCCAGAGGCGCTGCAGCTCCTCCTGCAGGATCGCGCGCGTCTGCGCGTCGACGGCCGCGAACGGCTCGTCCATCAGCAGAATCTCCGGATCGATCGCCAGCACCCGGACGAGCGCAACGCGCTGGCGCATCCCGCCCGACAGCTCGTGCGGAAAGCGGCGCTCGAACCCGGCAAGCCCGACCAGTGTGAGGAAACGCCGGGCGATCTCGCGCGTCTCGGCTTTGCCGATCCCCTTCTCGCGAAGCCCGTATTCGACGTTCTGCTGAATGTTGAGCCACGGGAACAGCGCGTAATCCTGGAACACGACTCCGCGGTCCGGCCCCGGACGCTCGATCGGAGCTCCGTTGAGCAGCACCTTGCCCCGGTCGGGCTTCTCGAAACCGGCGAGAATGTTGAGCAGGGTCGACTTGCCGCAACCGCTGGGCCCGAGCAGGGTCAGAAATTCGCGCGGCTCGATCTCCAGCGAGAGGCCGTCGAGGGCCACGATCTCGGTGCCGTCGGCTGCGTCGCGATAGGTTTTCAGCACGGACTGGCATTCGATCCGGCCGGCAGCGCTCGGCGTCAGCGCGCCAGCAGCCCCGTGTTCCATCGCAGCAGCCTCCGGTTGAGCGCAAGGAGAATCCGGTCGCTGATGAGGCCGAGCAGCCCCATCGTGAACATCGCTGCCACGATCAGGTCGATGCGCACGAACTGGTAGGCCGTCCACATCGCGTAGCCGATGCCGCCCTTCACCGCCAGCATCTCCGAGACGATGACCAGGACCCAGGCGATGCCGAGGCCGACCCGCAGGCCGTTGAAGATGTAGGGCAGCGCCGAGGGCAGCACGACCCGCAGCAGCAGCTTGCGCGGCGGAGTGCCGAGCATCAGCGCGGCCCGGACCAGATTCTTCGGCGTCTGCTCGGCCCCGATGGTGCAGCTCACCGCGATCGGGAAGAACGAGCCCATGGCGATGAGAAAGACCGCGGCCCCCTCGCGGATGCCGAAGATGAAGGTTGCAAACGGCAGCCAGGCCGTCATCGGGATCGGCCGCAGTCCCTGCACGATCGGATCGAGCAAATCGTTCATCAGCGCGAACCATCCGATCAGCACGCCTGTGCCGATGCCGACCGCGGAGGCGATTGCGAAGCCGATCAGCACACGCCAGGCGCTGAGATAGACGTATTCCAGCCAGGTTCCGGAGTACCAGGCGAGCTCGGAGCGGGGTCCGAAGATCCACTGCCACCACGAGCCGATCACCGTCGCCGGCGAGGGCACGAAGCTCGGGTCGAACAGGCCCGCGCTCGATGCGCCCTGCCACAGCGCCAGCAGCAGCGCCGGCAGCACCGCGCGGCGCGCCAGCCGCTCCCAGCCGAGGCCGCGCGGCGCCCGGACGGTCCGCCGCCTCCCCAGCTGGCTGATCGCCCGATAAGGTGCGGCCTCGCGCGCGTTGAAGCTGCCGGGGCTAGCGTCCATAGGTGCTGAGCCGCTCCACAGGCTCCTGGGTTGCTTCGGCGAGATAGCTCAGATCGAAATAGGAGGCGACCTTCTCGCTCATGTCGGCTTTGGTGAAGCCGAATTTGGGACCCTGCCTGGCGACATTGATCGCATTCTGGACGTCGACGCGATAGCTCCAGCGCGAGTGCTTTATCGCCTCGTCGAGGATGGCGTGACTGCCTCCGGTATATTGGGCAACCAGCGCGAGCGTCTTGTCGGTATTGTTGCGGTAGAAGTCCATCGCCTCGACATAGGCTTTGAGGAAAGTCACCGCGAGCTTGCGGTCCTTGAGAAACTCCGAGTTGGCGGCGAGCAGCTGGTTGCCGGCTCCGAACTCCTTGGTGGCGCCGATGTCGCAGCAGGCAGGATAGTAGCCGTAGCCTTCGACCACGGCGCGGTCGATGGTCGGCGACCACAGCACGAATCCGTCGAGATCGCCGTTCTTGAGCGCCTGCAGCTCCGGCGCCCCCGCGGGCGTCGTGTTGACGAGGTTCACCTTTGCCAGGTCGACCTTGTTCACCTCCGCCGCCAGTGTGAACAGGACGCCGGCGTAGGTCCCGGGCGGCCGGCCGATCTTCTTGCCCTCGAGCTCCTTCCACGATCTCAGCTCGACCCCCTTGCGCATGATCAGGTTTTGTCCGCCGACATACATCCCGGCTATGATCTTGACGTTGCCGACGCCCTGCTCGGCCATGGCCGCGGCGCTCTGGTAACCGACCGAGCCGACCTCGACCCCGCCGGTCTGGATGTTGCGCTGCTGATCCGCATTGGTGATCGCGTCGACAACCTGCACCCGCAGGCCGTACTTCTCGCCGATCGGACCGAAGCCCCAGAGCGAGGGCGCCGACAGGCTTCTCGACAATGTCGCGCGCACGAGCTTGAGATCGCCTTGCGCGGCACGGGTGGGCGCGTGCCCCGCCGCGGCCAGCGCGATCACCCCGAGCGCACACAGGCAAGCGAACGCCAGAGATCTTGATGCTCTCATCGGATCCTCCTGCAGAGACCTCGCCGGGTTTCTCGTGCCTATTTTTGCAACCTGTCGAGCTGATCGACCGGCCTGCCGGTAGCCTCCGACAGATAGCCGAGATCGAAATACGAGGCGACCCTGCCGCTCATGTCCGCCTTGGTGAAGCCGAACTTGGGCCCCTCCCTCGCGATCTCGATCGCGGTCTGCACGTCGACGCGGTGCTCCAATGTGGCGTGCTTCAGCGCCTCGTTGGCTACGTCCTTGCCGACGCCCGTGACCTGGGTGACGACCTCGATCGTCTTGTCGCGGTTCTGCAGGTAGTAGCGCTCGGCGTCGAGATAAGCCTTGAGAAAATTAACTGCCGTCGGGCGGTCCTTGAGAAAATCCGCATTCGCTGCCAGCAGCTGATTGCGCGCGCCGAACCTGGCGGTCGAGCCGATGTCGCAGCACGCCGGATAGTAGGCGTAGCCTTCGACCACGCCCCGATCCACGGTCGGCGAGAACATGACCAGGCCGTCGAGATCGCCGTTCTTGAGTGCCTGCAGCTCCGCCGTGCCGGCGGCGGTCACGTTGACGAGGTTGATCTTCCCGACGTCGACGCCGTTGGCCTCGGCGGCCAGGATGAACAGGATTTGCGCGAAGGTCCCCGGCGCGCGGCCGATCTTCCTGCCCTCGAGGTCCTTCCAGCCCTTGAGATCGACCCCCTTGCGCATGATCAGGTTCTGGCCGCCCAGGTACAGCCCGGAGACGACCTTGACGTTGGCGACGTTCTGCTCCGCCATGATGGCGGGGTTCTGGTATCCCTGCGTCCCCACCTGGACCTCGCCGCCCTGCAACGCTCGCTGCTGATCGGCATTGGTCATCACCGGGACCATCTCGGTGCGAATGCCGTATTTTTCCGCGAACGGTGCCAAGCCCCACAAGGCATAGAAGTGGACGCCGCGCGCCGAGGCGATGCGCACCACCTTGGCCGGCTCCTGAGCGCGTGCGCCGGAGCCCCGGCCGTCGGCTGCCGGCAGCAGCAGCAATGCCGTCGGAACGATCGCAGCGGCAGCGATCCAGCGAAATCTCTTCATCAGCTCACCCTCCTCGCCAACGGTTATCCGAGCACGCTCGCCACGGGAATGATCTCGTCCGCAGGCCAGTTGCTCAGAACGCGGTTGCCGGTCTCGGTCACCAGCACCATCTCCTCGAGCCGCACCCCGCCATAGCCCCATTCGCCTTCACGGCATTCCACGGCAACCACCATCCCGGGCTCGAACACCTGCGGATGCTCGAAGGACCAGATCCGGCTTATGACCGGCTCCTCGTAGGTCATGCCGATTCCGTGACCCACCTCGGCGACCAGCAGGGATTGCTCCGCCGGGTACCCCCAGGTGTTGGAAGGCAGAAGCGCCTTGGCGGCGTCGGCGGTGGTGGCGCCGGGCTTGATGCCGTCGATGATCGCATACACGCGGTCGCGGCAACGGCTGTAGAAATCGCGCTCTTTCCTGCTGGGCTTACGACCCAGGATGAAGCTGCGGTAGATGCAGACCCGGTAGCCGGCGAAGGTGGTCCCGCAGGTGTTGACGACGGCCAGATCGCCGACATCGACGATCCTGTCGGTGTTGCCGTGGTGATACACATCGTAGGTGTTCAACCTCGACCGGACGCCGCCGGAAGCGAATTCGGCTCCGGCCCGGAGCATGGCCGCGTGCATGGCGGCGCCGCCGTCGCGCTCGCGCATTCCCGGCTTGAAGTCCATGAAGCTCGTGTAGCCGTTGTTGGAGATGGCGATCGCCGTCTCGATGCAGGCGAGCTCGTCCGGCGTCTTGCAGCGCCTCGCCTCCATGATCGCGGGCTTGGCGTCCACCAGCTCGACACCGCAGGCGCGCAGCGCCGCGCGGCCCGGCTCATCGAGCGCATCCACGCCGATCCGCTCGCCGCGCACGCCGTTGGCCTCGAGATCGGCGACGATCGCTGCGGCGAACCGCTTTGCCTCCTCGCGAGCTCCCTCGGCGCCACAGATGGAGTCGAGCCAGGAATAGGAGAAGCGGATGTTTTCCGGCTTGAGCCATGGGCAGTAGAGCCGCTGGTGCTCGACCATGTCGCCGAGCTCGTAGAGGATGGGATCGTGCTCGGCGAAGACCAGCGCGTAGCTGAGCTGGGGGCAGAAGGCATGACCCTTCACCGCGACGGTGTAGCGAATGTTCTCGTGCCGCACGAGCAATGCCGCGGCGATGCCGTGGCGCTTGAGCGCGGCTTGCGCCTTGCGCAAGCGCTCCGCGCGCATCCGGTCGAAATTGATTCCCGCCAGGTAGTCGGTGCCGCCGACGCTGTAGGGGTTGGGCAGCGTGTAGGCGCTGAGCGGCATCGCATTCTCCTGTCTTGCTCGGCGGCCGCTCTGCATGACGTCTGCTCATGCGATCGCGGTCAGGCGCTCAGCCGTCCAGTCGGCGGTCAGCGGGCGGAACTTGTAGCTGATGTTGAAGCACACGTGATTGCCCTCCTCGAACACGACGAGCTCGGTGGAGCCCGAGGCGGCGCGTGCCAGGCGCTCGCCCTCGGAGACCGGTATCAGCTTGTCGCCGGCCCCGTAGACGACGAGCAGCGGACATGTGATCCGCTGCGCCATTCCCTCGAGCGTCAGACCGCGGGCGATCTCCCGCGCTTGCGCGTGAGATTTGGCATGACTCCTGACCCGAAACGTCTCCTGCGAGGCGGCCGGCATCGTCGGCAGCACCGCGGCGAAATCGAACGGACCGCAGTTTGCGACGCAGGCCTTGATGCGCGGCTCGAACGCGGCGGCAAGCGGCGCGTAGAGCGCGCCGAGACTCTGGCCGACCACCGCCACCCGATAGGCGTCGACGTCGCCGCGCCGTTCCAGCATGTCGATCGCGGCGCCGATCACCTTGCCCCATTGGCTGGTGATCGGAAGCCGAAATGCCGTCTCTCCCTGCCCGGGCCCGTCGATCGCCAGCGTCGCCATTCGCCGCCGGACGAAGGCCTCACACCACGCATGCAGCTCCTCCTTGCAGGCATCCAGCCCCGGCAGGACGATCGCAACGGGCGGCCGTGCAACGCCCGGGGGCCGGCGCAGGTTGCCCACCATTGTCGTGCCGTCGAAGGGGATGGCAACGCGCTCGATCGGCGGGTCGGCATCGGCTGCACCGGCCTGATAGCAGGCCAGCATGCGCTGGTGGGCGGCCAGATACTGCGACGGGTCGTGCGCGAAGAGATGCTTCGCATAGTGGAAGTAGATCGACGCGCGCAGATTGGCTTCCGATGCGGTGACCCTGCGCTGGCGGCCGGTAGCGTCGGCGGCCAGCGCTTCGTGACGGCCCCCCTCTTCGCACCAGATGCGGCACCAGTCGTCCCACCGCTCGATGCGCATGACCAGGCGCTGCAGATCGTTCGGATCGACACCGGTCGCGAGATAGCGCGGCGTCATGTGCGAGAAGACGAGATCCACCTCCACGTCGCGTGCCATCGAGCAAGTCCCGCAAAGCCGGCAACTCACCCTAGGGAGCGCGGAAGGAACGTGTCAAGGCGCGCACTGCCGCGCCGTCGGGCCGGCCGACGACGCTCTCGTTCGTTATCGATCCAAATGCCCTTGCGGTCGTGGTCGCGCCTGTTCACTTGTCCGGCGTCGTTCCCAAGCCACTGACGGTGCCATCGTTGCATCGCCATCGCCGCGCGAGCCCGGCGATGAGGATGTCTGAAGGGCAGCGTTTCACCCGATGGCTGCGCGCCGCGCAACGACGGCGCTGCTTTCGCGCAGGCCGGCACGTTCCAGGCGCGGCAGCACCTCCTGGATGAAATACGGCATTGCTGCGAGGTAATCGAGAAAGCAGATCGATGCGCCGGCGAGGCCTGCTCCGCTCATCTCGATCATCTCGTCGGCCACGTCGTCCGGGGTGCCGACGATCATGTAGCAGCCGGGGAAGGTGCCGGCATGGACCCTGCCTCGCTTGCGGGCATTGGCTTCCGGGTTGGTATCCGCTCGCTCGGTCTTGGAGGTGTCGCTGCCGGCCGTCGCCTGCTTTTGCTGGACGATGTAGGCGAGCGATGCACGGTCGGCCATCTCCTCGGCATAGTAATAGTAGAAGTCCTCGGCCTCCTTCCGTGTCGGACGGCAGACGATGTGACAGGTGGTGAAGACGTCGATCTTGCGGCCGTAACGGGCGGCGAACTCGTGCACGCTTTTGACGATCTCCGGGGCGCGCTGCATGTTGGAAACCGAGGTGAAGAGCAAGTCGGCTGCCTGCCCGGCGAAGTCACGCCCCTTGGGCGAAATGCCGGCGGACATGATCGGCGGCCGCGGGCGCTGCAGCGTGAGCGGGTTCGTGGTCAGGCCGCGCAGCTTGTAGAACTCGCCGTCCCAGTCGAACGGCGGTCCGCCCTCGAGCAGCTTGGCGTAGATCTTGAACCATTCGAGCCCCTGATCGTAGCGGCGCTCGGGATCGATCGTGACGCCGTGCACGTTGAACTCGTCCTGGTTCCAGCCGCAGACGATGTTGAGGCCGGCTCGCCCGTGCGTGACGTGATCGATCGTCGCGATCGACTTGGCGACGAATGCGGGGGTCACCAGGGGGACGTGAACGGTGGCGAACAGCCCGATCCGCTTGGTCACCGCTCCGATCGCCGCGCTGTGGGTCATGGTCTCGAACGACCGCCCGAGATTGTCCGCTTCACCCGCAAGCCCGCGCCACTTCGCGACCGGCAGGATGAAATCGATGCCCGCCTCGTCGGCCATGACGCAGGCCTTGACCACATCATCCCACGCGCATTTCCATCGCTCCGGCGCTGTCGTGATGGCGAAGCCGCCGTCGCAATTGGCGTTGAACAGGCCGAACTTGAACTTGTTCAAGCCGAGGATCGGGTTCGGCACGCGTTCCATCGAGCCTCTCAGTCCTCCTTCGGCCGCCCAGCGCCGGCACGATCGGATGCGCCACTTGCGCGCAGAACGTGATGGGTATCGCCCGCGCGCCCCGGTGCGCCGAGGCTGTGGATGCCTGTGACGGTCACCGCAGCTGCCTCATCCTGTCATCCGCAGAGGCGGAGCAGCCGGTCCGCATTCCCATGAAGGATTTTGGCCTTGTCTGCATCGCTCAGAGATGCGGCCCGGATGAAAGCTACGCCCTCGGCGTTTGCATTGTAGGGATAATCGACCGCGAACATTATTCTATCGACGCCGAGCTCGGCAATGCAGCAGGCGAGCGCCGACTGCTGAAAGTTGCCGCTCGTCGTCAGATAGAAATGCTCGCGGAATGCATCGGCAAACCCCGACCGGCCGCCGACGTGCTGCAGGATCCAGTCGCAGCGCCAAAGGGTGAACGGAATGGTCTCGCCGAGGTGACCGAGGATGATCTTCAAGCGTGGATAGGCGTCGAATACCCCGCTCACGACCAGGCGGATGGCGTGCACGGCGGTCTCGGCGGTGAATCCCCAGGCGACCGACAAGAACGGGAAATCGCCGCGGCGGTAGCCGGAATAATAGGCCTCGGTGACGGCCGGGTGCGGAATGCCCGGATGCAGGTATATCGGAACATCCAGCGCCTGCGCGCGCTCGAAAATGCACCAGAAGCGCTTCTGGTCGAGAAACGCTCCCCCGGTGAGCCCGTTGATCAATGCGCCCTTGAAATCATAACGGGTGACGACCCGCTCGAGCTCGGCGGCGGCGGCATCGGGATCGACCGTCGGCAGCTCGGCAAATCCGGCAAAGCGCGCGGGATGAGTGCTGGTCGCAGCGTAGAGCGCGTCGTTCGCCTTGCGCGCCATTGCTACCGCAGTAGCTGGCTCGAATATTTGCGTCCCCGGCTGCATGTGCGAGATCACCTGCACGTCGATGCCGGCGGCATCCATGTCGCGCAGGCGAAGCTCGCCCAGATCGTCGAGCTGCCGCGCCGGCGTGTGCGCGGAAATGCCGCGGGGACCGCTGTAGCGGTCGCGCAGCTCCGGAATCCAGAAGTGCTCCTCAATGGCAACCACTCTGCTCTTGCCGGGCATCGCCGTTCCCCTGTGTGGCCCGCAAATGCGTCACACAACGGCGTCGGTAACGCAACGCCCGGCTGCCGGCTGCCGGGGCCGCCTCGTCTGTTGCGGGAAGTGAGCTTGCTCCGGATGCGGGGACGAATTCCCAACGTTGTCGACATCAGCTATCCTTCTGGATCCGCCAACCTCAATTCGCGGAACACGGGGAACAGCATGATCAAGGCGCTTCGAACCTCCATCCTGGCAGGTGCCGTGGCGATCGGCTGCGCGCACAGCCCGCTCGCGGCGAGCTATCCGGATCGCCCGGTCAAGCTGATCGTGCCGTTCCCGGCCGGGGGCGTGACCGACATTGCCACGCGCGTGGTAGCGCAGAAGCTTTCCGAACGGCTCGGTCAGCAGTTCTACATCGAGAACATCGGTGGCGCCGGCGGAAATATCGGCATGGCCAACGCTGCGCATGCGCCCGGTGACGGCTACACGATCCTGTTCGCGTCATCGAGCATCGTGGTGAACCCGAGCCTGTACCGGAAAATTCCGTTCGATGTGGAAAGGGAGCTCGTTCCGGTCACCAAGGCCGGCGCCTCGCCGAACTCCTGGCTGGTGAATGAGAGCTTCCCTGCGAAGACGATGCTCGAGCTCGTCGAGCTGATGAAGTCGAGTCCCGGCAAGTACAGCGTAGCTTCTCCGGGCACCGGCACGACGCCCTCGCTGTCGATCGAGATGCTCAAGCAGAGGCTGGGCGTAAGCTTCGTCACCGTGCCGTTTGCCGGCGGCGGACCCATGACCCAATCGCTTCTCGGCGGCTTCACCCCGATCGCGTGCGGGGCGATCGGCAATTCGGTTCCGTTGATCAAGCAGGGCAGGATTCGGGCGCTGGCGATCACAACCAGGAAGCGGCTGGAAACCCTTCCGGATGTGCCCACTCTCGATGAGCTGGGGATCAAGGACCAGGAAGCCGAGACCATGACCGGCGTGTTCGCTCCGGCCGGAACCCCGCAATCGGTCATCGAGCTCTTGCAGAAGGAGATTGCGGCAATCGTCAGGATGCCGGAGATCAAGGCGCGACTGCTCGAGTTCGGCGTTGTGCCGGAGGGCGATTCGTCCGCCGACTTTGCCGCCTATGTGAAGGACGAGATCGCCAAGTGGAAAGGAATTATCGAGGCCGGCAAGATCGACAGGCTCTGATCCGGGCTCTTGCCGCGCGGATCGCCGGGTTCGCGCCTCTCCACCCCGAAAAGGGCCGCTACATCAATCCCGTTTTGAACCACTCGAGCCGCGGCGCCGGGCGGGGCTTCCGCGGCAGATAGCGACCATTGGGCTCGGCGACGATCCTGCCGTCGCGCGCGACGATTCTGCCTCCCTTGATGGTTGCGACCGGCCAACCGCGCAGGGTCTTGCCCTCGAACGGCGAGAAATCCGACATGCCCTGCAGGTCCTCGGCGCGCACCACCCGTTCGCGGTCGAGATCGATGATGACGAGGTCGGCGTCAGAGCCGACCGCGATCGTGCCCTTCTGGGGGTAGATGCCGTAGACCCGGGCCGGACTGCTGGTCGCGCGCTCGATCAGGATTTCGAGCGGAATGCCGCGCATGCGGCCGTAGTGGAGGAGTGCGGGCAGATGCGTGCCCAGCACCGGCAGGCCCGGTCGCGACCCGTGCAGACCGGCCTCCGGCCGCTTGGTCGAGCGGGCACGGGAGGTGTTGTCGGTGCCGACCGTGTTGATCGAGCCCTCCAGGAGCCCTTCCCAGAGCGCCGCCTGATGCTCCGGGGTGCGCACCGGCGGGACCATCTTGGCCAGGAAGCCGTTCGGATCGCTGCTGTTGATCCCGAGATAAGGCGTGGTCGTCTCCACGGTGAAATGCGCTCCCGCCCGGCGCGCCGCGCGCACCACCTCGAGCCCCTGATGACTCGAGAGATGGACCACGTAGAGGTGCGCTCCCGCGATTCTCGCGAGATAGAGCGCGGTCTGGATCGCGAGCGCTTCCGCGACCGCGGGATGCGCATCCTCCCAGTCGGCGAGCGTCCCCTCGGGCTTGTGCGTCTTGAGCTCGCTCCGCGCGCGGTCGATCAGCGCGCCGGTCTCGCAGTGAACACAGGCAACCGCATCCGGCCCGAGCGAGGCCACGGTGCGAAAGCCGTCCAGGAGCACGTCGTCGCTCACGGATTTCACGATGCCCGGAATGCCGGACATGTAGAACTTGAAGGAGCGGATGCCGTACTGCTCGGCATAGCCGGGGATCTCGGCGATCTGCTCCTCGGTGAAGATCTGCGGATGGAAGACGGAATCCACATAGCTCCGCTCGTTCATCGCCTTGCAGAAGCCCGGCAGATGCCGGAAATACGAATCCTCGAGGCTCCGCAGGAAGATTCCGACCGTGGTGACGCCGCCGAGGACGGCTGCGCGGGTCTCGGTCTCGGCCTCGCTCTCGTAGGATTGCTCGTTGCCGAGATGAATGTGCGGATCGAAGATGCCGGGCAGGACTGTTCGGCCTGCGGCGTCGTACACCTCGGCGGCGGGATCGGGCAGCTTGTCGCCCAGCGCGACGATCTTGCCCTCGGCCATGCCGATATCGGCCTCGATCCGGCCGACGCCGGGAATCACCAATATGCCGTTGCGGACGATCAGGTCGAGCTGCTCGGGTTGTCGGTCGTGTCTCGCCATGATGGTGTCCTCAGCCAGCCCGAAGTTGCTCGGGACGCATCTTACGGCAAGAGCTCCTGGGTCAGCCGGGAGCGTGCCACCTCGCGACCGTCCTTGAAGACGTGCAGGCGGGGCGGCTGCAGCCGCAGCGCATCGTGGACTGTGGCAGTGCCGACCACCAGGAGGTCGGCGCGCCTGCCCGGAGCGATGCCGTAGTCGGAGACGCGCGCCGCACGGGCTGCATTGACGGTGACCGTGTCGACCACCTGCTCGAGCTCGTGCGGCAGCGTCAGTTGAGCGACATGTGCCAGCATCGAGGCGCATTCGAGCGGATCCGGCTTCCCGAACGGATAGTACGGATCGTTCACGTCGTCTTGCGAGGTCACGAGATTGACGCCGCGGGCGAGCAGCTCCTTGACCCGGGCGATGCCGCGGCGGCGCGGCTCCCGATCGAGCCGCGCCGAGCAGACAAGGTTGATGTGCGCGTTGACCGAGATGGTGATTCCGGCGGTCGCCACCATGTCGATGACCTTCGCTGCATAAGCGTCGTTGTAGCCTGCCATCGCCCCGCAATGGCTCGCGGCGACGCGGCCGCTGAAGCCTTCGCGCATCGTCTTGAGCGCGAGATATTCCAGGCTCCGCGAATTGGCGTCGTCGGTATCGTCGACCAGCATGTGCAGGTCGAGATCGTGCTTCCTGGCGATCGCGAAGCAGATGTCGATGTGCTGCCGGGCTTCCTCGTCCGTGTATTCGTACCAGGGCAGTCCGCCGACGACGTCGCAACCTTCCCTGATGGCCTCTTCCATCAGATCGGCCGCCCCCGGGTCGCGGACGATGCCCTCTTGAGGAAATGCGACCACCTGGATGTCACAGTGCCGGCGCATCTTTTGCCGCGCCAGCAGCAGGCCGCGCGCGGCGCGCAGGCCGCCGATGGTCCCGACATCGCAGAACAGCCGGAAGAACGTCGTGCCGTTCTTGACGCCCTGCTCCATGCTGCGAACTGCGCGGCCGGCCACCTCGGCCGGCTCATACTTGCGCTTGAACTCGTTGGTGATCTCGATCGCCTCCGGCAGCGTGCCGGAAACGTTGGGCCGCATGATCTCCCCGAGCAGGCACTTGTCGGCGTGATAATGCAGGTTGAAGAGACCCGGCAGGACGAGATTGCCGGCGGCGTCGATTTCCTCCTGCGCGCGGGCCGCGAGATTCGGCGCGACTGCGGTGATCCTGCCTGCGTCGATCGCGATATCGACGATCTCGTTGCGGCCACGCACGCGGGCGTTGCGGATGACGACGCTCATGGTCCGTGCTCACGGTAACGATGATGCATCGGGCTTCAGGCGCGCCAAAGCATCTCGGCTCGGGTCGCTCCGCGGACGCCGCATCATGTCCGTTCGAGAATGTGCAGTCCCCGGGTGCGATCGATCAGGTAGATCAGGCCGCGGTCGTCGAAGCATACATCGTTGCTTTGCACGCGCGTCGCACCCGGCGGAACGTCCGGCAGGAATGAAGCAACTTCCCGAGGTGCGTGGGGATTGGCGATGTCCACTATTCGGAGACCGTGCGCGAACCAGGCGATCGGGATCTCGGTGCTTCGAATCTCCTCGCAGAACTGATGCATCCCCGTATAGTCGGCCTTCGGCGAGCCGTCCTCTTCCGCCACCTGGTAGCTGGCGAAAGGGACCGGCTTCGTCTCGGTGGTTATGTCGACGATCCAGAGGAAGGCGGGCGCGGACATCTCGAGGCGCACGACGTCCTCATCGGCGACGAGCATGATGCGGCGGCCGCGCACGGGAAAGGGCACCGGCAAGGCGGTGTGGGTCGGCCAGGGAAACGGCGGGCTCCAGTCGAGCCCGGCGATGAATTTCGGCCTGGAGATGTCCTCGATGTCCAGGATGACGAAACCGCCGTGCCAATAGCTGGTGTACAAGCGATTGTCGGCGCGTATCGGGTGGTGGCAGCGATGGGCGGTGCCCTCCCAGGTCGGCTTCTCGCCTCCGGCAGTCCATTGCCCCGGCATCCACCAGCGTCCGACCTCCTGCGGATGATCCGGCTTCTCGAAATCGACGATCGCCACGACGTTGCCGACATAGCCGTCGAATTCCGGCGAGCCATACACATAGCGTCCGTCGAACGTGAAGCGATGCATCCCGCGCGCGGGCCAGGTGGTGAGCCGCCTCGGCCGTGACGGGACGCCGACGTCGAAAACCTCGAGGCCGCCCCGGAAATCGGGATCGACGCGGCCGATCGGGAATACCTCGCGGTTGACCAGCATCAGGTCGTGCTCGACCCGCACCTTGTGCGAAAGGGTGCCTTCCGGAACACTGATCCGTGCCAGCTCGCGCGGCTTCGCCGGATCGGCAACATCAATGATGCTGGTGCCGTTCGGCGGCTTCACGTGGCCGACATAGGCCACGCGCTTGCGCACCACGACCTGTCCGCCGCCTGGGCAATCGCAGTATCCGACGACCTTGAGACCCTTGGCAGTCGACATCCAGCTGCACCAGGCGCGTCCTCGTCCCGGACCAGGCGGCAAGACGATCTCTGTCGAGGCAAGGACCCTACAATGCGTTTTGCAGGGCGGTCAATTGCAGGCCTCTCGCGGACCGAACACGCCGGCCTGTCTCGCCGGCGCCGGCCGGCCGGTCCGTCACGCTGCCGAGATCGGCAGCAAGCTTCGCTTCAGAGCCGCCAATGAGGACTTGGCATCACTGCAATGCTTCGCCGTGCTGGGTGAGATCGAGGCCCTCGATCTCGTTCTGCCTGCTCACGCGCAGCGGCACCAGAAGACCGATCACCTTGAGAAGAATGAAGCTGAGCACGCCGGACCAGATCAGGGTGACAACCACCGCGTAGAGCTGGATCAGCAGCTGCCGCGGCTCGCCTTCGAGCAGGCCCGGCGAGCCCGCCGGCGCATCGGGGCTCACCGACAACGCGGCCACCGCGAATACCCCGGTGAGGAGCGTGCCGGTGGCGCCGCCCACCCCATGCACGCCGAACACGTCGAGCGAGTCGTCGTATCCGATGCGCAGCTTCAACCAGGTGCAGGCCCAGAAGCAGAAGGCACCGGCCACGATCCCGATGACCAGGGCGTGCCACGGCAGCACGAACCCGGATGCCGGCGTGATGGTGCCGAGGCCGGCGACCGCGCCGGAGATCATGCCCAGCACCGACGGCTTGCCGCGGGTCGCCCACTCGAGCAGCATCCAGGTCAGGGCGCCGGCCGAGGCGGCGAGGTGGGTCGCCAGGATGGCGAACGCGGCGCGGGAATTGGCGCCGAGCGCCGAGCCGCCGTTGAAGCCGAACCAGCCGACCCAGAGCAGGCCGGTGCCGATGACCGCGAGCGAGAGGTCGTGGGGCGCGAAGTTCTCGTGGCCGTAGCCATGCCGCTTGCCGACCACGCAGGCAGCCACCAGGCCGGCGACGCCGGCGTTGAGGTGCACGACGGTGCCGCCGGCAAAATCGAGCGCTCCCGCCCTGGCAAGAAAGCCGCCGCCCCAGACCCAGTGCGCGATCGGCACATAGACCACGAGCAGCCAGCCGCCGGCGAACCACAGGAATGCTGAGAACCGCATCCGGTCGGCCACCGAGCCGGCGACCAGCGCGACCGTGATGATCGCGAAGGTCATCTGGTAGAACATGAACAGCGCTTCGGGGATGGTGGGGGCAAGGTCGCTCACCGCGTTCATGTCGGTCCCGCGCATGAAGGCTTGGCGCAGCGTTCCGAGCCAGGGGCCATCGCCGACGAAGCTCAGGCTGTAGCCCAGGGCGAACCACAGGACCGAGCAGAGCATCACGCAGGCGAGGCTCTGCGCCATGGTGGCGAGCACGTTCTTCTTGCGCACCATTCCGCAGTAGAACAGGGCAAGTCCGGGTATCGTCATCATGAGAACGAGGCCGCTGGCCGAGATCATCCAGGCGGTGTCGG
Source organism: Xanthobacteraceae bacterium (assembly GCA_036406655.1). Lineage (GTDB taxonomy): Bacteria > Pseudomonadota > Alphaproteobacteria > Rhizobiales > Xanthobacteraceae > VAZQ01. The sequence goes on along the minus strand of DASXAP010000199.1, from coordinate 11,907 downwards.
CGGCGCTGATGCCGGGCGTCGTTTGCGCGAAGGCCGGAGCACCCAGAACGCAACAAGCAACGGTGGTTCCGAGCGCGAGCCAGCTCGCTGGCAGCTTCCTGTGCATGATGTCCCCCTCGGTATTGGCGTGCGAGCCGAATCACTTTGACGAGTGCGGCTCGCGCTCAGAGCGCGTCGATGTCGGTCTCCCCGGTCCTGATCCGCACCGCCTGATCGATCGTGGTGACGAATATCTTTCCGTCGCCGATCTGCCCGGTCTTGGCCGAGGCGATGATCGCTTCCACCACCTTGTCGACCCGCTCGGTCGGCACCGCCACCTCGATCCGGATCTTGGGGAGAAAATTCACGGCATATTCGGCGCCACGGTAAATCTCCGTGTGCCCCTTCTGCCGACCGTAGCCCTTGACCTCGCTCGCGGTCATGCCGTGCACGCCGACCGAAACCAGGGCGTCACGGACCTCCTCGAGCTTGAACGGCTTGATGATGGCGACGACCAGCTTCATGAATCTTGTCCTGTGCGAGCGCAGCCGCGCGGCTGGCCGGGGCCAAATTATCGGTACCGCCAGGCCGTTGGAACACTGCCGGGCGGCAGCTGTGGGCAATTGGGGACAGCATAGCAGAGGTCAGATGGCCGATGTCAGAGGACCAGAGGCAGCCAGGAGTGCCGATATCACCTGACCCCTGGACCCGACCTCCGGCATGTGACCTCTGTCATCCTGGCTTCGACCTGCGCTCCCGCAGCAGCCCCTCCTGCGCCACCGAGGCAACCAGCGTCCCGTCGCCTGCAAAAATCAGGCCGCGAGCCAGCCCGCGGGAGCCCGACAGGCTCGGGCTGTCGTGGGCATAGAGCAGCCAATCGTCGGCGCGGAACGGACGATGGAACCAGAGCGCGTGGTCGAGGCTCGCTGCCATGATGGTCTTCTCGAATACGGTGCGTCCCTGCGGGATCAGGGCCGAATCGAGCAGCATCATGTCGGAGGCATAGGCGAGCACACACTGGTGGATGGCCGCCTCGTCGGGGAGCCGCCCGGTGGCGCGAATCCAGACGTGGAAGCGGCCGTCGGCGATCTTGCGGCCGAGATAGCGGTCGAGCTCGACCGGGCGCCACTCGATCGGGCGCTCGCGCTCGTAATAGCGCCGGACCGCTTCCGGCATCATCGGCAACACGCGCTCCTTGATCTCGGAATCCCCGGGCAACTGCTCCGGCCGGGGCACGTTCGGCATCTCGGCCTGATGGCTCATGCCGGGCTCGTCGCCATGGAATGAGACTGCCATGGTGAAGATCGCCCGCCCGTGCTGGATCGCGACCACCCGCCGGGTGGTGAAGCTCTTGCCGTCCCGAATACGGTCGACCTCGTAGATGATGGGCACCTTGGGATCGCCGCCGAGCAGAAAATAGGCATGCAGCGAATGCGGCGGGCGGCCGGCTGCGTCGACGGTGCGGCAGGCAGCGACCAGCGCCTGACCGATGACCTGTCCGCCGAATACCCGTTGCCAGCCGACCTGGGGGGAACGGCCCCGAAACAGGTTCACCTCGAGTTGCTCCAGGTCGAGGATGTCGAGTAGATCTCGAACTGCGGCAGACATGACCCCTTCTTCTGCCATATCTCTCGCCGCCCGCGAACCCGGCGAACAGCATGCGGCCAGCGGGCCAGTCACCCCCCTGGGTCGATACCCGATCGACATGGATCCTGCTCGCACGCCCGGGGACCTGTGGGTCTTCGCCTACGGCTCGCTGATGTGGCGTCCCGGCTTCGCCTTCGTCGAGCGCGCCGAGGCGCGGCTGGTGGGAGCGCATCGGTCGCTCTGCGTCTATTCGTTCGTGCACCGCGGCACGCCGGAGCGGCCGGGGCTCGTGCTCGGCCTCGATCGCGGGGGCGCCTGCCGTGGCATCGCCTACCGGGTGACCGCAGCCTCGCGTGCCGACACCGTCGCCTATCTTCGGGGCCGCGAGCAGGTGACCTCGGTCTACCGCGAATGCATGCGCCCGATCTGGCTTCGCGGCGACCCTGACCGGCGGGTAGGGGCGCTCTGCTACCTGGTCGACCGCGGTCACCTCCAGTATGCCGGGCGATTGTCGCTCGAGCAGAAGCTGCACCATATCCGGCAGGGGCATGGGCAGTCCGGCGCCAACCGCGACTACGTCCTGGCCACGACCCGGGCGCTCGAGCAGCTGGGTTACCGGGAAACCGAGTTGCATCGGCTCGCGGAGCGGCTTTCGACGGGGCACGAGGCGAGCGCAGCTGCCGTTCCACGAGATGCCGAGCTCGACGCCTCAACCTGAAACGGCGGCCGAGGCGCGCCGCACGCCGTTGTGCACCAGCTCGCGTTCGCCTTCTGCCACCAGCCGTGCGGTTGCGCTCTCGAGATCGCGCTGCAGGCGGGCGAAGAACGTCTCCTTGTCGAGCCCGGGTGGAATGGGATCGAGCATCTCGACCCGGATGGTGCCGGGGAAACGCCGGAACGAGCGCCGCGGCCAGAACAATCCGGAGTTGAGCGCGATCGGCAGGCAGGGCACGCCCATCTCGGCATAGAGGTGCACGACCCCCCACTTGTACCTGGGCTCGGCGCCCGGCGGCCGCCTTGTCCCTTCCGGAAAGATGATGATCTGGCGATTGCGGGCAAGCTCCCGGTGCGCACGCGCGTTCATCGCGGCGAGCGCCTGTGAGCGCTTACCGCGATCGATCGGGATCATGCCGGCCTTCCAGGTGTACCAGCCGAAGAATGGGAGCCACATCAGCTCCCGCTTCATGATGTAGGCGGGATCCGACATTATGTGCACCAGGGCGAAAGTCTCCCACAGCGACTGGTGCTTGGCGGCGACGAGCAGGCGGCCCGGGGGAATCTTCTGCAGCCCGCCAAACTCGACCTCGATGCCGCAGATCGCGCGCAACAGCCATAGGTTGGTGCGCGCCCAGAACTTGGCCACGGCCAGAATGGCCGCACGCGGCATCACCAGGGTCGGCAGGGCGGCAATCGATTGCACCAGCAGATTCACGTAGAACAGCAGGTTGAAGGCAAGGGAGCGGAAGACGAGCACGGATTGAACCTGCGTGGCAGTAGAAGGCGGGCGACAGCCCGGATTGAGGGGCCGATCCTACCGACCCATCCTGTTGCCGGCCAGCGCGGCTCTCGCGCTCAACCGTGGCGAGCGGCGGCGGCCGCGGGATGAATCCCCATCCGAATCCGGGCGACCACGTATTTCAGATATTCGGTGAGCATGAGCCGCGCGCTCGCGCTGCTCGCCCACCATCGCTCAGAGCGCTGCCTATCGGCGATCACCGGGAACGGCAGCAATGCGACATCAGGGAGCTGATGGCCGATCTCGGCCAGCGCGCGCGGCATGTGGTAGTTCGAGGTCACCACGATCAGCGAGCGGAAGCCGTGGCGCTCGGTCCAGCGCCTGGTCTCGACCGCATTGCCGAGGGTGTTGCGCGAGCGGTCGAAGTCGACGCAGCAGCGGACCCAGCGCTCGAACTCGGGCTTGAGCCGAGAGATCTCGGCCGAGTTGGTGGAGCGGTTTGCGCCGCTTATGAGCAGACGCCTGCCGCGGCCGGACGCCAGGAGCTCGATTGCGTCGGCGATGCGGTAGGCGCCTCCGGTGAGGGCCACGATGCCGTCGGCCTCTCCGCGGAGCCGCACCTCGTGCGCCGGCACGCGCCAGAGAAACCAGAGGAAACCGCCACCGAGCAGCAGCGCCGCCGCCGTCCCGAGGCCGACAATGAACCAGCCGATGCGACCCGCGATCGGCCGCGGCGCGGGCGCGGACGGGTCGGACCCGCCTGAGGCGCGTGCGGCAGCGCTTCCGACCGGCATCTCCAGTCCCTCCCGGGAGATCATAGCGCCAGCTTTCAACCGTCCAAGGCGACCACGCGATCGATCGCAGCTCAATACATCGTTTCGACGGTCCGGCTGACTGTGCGCCGCGAAGTCGCCGCGGTGACCAAGGCGATCAAGGCAACCTGCGCCAGCACCGCGGCGTAGCCGAGCGCGCCGATCGAGAAGCTGCCGAAGAGGGCGGCGAACTGCTCGCCCTCGGCGCTGCCCGTGAGGTGACCACGCGCGAGCTCGGCTAGGGCGAACAGGGCCAATGCGCTGGCCCCGCCGATCAGCCCTCCCTTGAACCCGAGCCGCAGGAAGTGCCTCTGGAAGTGCCCGGCGATGAACTTGTCCTTGGCGCCGATGAGGTGCAGCACCTCGATGACCGGTCGGTTGGTGGCCATGGCGGCGCGCGTCGCGAAGGAGACCGAGAGGACAGTGGCAGTGAGCACGAGCAGCAAGACACCGAGTCCACCCGCGATGGCTGCTCCGGCGACGGCGCGCATCCGCTCGAGGAAGCCACGATGGTCGTCCAGCGTGGCAGCGGGTATCTGCTCGACCAGTGCTCGCCGCAATCGGCCGAAATCCGCCGACGCGGCGGGGGCAAGCTTCACCACGATGATGCGCGGGACCGGCAGCTCATCCAGCCCGGCTCCGGCGCCGAGCCAGGGCTCCAGCAGGCGCATCGCTTCCTCTCTCGAATAGGGTCGCACCTCGGCCACCCCCGGAAAGTTGCGCGCCATCGCCGCGGCCTTCACGATGTCGGCCTCGATGTCGCGCCCGGCCACCGGTCGGATCTGGATTGTGACCTCCCGTGCCACTTCCGCGCGCCATTCACCGGCGGCGGTCCATACCAGCGTCACGGCGCCCGTGGTCAGCGAGGCGAGGAACGTCATGATGGCGATAACCGCGGTCAGCGCCCGCCCGGAGATCGTCCCGCGCGGGACGATGGGCGTGTCCGAGCGCGGGAGCGAGAGCGACGGCTGCGACGGCGACGCCTCGATCGCAGACGTTTGCCGCTCGTGCACCGTCTCAGTCATAGACATGCAGCCGGCCCTCGTGCAGCACGAGACGGCGAGCGTCGAACTGATCCATCAAGGCGATGTCGTGGGTGGCTACGACCACCGAAGTGCCGGACTTGTTGAGCTCGACGAACAGGCGCAACAGCCGCTGAGCCAGGTTGGGGTCGACATTGCCGGTGGGCTCGTCGGCGAGCAGCAGTTGCGGGCGGGCGATGACCGCGCGCGCGATCGCCGCGCGCTGCTTCTCGCCGCCCGAGAGCACCGGCGGCAGGGCGGCGAGGCGCTCGCCCAGCCCGACCCAATTGAGCAGCTCGACGACTTCGTCGCGATAACTCTCCTCGGGCTGCCCGATCACCCGCAGCGGCAGCGACACATTCTCATAGGTGGTCATGTGATCGAGCAGGCGGAAGTCCTGAAAAACGACGCCGATCCGGCGCCGCAGCGTAGCCAGGGCGTCCTTGCCCAGGGTGGCGATATCATGGCCGAACAAGGTAATCAGCCCGCGGGTCGGACGCAGCGACAGAAACAGCAGGCGCAGCAACGAGGTCTTGCCCGCCCCGGAAGGGCCGGTGAGGAACTGGAATGAGTGCGGATCGATACGGAACGTCAGGTCGCGCAGAACCTCGGAACCCAGCCCGTAGCGCAGGCCTACATGCTCGAAACGAACCACCTTCGGCTCCAAAAATCCCGGGGCCCGGAGCCCTCGGCGGGCAATGTATAGCAGCGAGGCCGCCGCCGACCCCAGCCCTTCGATGAGGCCGGTCGAGGGAAAACCGGCCATCGAAGGAGGCTTGGGGCGCGGCGATGGTTTCCGGTTCGTTAACGGACGATGGCTACTGTCCGGGACGCGCCGGTTACGATTGATTCGTCGATGCTGATCGTCTGCGCCAACTGCAGCACTTCCTACCAGGTGGACGCCTCGCTGCTCGGCGCTGCCGGGCGATCGGTACGCTGCGTGCGCTGCCGCCGCATGTGGTTTGCGCACGACCCGGCGGAGCTCGCCGCCATTGCCCAGGCGCATCGCAGGGACGTGAGCGCACTCACCGGGGGGTTGGCCACCGCCGATCCCGGCGCTTCCGTCGCGATCTTCGCGATCGAGGACAGCCAGGCCTCGCCAGCCGCTGGTGATCCCGGCGGGATCGGGGATCTGCCGCTGCACCCGCCCCTGCCAGTCGAGCCGGCAGGCGATCGGGGCGAGAAGGAGATGCCGAGTGCGGAAGCGGCGCCGTCCGGCGCCTTGCCGGAGCCGCAGCCACAGGAGGCGATTGCCATGGTTGCAGCACCGGCACTCGCTCCCCTGCAGCCGAGCGTGCGGCTCTCGGCAAGCCTTCCCGCGGCCGAAGACATCGAGACCGTGGCCGCCCGGCGGGGGCCCGGCGCAGGTCCGTGGTGGTCGCTGCCGGCACTGCCTCTCATCCTCCTGGCGCTGCTCGCCCTCGATACCGCCCTTGTCGCCTGGCGCACCGAGGTCGTGCGCGCGGCGCCGCAAACCGCGCCGCTTTACGCAGCGATCGGTCTGCCGGTCAATCTGCGCGGGCTTTCGTTCCTCGACGTGAGAACCGGCAGCGATTCGAGCGATGGCATCCCGGTGCTGGTCGTGGACGGCACCATCGCGAGCGCGTCCCGGCAGGCGGTGGGGGTGCCGCGGCTGCGCTTCTCGGTCCGCAACGCCGGGGGTCAGGAAGTCTATGTCTGGACGGCGCTGCCCGACCGCAGCAATCTCGCCCCCGGCGAGAGGCTCGATTTCCACTCCCGCCTCGTCTCGCCCCCGCCCGATTCCCGCGATGTGCTGGTGCGCTTCCTCGACCGGCGCGACATCGTCGCCGGTGCTCAATGAGGACGGACGCCATCGGGCCGGCGTGCTGAACCCGCCATCCTGCGCACGGTGATCGACGGGGCGCTCATGTCCCGCAACGCGTCGGCCGGCCGCGGCGTGCCGCGTCAGTAATCCCTGAGCAGGCGCTCGATGTAGTCGAGCTCGAGCTGCGGGCGGAACGTCTCGCCGAACCGCCGCCGCAGCTCCTCGAGGATCCGTCGCGCGCGCTGCACGTCAATCTCGCCGGGCACCTTGACAGTCGTGTCGTCGCCGTAGTCGCGGCCGCGCAGGGGCCGGCCCAGGGGATCGGTCTCCTGCTGGGCGCGTGGCGGCCCGAGTCGCCCTGGCCGTCCGTTCGGCCCGGGACCCATCATGCCCTGCTGCTGCATCGACTGGGCGAGGCTTTGCGCGCCGCGGCGCAGCGCCTCGAGCGCGCGGCCCTGCGATTCGACTGCGCCATCGGCGTTGCCCTGCCCGAGCTCGCCTTCGGCGTCCCCCATGGCGTCGCCGGCACGGCCGAGCTGATCCATCTCGCCCTGGCCCTGCTGGCCCTGCCCCATGCCGCGCTTGCGCAGCTCCTCCAAGAGCTTCTTGAGCTGCTCGCGCAGGGCCTGCTGGTTCTGCCGCAGGTCGCCCATCTGGTCCTGCTGCCCTTGCTGCCCTTGCTCGCCCTGCTGGCCGGGCTGGCCGCGCTGGCCGCGCCGGCGCCGCTGCTCCTGGCCTTGCTGGAAGGTGCGGTCACGCAGCTGCTGTTGCTTGCGGATCATGTCGCCGAGCTCATCGAGCGCCGACATCATGTCGTCGTCGGCATCCATCTGCTGCCCGGGCCGGGCCATCTGCAGGTTCTCGAGCATCTGCTGCAGCTCCTGCAGCATGCGCCGCGCCGCATCCTTGGCGCCGGAGCGGGCCATCTGCTCCAGGCGATCGATCATGTTGCGCAGATCCTGCGGCCGCAGCTCCCGCGCATTGCGATCGAGCGGCCGCGCCAGCTGCTGCGGGTTCTGCCGCATCTGCTCGGCCAATGCCTGCAGGAACTTGTCGAGGGCGGCACGCAGCTGGTCGGTCAGCCGCTTGATCTCCTCGTCGCTCGCACCGCGCTCCAGTGCCTGCCGCAGCGCTTCCTGTGCCGCCCGCAGCGCCTGCTCGGCGTCGGACAGGCTGCCGTCCTCGAGGTGCACCGCCATGTCCCACATGCGCCCCACGACCTCGCGCAGCTGATCGTCGTTCCCGGCCCGCGCCAGCTGCCAGTAGATCGAGCGCAGGCCGAGATAGACGTTCCCCTCCATGTTGAAGCGTTCGGGCGCGAGCGTCAGCGCCGCAAGCGCGTTCAGCACGGTCGGCTGGGCATCGCCGTCGAGCGCCAGAATGCGCCGCTGCTCGATCAGCGCGCGCGCAATCGGCTTGCTGAATGGCCGCTCCGGCAGCTGCAGCTCGAACGGCTGGCTGTGGCCCTCGTTGCCGGCCTCATCCCGCGCCGTTAGCAGCATGGTTGCCTCGACGCCCGCCCACGGGTGCTCGGTCAGATCCTTGGTGGTCTGCCCGACACCGCTGCGGGTCCGCGCCTGCGGCAGGACAAGGGCGAAGTCCGGCGCATCATAGAGGGCGCGCGGAGGATTGCCGTTGGTACCCTGGCCCTGCCGCAGCTTGAACGTCGCCTGCGCACCGATCACGCCGTAGTCGTCCTCCATCTTGTAGGAGAGCAACAGCGCGCCGCGCGCTTGCGCCTGCGGGTCCTTGGTGAGCGTGATGGTCGGCGCAGTGTCGGGTATCGCGGTGAAGCGCCAGCTCACATCGCTCATCGCCGCGCCGCGCACGGTGACGGCCCCTGAATCGTTCACCACGAACCGCCGCTCCTCGGTCGCCTTGGCGCTGACGGTCTGCGCGGCCGATGCCGGTTCGGCGAGTCCTCCGCTGGCAACGAGGTCGAGACGGATGCCGGTCGCGCGGACGACCAGCGTGCTGCCCGCCGGCACCGAGATCGCGGCGGCGCTGGCCACCGGCTCCCCCGGCCGCAGGCCGGGAAGGATCAACGGCGGCTTGCCGGTATATGGCGGCGGGCTGATCCAGGCGTCGATCCGGAAATTGTCCGGCAGCATCACGCCCTGCCAGTCGAATGCGGCAGCGAGCCGCTTGCCGCGCTCGCCGCCTGCGGCCACGAAGGTGGCAATCACCAGCACGGCAACCAGGACGCGCAAGGCCACCGGATCGCGCAAGGCGAGCCGCGGCACGGGCGTCCCCGCCTTCAGCGACCTTGCCGAGATCAGGGCGCGCTCGACATGGGCGCGCCAGAGGGCGAGTGCGTAGGCATCCTTGCTCGGAGCAGCGATCTCGTCGGCAATCGCGGTCGCCGGTCGATGCGGTAGGCCGGAATTGCGGTCGAGGCGCCTGAGCCCGTCGGCCTCGGTCGGCAGTCGCAACAGCAGAAATTGGGCCGCCGCCGCGGCGGTGAGCAGGAAGAAGACCCCAACGCCGATCGCCCGCCCGATCGGCGGCAGCCACAGCCAGAGCCCGAGCCAGGAGACCGCCAGGAAGAGACCGATCACGGTGGCAAGCGCGGCAAGCGCCGGCCACAGCCGTTCCCAGAGGATCGTCCAGCGCGCCCGCCCGAGCGCCTGCGCAAGCTGGTCGCGCTTGGCAGCGCGCTCGTTCGACGGCGTCTGCGGCATTCCCGTGTCGCTGGCTCGGTCGGTCAAATGTCTCTCCGGCAAGGCGAATCTCGCACCGACAACTTAACACGCCACCGGTACCAGCCAAAAGCATGGCATCGGCCGTTCAAGCCTGCCGCCACCAGCCCCAGGCCGTTAATTCGGAACCTCCGGAACGGTTCACAGCCAGGGCGGGAGGCGATCGAGCGCGATCAGCTCGGCGGCCCCGATACGCGGCCGCACCAGGGCCCATTCTGCCGCGCGGACAAGGACTTCAGGGACCAGGGGCCGGGTATTATAGGTGCCGGCCTGCACCGCGCCATAGGCGCCCGCGGTCATGACCGCCAAGAGATCCCCCGAATGCGGCTCGGTGATGTCGCGGTCAAGCGCGAGGAAATCCCCCGTCTCGCATACCGGACCGACCAGATCGGCGACGATCCGCCGATCTTGCGGCCGCGGCTCCCGCACCGGACGGACCTCGTGGTGGGCCTCGTACAGCGTCGGGCGGATCAGATCGTTCATGCCGGCATCGATGATGACGAAGGTCTTGGTCTCACCGCGCTTGAGATAGAGGACCCGGGTGACCAGGATGCCGGCATTGCCGACGAGGACCCGCCCGGGCTCGAAGACGAGCGTGCAGCCGAGGTCGCGGGTGGCTCGCTTGACCAGCTCGGCATACGCCTCCGGATGCGGCGGAGGCTCATTGTCCTCGCGATAGGGAATACCGAGACCGCCGCCGAGATCGATGTGGCTGATGCTGTGCCCATCGGAACGCAACCCGTGCACGAAGTCGGACAGCAACGCAAAGGCGTCGTCGAACGGCTCGAGCGCGGTGATCTGGCTGCCGATGTGCATATCGACCCCGATGACCTGCAATCCCGGCAGCTTCGCCGCCTGCGCGTACACCGTGCGCGCGCGGCTGATTGGAATGCCGAACTTGCTCTCGGCGAGGCCGGTCGCAATCTTGGCGTGAGTGCGAGCGTCGACATCGGGATTGACGCGCACCGAGATGCGTGCGGTACGGTCCCTGCCCGCGGCGATGCAGGACAGGAGCTCGAGCTCGGCCTCGGACTCGATGTTGATGCACAGGATGTCCTCCTCGACGGCCAGCGCGAGCTCGTCCGCCGTCTTGCCGATCCCGGAGAACATGATCCTGTCGCGTGGCACCCCGGCGGCGAGCGCGCGCTTGATCTCGCCGCCGGAAACAGCGTCGGCGCCGGCGCCGAGAGCGGCCAGGGTCCTGATCACCGCCTGGTTCGAGTTCGCCTTCAAGGAATAGCAGACGAGCGCGTCGACGTCGGCGAAGGCGCCGGCAAATACCTGGTAGTGGCGGGTGAGAGTGGCAGTCGAGTAGCAGTAAAACGGGGTGCCTACCGCGCGCGCGACCTCGGTGAGATCGACCGCCTCGGCGTGCAGCACGCCGTTGCGATAGTCGAAATGATGCATGGCTGGTCCGAGGAGAGCCTCAGTCGATGAGCCAGTCGAGCGGTGTGTGTCGCGGAGGCGGCGGGGCCGGCAGTGGCCGGCCGTCAGGCCCGAGCTGCCGGCCGCTCTGGCCGGCCGGCCCGGCAGCGGGCGCGGGAGCGGCGACGGACGCCGCCGGGGGCAGGTCGAGCCCGCCTTTGCGCCCGCAGCCGGACAGCGCCAGCGCGGCGAGCAGCGTGATGGCGCAGACCCGAACCATCCCCTTCCGCGACAACGGGCTCAATGCTCCGCTCCCGATCGACCCCAGCATAGCAGATCGCAGCTAAGCGGCGACAGCGTGGCAGAGCCCGGCCCTGTTGGCAGAGCCCGGCCCTATCGCTGCTCTCTTGCCAGCGCCTTGAGCCAGCGGCGGGCTTCCCGACGCACGTTCTTCGGTGCCGTGCCACCCTGGCTGACCCGGCTGTTGACGGAATTCTCGATCGAAAGCACCGCAAAGACATCGCTGTTGATGCGCTTGTCGATGGCCTGCATGGCGGCGAGCGGCAGCTCATGCAGCGGGAGCCCCTTCGCAGCCGCCTGAGCGACGATCCGCCCGGTCAGATGGTGCGCCTCCCGGAACGGCAGCTTGAGCGTGCGCACCAGCCAATCGGCAAGATCGGTCGCGGTCGAATAGCCTTCCGCCGCCGCGTTGCGCATGCGGGTTGCATCGGGGGTCATGTCGCGCACCATGCCGGTCATCGCTGCGATGGCCAGCATCAGCGCTTCGAAAGCGTCGATGGCGCCCTGCTTGTCCTCCTGCATGTCCTTCTGGTAGGCGAGCGGCAGTCCCTTCATGACGATCAGCAGCCCCTCGAAGGCGGCGACGATGCGGCCGGTCTTGGCTCGCACCAGCTCGGCGGCGTCGGGGTTGCGCTTCTGCGGCATCATCGAGGAGCCGGTGGTGAAGCGATCCGACAGCGAGATCAGGCCCAGGAGCGGCGAGCTCCAGATCACGATCTCCTCGGCGAAACGGGAGAGATGCATGGCGGTGAGGGCGGCGGCCGACAGCGCTTCCAGCACAAAATCGCGATCGGAAACGGCGTCCAGCGAATTGGCCATCGGACGGTCGAAGCCGAGCGCCTTGGCGGTCGCATGGCGATCGATCGGAAACGAGGTTCCGGCCAGCGCGGCGGCGCCGAGC
>DASXAP010000198.1:0-10816 GCA_036406655.1 Xanthobacteraceae bacterium | reverse complement strand
CGTGAGGCCCATGCTCATCAGCGCATAGATGCCGCCGAGGAGGAAGCCGGAGAAGATGAGCTGGCCGATGGTCAGCATCGCGCGGGAGGTCCTTGGTGTGTCATCGCCGGGCTTGTCCCGGCGATCCCGATTCAGGATCGGGATGGCCGGCTCGAGGCCGGCCATGACGGTCCGAGAGAGTGGCGATGTATCGCCGGCACGCGGCGGCACGAGTCCGGCCATGACCGTCCGAGGGGCGGCGACGGGACGGCCGTGGCGACGCTCCGATCCGGCCCGGTCGGAACGTCAAGTCAGCGCTGGCTCCATGGCGGCAGCGGCACCATGACCATGTCGTGGGTGGCGAGGTTGATCGGGAACACCTGGTTGTTGCCGGATTTCTGCCACTGCCACACGCCGATCGAGGCGCGCAGGTTCTGCCCGGCGTCCTTGGGGTCGACCGGCCAGTCGTGGTTGGTGAACTTGATGCCGCTGCCGTTGGCGAGGCTGCCGGGCGGCAGGTCGAGCTTGAGCGCGATGTCGCGCAGCTCGGCGGGCTCGATCGCCTTGGCCTTCGGCAGCACCTCGGTGAACAGCGCCCAGGTGGCGGAGAAGCTCGAGGAGGCGTGGCCGGCCGGCGGCCGCCGCATCCTGGCGTCGTAGCGGCGGAAGAACTCCTCGGCGATCTTGACGGTGTCGGGGAGGAGCGCCTTCGGGTTCACCTTGGCGGCGAAGTCGGAGACGAAGATGCCGTTCACCATGTCGCCGATCGAATCGCGCAGGTCGGGATTGGAGTAGCCGGCGCTCACCCCGATCAGCGCGCCGACGTTGAAGTCGAGCTCCTTGGCCTTGCGCTGGAACAGGATGGCGTCGTTGGGAAACGAGATGGCGATCAGCACGTCGGGCTTCACGTCCTTGAGCTTCTGCACGATCGGCGTCATGTCGGTGAGGGTCTGGTCGTAGCCCTCGTCGTAGATGAGCTTGACGCCTTTCTGCTGCGCGTAGCCGCGCACGCCGTCGCCGACCGACTTGCCGAAGGCGCGGTTCTCCCACAGGAGGGCGACGCGCAGGTCGGCAAGCGGCTTGCCGAGCTTGCCGGCGAGCTGCTCGACGACGATGTCCACCGCCGCCTGGCTGTAGCGATAGGCGGCCGGCCCCACCTGGAACGTGTACTTGAAACCGCGCTTGGTGATGATGTCGGCGGCGCCCGCGGTCTCCCAATGGAACACGCCGTGCCGCTCGGCGGTCTGGCTCACCGGGATGGCGAGCTGCGAGACGCCCGAGCCGAGCGTGATCCTGACGTGCTCGGCGGTGATCAGGCGCTCGGTCTCGCTCACCGCGGCGGTCGGCGTCGGGACGTCGGCGAGCAGGAGCTCGACCTTGCGCCCGTTGATGCCGCCGCGCTCGTTGATCAGGTCGCGGGCGATCTCCATCGCCGTGAAGTTCTCGGTGCCGTTCTTAGTCGCCGGCCCGGTCATCGGCTGCAGCACGCCGATGCGGATCGGCTCCTGCGCGCGCGCATCGCCGATGCCGGCGAGGAGCGACATCGCCGCCGCGAAGGCCACAAGCTGGAACGAAACTCGCATCAATCCACCTCCGTTTGGCTCAAAAAACCTCACCTGTCATCGCCGGGCTTGTCCCGGCGATCCCGATTCAAGCTCGGGACGGCCGGCCTGAGGCCGGGCATGACTGCCGAAGCTTCTACGTGAGGCCTGCATCAGACCGCAACCGTGCTTCAGTCGACCACTCCGTCCCCAGTCATCGCCGGGCCGAGCCGGGCCGAGCCCGGCGGTGACAGGGAAGAAACGGGACAAGCGACATGGGAGAGTGAATTGATCCGAGCATGCCCGGGAGGTCAGCCGCCGAAACGGCGCATGATGAGCTGCTCGCCGAGCGCAACGAGCCCGTAGAGCACGAGCCCGACCAGGCAGAGCACCAGCAGCGCCGCCATGACCACGGCGGTCTCGAGCCGCGAGCCGGCGAACAGGATGATGTAGCCGAGCCCGCGCTGCGAGGTGATGAACTCGCCGACGATCACCCCGATGATGGCGAGCGTCATGGAAATCTTCATGCCGTTGAAGAGGAACGGCAGCGAGTAGGGCAGGCGGATCTTGAAGAACACCTGGGCGCGCGTCGCGGTCAGGCTTTCGCACAGGCGCAGAATCGCCGGGTCGGCGGCATTGAGCCCGGTGACCGTCGAGATGACGATCGGAAAGAAGGCGATGAACAGCGAGATCGCCAGCCGCGATTCCCAGCCGATGCCGAGCCAGAGCATGAACAGCGGCGCGACCGCCACCTTGGGGATCAGCTGGAACAGGATGACGTTGGGGTAGAGGGACTCGCGGGCGAGCATCGAGTAGGTCAGGAGAATGCCGAGCAGGCCGCCGAGCACGACCGAGAGGATGAAGCCGCCGATCGTCTCGAGCGCGGTGGGAACGGCGTTGACGGCGAGGAGCTCGCGCTGCGTCCACATGGTCTCGAGGACCGCGCTCGGTGCCGGCAGCACCGCGGGGCGCAGGCCGGTGAGCTCGACCGAGACCTCCCAGGTCGCGAGCAGCACGAGCGCGGTGATGACCGGCAGCATCGTCTGCCGGGTGAGCCTGCCCACGGCATGCACGCGGCCGCGCTGCGCTGCCTGCGGCTCGCCGATCAGCACGTCCTCTTTCATGTGCCGGCCCGCGCCGCCCTCCGTGCCGCGGCGGCATGGCTCTCGGCGATCGCCCGCCGCAGCTCGCCGCAGATCCGGTTGAACTCGACGGTCTCGCCCATGGCGAGGTCGCGCGGCCGCGCGAACGGGATCGCAACCTCGAGCACCACCTGCCCGGGCCGCCTGCCGAGCACGATCACGCGATCGGACAGGAACACGGCCTCGCGGATCGAGTGGGTCACGAAGAACGCGGTCTGGTGGTAGCGCTCCCAGATGTCGAGCAACGTCACGTTGAGCTCGTCGCGGGTGATGGCGTCGAGCGCCGAGAACGGCTCGTCCATCAGCAGGAGCTTCGGCTCGTGGATGAGCGCCCGGCAGATCGCCACCCGCTGGCGCATCCCGCCGGAGAGCTGCCGCGGCCGCCGCTGCCGCGCCTCGGTGAGCCCGACGAGCTCGAGCAGCGCCTCGGCGCGGGCCTGGTACCTGGCCGAGGGAAGCCCGTAGATCTCGATCGGAAACAGCACGTTCTCCAGCGCCGATCTCCACGGCAGCAGCGTCGGGTCCTGGAAGATGACGCCGATGTCGCGGCGCGGAGCGCGCATCAGCTGCCCGCCGATCTCGATGAAGCCGCTGCTCACCGGCTCGAGCCCGGCCAGCATCATCAAGAGCGTGCTCTTGCCGCAGCCGGAAGGCCCGAGGATGGAGATGAACTGCCGGTCGGCGACCTCGAAGCTGACGTTGCGCAGCACCTCGTTGCTCGTGCCCTCGCTGCGGAAGCTCTTGCCGACCTTCACCAGCCGGACGAAGGCCGGTGGGCTGGCGGCGGAGACCGGCATGTCCATCGCGCTCGCTCCGATCAGGCCGAATCAGCTCCGTAGGGTGGGCAACGGCGCCGGGCGATTCCTTCACGCATCGAAACCTTGCCGCGCCGTTGCCCACCGCCGCCGTGGGCCATGGTGGGCGAAATCGCCGTCGCGCCTCGCCCAGCAGCGCGATCACGAGGCGATTTCGCCCACCCTACGACAATCGGCTCGCAGCATGCTCAGAGCTTCATTCCGAGGAGCGGCGCGAACTCGCTCGCCGACTTGCGTGCCGTCTCCCCTTCGACGCCGGTGAGCTTGATCTTCCCCGCCATCTCGTTGCTGAAGATCACGTCGGTGTCCGGGCGTCTCGCCCCGGGGCCGACGGCGTATTTCATCACCAGCTCCGCCTGCTGGCGGAGCGAAGCCGGGTCGCCCCAGCCGATACCGTGCTCGCGCAGCTCGGGCGTCAGATAGGCGGCGAGGAACAGGCCGGCGCCGTAGCGGGTATGCGCCTTGCCGGTCGAGGACATCTTCACCTCGGGCACCTCGCTGACGAAGATGTCGACGGCCTCCTCGAAGTTGGTGACGCAGTATTTCAGCCCCTCGTTCATGCCGTCGGCCCAGGCCTCGACGGTCGCCCGGTTGTCCTTGAGATAGCCGGGGCTCGTGGTGAGGCAGTTGGAATAGAGCCGGATGCCGACGTCGGCGAAGTTGAAGAAGCGGAACTTGATCCCCTGCACGAGCAGGCTCGGCATGTTGGAGGTGGCAAACACCGAGATCGCATCGACCTGCTTGTTCATCAGCGTGGTCTCGAGGGCGGTCGCCTGCAGCGCGACGCGGGCGACCTTGGCCGGGTCGACGCCCGAGAGGGTGAGGAAGTGGTCGATGAACGGCACCTCGGCCGACTGGAGCGTCGAGCCGAGCTTGCGCCCTTCCAGATCCTTGAGCGATTTGATCGGCGATTCCTCGAGCACCAGGAAACCCATGGTCGAATCGTAGCCGGCGATGCCGACGACGCGGGTGTCGAGACCTTGCGCGGCTCCGACCAGTACCGAGGGGGCGGCGATGATGCCGGTCTGCATCTGGCCCTGGGTGATCGTCTGGATGGCAGCCGCCGAGCCGAAGCCGCGGGCGATGTCGACGCTGAGCCCGCGCGTCTTCCAGTAGCCGCGGTTACGGGCGACGAAGGCGAAGAACTGCGAGCCCTGCGGCAGCCAGGGCAGCGTCATCTTGATGCTGGTCGGCCCCTGCGCGACGGCCGGCGCCGGAAACCTGGAAGCGGTGAGCGCGGCGGCGGTCCCGACCAGCGCCTGCCGTCGCGATATTCGCGTCTGCCGTATCGTTCTCATCGTCACTCTCCCTCTTCGGCGTTTCTCACCCAAGCATATTCCAGCGCGCGTCGTGCGTCTGCCTGACCGACTCGAGCTGCGACATGATCGCCGCATCGAGGCGCGTCGCGGCGCTGCGCAGGAACGGCTGCAGCTGCTCGACCGCGGAGAAGCTCGACAAGACGCTCGCGACGATCGGCTGCTCGCGCACCCAGGCATAGGCCATGTCCACGGGGTCGAGAGCATGCGCCCGGGCGACGCCGGCATAGGCGTCGGCCACGGCGAGCAGGCGCTCCTGCAGATACATGTCGCTGTAGCGATTGGGGCTCGACAGCCGGCCCCCGGCCGGGCGGCGGCCGCCGCCGTATTTTCCGCTCAGCACGCCCATGGCGAGGGGCGAATAGGCGATGAAGCCCACCGCTTCCCGCTCGCACGCCTCGGCAAGGCCGTGCTCGACGCGGCGCTGCAGGAGGTTGTAGGCATTCTGCGCCGAGACCGGGCGCGCCCGTAGAGGTGCGGCGGCGCAGAAGGCGGTGAGACCCCACGGCGTCTCGTTGCTCAGCCCGACATGGCGGACCTTTCCCTCCTCGACCAGGCGCGCGAGCGCCTCGCGCTGCGCCGCGATC
Organism: Xanthobacteraceae bacterium; assembly: GCA_036406655.1. Classification (GTDB taxonomy): domain Bacteria; phylum Pseudomonadota; class Alphaproteobacteria; order Rhizobiales; family Xanthobacteraceae; genus VAZQ01. Next base: position 5,436 of record DASXAP010000198.1, on the reverse strand, counting down.
GGCACCTTCCGATCCGGCCAATGCGGCTGGTAGATGTCGATGTAATCGGTGTCGAGCCGCTGCAGCGAGCCCTCGCATGCAGCCTTGACCTGGGCCCTGTCGACCGCGGTCGTGCCGCCGCGGAGCCACGGCAGATGCGGGCCTTCCGGGCGCTTCCCGCCGGCGAGCTTGCTCGCGATCACCACCCGCTCGCGCGGCACCCGCCTGAGCCAGCGCCCGAGAATGCGCTCGGCGAGCCCGTAGGTCTCGGCCTCCGCGGGCGCCGGATAGATCTCGGCGGTGTCGAAGAAGTTCACTCCCGCCGCATAGGCTTCGTCGAGCAGGCGGTGGGCCTGCGCCTCGTCGAGCCGGGTGCCGAAGGTCATCGTGCCGATCGACAGGCGGGAGACCTCGGGGCCGCTGCGTCCCAGCCGAACAAGCTCCATCCTGGGTCCTCATTGCGGCTCCGGCGGGCGCGGCCACTCCTCGGCGAGCGCCGCCCGCACGATGGCGCTCAGATCCTCGACCAGCATCCGCGCGAGAGCTGCGCCGTCGGCGGCGGAGGCGAGGCTCGGCCGGCCGACCACGCCGCTCGCGGTGGTCGCGGGCATGTCGTAGGAGAAGACGCGGCCGACGGTCACGTCCTCCTCGTCAACGCGTTGCTCCGGCCGCACCGCGGCGGGGCGCATGTGCATCAAGAGCGAGGTCTCGCCGCGGTTGGCGTGGATGTCGGCGGCGTCCGAGAAATAGTGCTGCTGCACCCGCGCCGAGCAGTCGAACAGCGAGAGCACGCGGAAGCGGCAGCGGGGAAACTCGTAGCGCAGCTGCATGCGCGCGCATTCGAGCGCCGGCGCGTTGGGCCCGTTGCCGTTGAGCATGATGAGCCTGCCGAAGCCCGAGCCCACGACCCAGCGGCCCACCTCGAGCACCAGCTGCAGCAGCGTCTGCGGATGCAGCGACACCGTGCCCGGCCAGCGGGCGGTGTGGCCGAGCGAGATCCCGTAGGGAATGGCGGGGAGGACCACCACGCCGGTCGCCTCCGACACGCGCCAGGCGATCTCCTCGGGCGAGATCGTGTCGCAGCCGGTGGCGAGGTGCGGACCGTGCTGCTCGGTCGCGCCGACCGGGAGGAGCGCGAGATCGAGCCCCTCGGCGGCGAGCCGGCCGAGCTCCGGGCTGGTCATCAGCTCCCAGCGCCGCGGCATGGCCTCCTCCGGGTCAGGCGACCGCCCGCAGCTTCGTGCGGAGGGGCGATTTGCGGCTCGCATGGCCGAGCCAGGCGAACAGGATGCGTCGCATCTGCAGAAAGCCCGCGCGCAGGTCGTAGCCGGGACGGATCGCGGCGGCCACCATCAGCCCGTCGAGATGGGTGGAGACGAACAACGAGGTCCGCGTCGTGTCGACCGGCCGGAACAGCCCGGCCTCGATCCCGCGCGCGATGGCGCTTTCCAGGACGCCCATCTCGGCCGCGTAGAAATCGCGGATCAGCCGCTCGATCGAAAGCGAGCGCCTGCGCGTCGCCCGGTACTCGAGCATCAGGCGCAGCATCTGCCCGAGCGGCATCGCCATCCTCGCGTTGGCGTCGAACCAGAAGTTGATCGTGGCGACGGGGGCGGCGCGCTCCTTCGGCCGCGCCTCGTGGAGCGTGGCGATGCGCGCGGAATATTTCAGCGCCTCGACGAACAGGTGCTCCTTGCTGGCGAAATAGTAGTAGAGCAGTCCCGAGTTCACGCCGGCCGAGCGGGCGATGTCCTTGATCGACACCCCGGTGTAGCCCCCTCCGGAGAAGAGCCGCAGCGCCGCCTCGAGGATCGCGCCGGACCGGCCGTTGCCGGCTGCCGGGCTTGCGGCCCGAGGACGAGGCGGGCGACGCCGCCTGCGCCGGCTCCGCGCCGCGGCCGTTCTCGGGGAGCGCGCTCTGCTCATCTGCCCTGGGTCATGCGCGGGCTCCCGCGCATCCCGATGACCACGGCACCATGGTGCCGCATGCATCGGGATCGCCGGGAGCGAGCCCGGCCATGACCACCCCTCCACATCCTGCTGCGCCAGGCAGCGCATCGCCTCTTCTTTCTAGCGCCTCGCCCCCGCCTTGTCAGGCAAAAAGGAACGGCGTACAGAATTTAATTGAACGATTAAATAAAGGTCGGGCGGGGGGAACGGCTGCGCCGTCCACTGCCGGGAGCGGCTGGAGAGCGGAGGAGACGATGACCGATTTGCTCGATCCGGCCCGCTATGCCGCGGTGCGCCGTCCGCTGCTTGAAGCCGCGACCCTGCCGCCGGAATGCTACACCTCGCCCGTCTTCTACGAGCGCGAGGTGTCCAGCATCTTCATGAAGTGCTGGAATCTCATCGGCCGCGTCGACTACGTGAGGAATTCCGGCGACTTCTTCACCTGCACGCTGGTCGGCATCTCGCTGATCGTCATCCACGGCGAGGACGGCAGGATCCGCGCCCTCGTCAACTCCTGCCGGCATCGCGGTGCGAAGCTCGTGGAGGGCGAGGGGAGCTGCAAGTCGATCCGCTGTCCCTATCACAGCTGGCTCTATTCCACGACCGGCGCGCTGCGCGGCTCGAATGGCATGCAGAGCACGCGCGACTTCGCCGCCGCCGAGTACGGCCTGATCGAGGTGCGACTCGAGACCTGGTGCGGCTTCCTGTTCGTCAACTTCGATCCCGGCGCGGTGAGCCTGCGCGACTATCTGGGCGACCTCGACCGCTTCACCGAATCCTACGACTTCGCGAGCATGGTCACGGTCAAGCGGCGCGACTTCACGGTCGCGACCAACTGGAAGAGCTACATCGAGAACTCGATGGAGAGCTTCCATCTGCCGACGGTGCATCAGAAGACGATCGGCGGCATCAAGGCGGAATGGAATCCGGTCGACGGCGCGCCCGGCAACTGGGTGATCCTGCAGACGCTGACCACCGCCTCCCGCGCGACGCTGGGCGATGACGTCGCGTTCGAGCCGATTCCGACGCTGCGCGGGCCGGCCGCCCGGGGCGCCCAGTACATCCTGATCTATCCCTGCACGGTGATCGGCGCCGATCTCGACTGCGTCTGGTTCAAGCAGATGGCGCCGGACGGGCCGTGCCTGGTGCGCTATTCCGCCGGGTTCTGCTTCCCGCGGGTCACGGTCGAGCGGCCCGACTTCGAGCGGATCGTGCCGAACTACCACAAGCGCTTCGATCTGGTGATCAGCGAGGACAACGGCATCGCCGAGACCCAGCTGCGGGGCCTGTCCAACCCGCTGGCGCGGCCGGGCCGGTTCTCGACCATGGAGCCGCTCGTGCACGCGATCGACAACTGGATCCTCGACCGGGTGGTGGGGCCACTGCCGGCGATGCGGCGGACGGCCGCCGAATGAGCCGCGCTGCCGGGCCGGCACCAAGCCTTGAAGGAGATGCCGGTGCACGATGACAAGCTGATCGCCGAGACCAAGCGCGAGCTCGTGGGGAAGGGCGTGCAGTACTGCCTCGCCACCTACGTCGACGTGCACGGGGTGCCCAAGGCCAAGACCTGCCCGATCGCGAGCTTCGAGAAGATGGCGCGCGGCTCCGAGCTGTTCACCGTCGGGGCGATGGAGGGGATGGGGCTCGTCGGCCCGCAGGAGGACGAGTGCGCGGCGCTGCCCGACCTGGCAAGCCTGATGATCCTGCCCTGGGACAGGCGCTTCGCCTGGTTCGCCAGCGATCTCTACTACCGCGGGGAGCCCTATCCGAACTGCGCGCGGGTCATGCTCAAGCGGGTTCTGGAAAAAGCCGGCCGGCACGTCTTCAACATCGGGGTCGAGACCGAGCTCTACGTGTTCCGCCGGGCGAACGGCGCGTGGCATCCGATCGTCGACAGCAGCTATCAGGGCATGTGTCCCGCCTATGACGTCGACCAGACCCTGCAGTCGCTGAGCTTCCTCCACCCCATGGTGGAGCACATGACCGAGCTCGGCTGGGGCGTCTATTCCTTCGACCAGGAAGGCGGCCGCGGCCAGTACGAGTTCGATTTCGCCTATGCCGACGCGCTCACCATGTGCGACCGGCTGATCTTCCTGCGGTTCATGGCCAAGCACGTCGCCCGCTCGCTCGGGGCGATCGCCACCTTCATGCCCAAGCCGTTCAGCAGCGACTTCCGCTCCGGCGCCCATTTCAACATGTCGCTCGCCGACCGCACGCGGCGCATCAACGTGTTCGATCCCGCGCACGGCGGCACCGGCGAGTTCGCCCGCCGCTACAATATCGGCTTCCCCGACATCGCCTTCCACTTCACCGCGGGCCTGCTCGCGCACGCGCCTGCGCTCACCGCGCTCGCCTGCCCGACCTGCAACTCCTACAAGGGGCTGATCGCCCAGGGCGACATGGCCGACATGTCGTGGGCGCCGGTGCTGCGCTGCTACGGCCGCAACAACCGCTCGGCGATGCTGCGGCTGCCGATGAACCGCTACTGCGTCGAGAACCGCTCCCCCGACATCAGCACCAACTTCTATCTCACCGCCGCCTTCTCGCTGGCGGCGGGGATGGACGGGGTGGAGAAGGAGGCCGATCCCGGCGCGCCCTGGAACGAGAACCTCTACGACCTGGTCGAGGGGCGCGCCAAGCCGCGGGAGCCGCTGCCGGAGCGGCTGCCGCGCACGCTGATCGAGGCGCTCGACGGCTTCCATGCCGATCCCCTGGTCAAGCAGAGCCTCGGCGAGGAGTTTCGCGACATCTATCTGCGGCAGAAGACGCGGGAATGGCAGCGCGACTTCTACCGGGTGACCGACGAGGAGCGCGCGCAGATGATGGAACATATCTGAGCTGCCTTTCGGTGAACTTCCTCTCCTGCGTTGATGCTCCTCTCGTCCCGGTTACCTTCCTCTCCTCCGGTCACCTTCCTCTCGTCCGGTCATCGCCCGGCTCGTCCCGGCGATTCCGATAGGCCGGCGTTGCGGTGGCTTCGCAATCGAGGTGGCTCTGACCAGCCGGGACAAGCCGGGGCAAGCCCGGCCCTGTGTATGGAAGCGTTTGTGCGCGGCCTTCCCGGGCAGGTCATCGCAGGATTCAGCGAGGCTCGCGCCCGGGCGCTTGCGCGGGGTCGCCATCGGGTCTATCTCCACCCTTTCCCCGCGGCTCCCTTCGTCTAGCGGCCCAGGACGTCGCCCTCTCACGGCGAAAACAGGGGTTCGAGTCCCCTAGGGAGCGCCAGGGAAATCAAGGGTTTAAGCCTCAGGCGCGGACAGTCGGTCCAAAATTGGTCCAATATAAAGCCCGCTGGCACGCTTTCCGGCTCCGGGGGCTAGCAGGGTAGCCGGGCGCAGCCGGAAACCGCGCCGGCGGCTTCCTATTGGCTCTTGAAAGGAATACAGGTGGCCGCCCGTGCTACTCGGCAGCCCGAACAAGTCGCCAAAGGGCTTCCTATTGGCCCTGCGAGAGTAGTAAGGGGTACTTGCCGGCTCCGCTCGGCAATTTTCAGGGGGAATAGCGATG
>DASXAP010000197.1:0-3789 GCA_036406655.1 Xanthobacteraceae bacterium | reverse complement strand
GCCCATCTCGCGGCCATGCGCAGCGACGGCCTCAAGCTCCTGATCGGCGGCGAGGAGCGGGTCGCCCATCCGCGCTGCACCGACGATCCGTCCGAGCTCGGCCCGCAGGACTATGTGATCGTCACGCTCAAGGCGCACCAGATCTCCGGCGTCCTCGATGCGATGAAGCCGCTCCTGGGGCAAGAGAGCGCGATCGTGACGGCCTACAACGGGATTCCCTATTGGTATTTCCATCGCCACGGCGGGTCCCTCGAAGGCACCACGCTCGAAGCGATCGATCCCGGCGCCCGGCAATGGTCCGTGCTTGGCCCCGAGCGGGGCATCGGCTGCATCGTCTATCCGGCGACCGAGGTGGTCGCGCCCGGCGTGATCAAGCATGACTACGGCGACAGATTCCCGATCGGCGAGCCGTCCGGCGAGTTGACGCCACGCATCGAGCGCCTGAGCGCGCTCATGACCGGGGCCGGCTTCCGCGCGCCGGTGCTCGACAACATCCGCGACGAGATCTGGCTGAAGCTGTGGGGCAACGTCTGCTTCAACCCGATCAGCGCCCTCACCCACGGCACGCTCGACATCATCGCCTCCGACCCAGGCACGCGCGCGGTGTCGCGCCGCATGATGCTGGAAACCCAGACGATCGCCGAAAAGCTGGGCGTGCAATTCCGCGTCGATATCGAGCGACGCATCAACGGCGCGGGCGCCGTCGGCGCGCACAAGACCTCGATGATGCAGGACCTGGAGCGCGGCCGGCCGATGGAGATCGACCCGCTGGTGACCGTGGTCCAGGAAATCGGGCGGCTCCTGGATGTGCCGACACCCACCATCGACACCGTGCTCGCGCTGGTGCAGCAGCGGGCGACGATCGCCGGCCTCTACACCTCGGCGGCCAATATCGGCAGGCAAGAGCGCGGCACAGCCGCGTGAGACCGAAGGAGCAACAACTTCATGAACATCCACGAATACCAGGCCAAGGCCGTGCTCAAGGAGTTCGGCGTTCCCGTTCTGCGCGGCAGGGCGGTGCGTTCGGTCGATGAAGCGCAAGCCGCCGCGCGCGAGCTGGGTGGTCCGCTCTGGGTCGTCAAGAGCCAGATCCACGCCGGCGGCCGCGGCAAGGGCCGCTTCAAGGAGGCCGAAGCCGGAGAGAAGGGCGGCGTGCGCCTGGCCCGCTCCGTCGAGGAAGTTGAGGCGCATGTCCGCCAGATGCTCGGCAAGACTCTCGTCACCCACCAGACCGGCCCTGCCGGAAAGGTGGTGAACCGGCTCTATATCGAGGACGGCTCGCAGATCGCGCGCGAGCTCTATCTCTCCGCCCTGGTCGATCGCGCGACCGGGTGCGTCGCGTTCGTGGTCTCGACCGAGGGCGGCATGGACATCGAGGAGGTTGCCCGCAAGACGCCGGAGAAGATCGTCACCTTCGCGGTCGATCCCGCGACCGGCATCATGCCGCATCACGGCCGGCTGGTGGCACGAACGCTCAAGCTGTCCGGCGACCTCGCCAAGCAGGCCGAGCAGCTGCTGACCGCGCTCTATCGCGCCTTCATCAGCAAGGACATGAGCCTGCTCGAGATCAACCCGCTGATCGAGACCAAGGACGGGCGGCTGCTCTGTCTCGATGCCAAGGTCGGCTTCGACGGCAACGCTTTGTACCGGCACCCCGACATCGTCGCCCTGCGCGACGAGACGGAAGAAGATGCCAAGGAGATAGAAGCCTCCAAGCACGACCTTTCCTACATTGCGCTCGACGGCACGATCGGCTGCATGGTGAACGGTGCCGGCCTGGCGATGGCGACGCTGGACATCATCAAGCTGTACGGCGAAGCGCCGGCCAACTTCCTCGATGTCGGCGGCAGCGCCTCCAAGGAGAAGGTCACCGCTGCCTTCAAGATCATCACCGCCGACCCGAACGTGCAGGGCATCCTGGTCAACATCTTCGGCGGCATCATGCGCTGCGACGTCATCGCGGAGGGCGTCATCGCCGCCGTGAAGGAGGTGGGCCTCTCGGTGCCGCTGGTGGTGCGGCTCGAAGGCACCAATGTCGAGCTCGGCAAGAAGATCATCAACGACTCGGGACTTGACGTGATCGCGGCCGACGATCTCGACGACGCGGCACAGAAGATCGTCAACGCCATCAAGACCCAAGGGAGCGCGGCCTGATGTCCATTCTCGTCCACAGGAACACCAAGGTCATCTGCCAGGGCTTCACCGGAAAGACCGGAACCTTCCACTCGCAGCAGGCGGTCGCCTATGGCACCAAGATGGTCGGCGGCGTCTCGCCGGGCAAAGGCGGCACGACCCATCTCGACCTGCCGGTCTTCGACACGGTCGCCGAGGCACGCGACCAGACCGGCGCGGACGCGGCCGTCATCTACGTGCCGCCGGCCGGCGCGGCCGACGCGATCTGCGAGGCGATCGCCGCCCAGCTCCCGCTCATCGTGTGCATCACCGAGGGCATCCCGGTGCTCGACATGGTCAAGGTCAGGCGCGCGCTCACCGGATCGCGGTCGCGCCTGATCGGGCCGAACTGCCCGGGTGTGATGACGGCGGACGAATGCAAGATCGGCATCATGCCGGGCAACATCTTCAAGCGCGGTTCGGTCGGGATCGTGTCGCGCTCCGGGACGCTCACCTACGAAGCGGTCTATCAGACGACGCGCGCAGGCCTCGGCCAGACCACCGCGGTCGGCATCGGCGGCGATCCCGTGAAGGGCACGGAGTTCATCGAGATGCTCGACCTCTTCCTGTCCGATCCGGAAACCCAGTCGATCGTCATGATCGGGGAGATCGGCGGCTCGGCCGAGGAGGAAGCCGCGGCCTTCATCGCCAGCGAGGCGAAGAAGGGCCGCACAAAACCGATGGTCGGCTTCATTGCCGGCCGCACCGCCCCGCCCGGCCGCCGCATGGGCCACGCCGGGGCCATCATCTCGGGCGGCAAGGGCGGCGCGGAGGACAAGATCGCCGCGCTCGAAGCAGCGGGCATCCGCGTCTCGCCCTCGCCTGCCCGCCTCGGCAGCACGCTGGTGGATCTGCTGAACAAGCGCAGCGCGGCGTAGGGACCGGCGGCGCGCGCAGGGCAATCGCATATGCAGAAGGCGCACTCTGACATCCCCGCCCCCGACACGGGGGCGGGTTAGGGAGGGGGAAGCCGCGTTTCGATGTGAGACAGTTATCGCTCGCTTCCCCCACCCCAACCCGCCCCCATGTTGGGGGCGGGGGAGTGAATGCAGCAGAGCGGTTACCGCCCGAGGCGGTCGCCGATGCGTATACCCGCTTCTGCGACCCATTCGGCGGCGGAGATCTTCTGGCCGGTGCGGTTGCGGACGCGCTTGATGGTGATTGCGCCGTCGGAGGTGGCGACGCGCACGCCGGTGGGCGCAAGCTCGATGACCTCGCCTGGCTCGCAGCCGCCTTCCGACCTGGCGCAGTCGAAGATCTGCGTCACGGCGCCCTTGTGCGTGGTCCAGGCGCCGGGCTGCGGGTTGCAGCCGCGGATGAGATTGTAGACAGCGGACGCCGGCTTGGACCAGTCGATCCCGGCATCCTTCTTGCCGCACCAGCTCTCGTAGGTCGCTTGCGTATCGTCCTGCGCGATCGCCGGCGCCTTGCCCGCGCGCACCAGCGCGAGCGCCTCCATCATCGCATCGACGCCCATCGGGAACAGGTGGTTGAAGTAGAGCGAGCCGAGCGTGTCGTCAGGGCCGATCGCGACCTCCTTCTGCAGCAGGATCGGCCCTTCATCCAGTCCCTCGTTGGGCCAGAAGATGCTGAGCCCGGTCCTCGTCTCGCCCTGGA